>NZ_JBHIRX010000009.1:0-258930 GCF_042138595.1 Paenibacillus terreus | reverse complement strand
CGTCCTGAGCCAGGATCAAACTCTCCAATAAAGATGTTACGAAGTAACATCGACCTCACCGGATTTGGGTTCCACTCAGCTGAGTGAATCAAATTCGGTGAGTATATCGAAAGAGCGATTAAGCTCATTTGAATCTGACGAGATATCATATCTCAATGTCCGCTCTGGTTTTCATACAGTCATAGACATGTACCAAAAACCTTCGCGGTGGATTTTGCTTCGCAAAATCCTCTCACTCGTTGTTCAGTTTTCAAAGATCAAACTTCATCGCCGCTTCAGCTCACCGCATCAGCAACTCTTATATCTTATCATCTTCCGACCATCTTAGCAAGCACTTTTTCAAAAAAAGATTTTGCTACGCATTTTTCAATGACTCGTTTTGGCCGGAATTAGAATATAACATGAAACAGATGAGCTGACAAGAGAAAATTTAAAAAATGTTTTTTTCACCTAGCTGCAACGTGCTTTGCTTAATTCTCTCCGTATAGTTAATACACTATTCAGAGATATGGCGGAATGCGCCTCAATATTTTATCGAGAACTAAAAAACCTCCGGCGCAAGCGCATCCGGAGGCTATCTTAAGGTTGATTCAGCTTGTCATTCAGAACCCATGAACACAAAACGAATGATGACGATGACCGCGAGCACCCACATCAACCAATGTATTTTCACATTGCGCTTGGCAAAAAGATTGCCGAACAGTGCCAGAATCACGTATGTGAGAATTCCGGCAGAGATACCGTTCGCAATACTTCCTGTGAATGGCATCATTACAATGGTCAGGAAGGACGGGAATGCCAGCATGAAGTCATCCCAATCGATCTTGCGGACCTGGCTGATCATCAGCACACCCACAATAATGAGAGCAGGCGCAGTTGCGGCTGACGGCACAAGCAGGGCCAGTGGGGAGATGAACAAGGCCAGCAGGAACAAAACGCCTGTGGTTACTGCGGTGAGACCAGTACGACCGCCTGCTTCAACGCCCGAAGAGCTCTCTACGAAAGCAGTAATCGTACTTGTCCCGAGTACCGCACCGGCGCTTACGCCTACCGCATCAACGAGCATCGCTTTGCCGATTTTCTTCTCGCCCTCTGCTTTATTCTCCATGATTCCGGCGCGTGTCGCGGTTCCCACCAATGTGCCGAATGTATCAAACAGCTCCACAAATGTGAAGATGAAGATAATTTCAAACAAACCAAGGTGCAGCGCCCCTGCCAGATCCAGCTGCCCTACCGCCAGGTTATTGAAGCTGGGGAACCAGCTCGCCCCGGAAAGCGAGCTCACATTGGTTACCCCCATCGGGATGCCGATAATGGTTGTAGCGACAATCCCGATCAACAGGGCCCCTTTCACACGCAGCACCATCAGCACCGCGATAATCAGCAGGCCGATCAAAGCCAGCAAAGCATCTTTTTGCACCAACAGGTTGCCCAAAGTAAGGTTAAAGCCGGACCCAGGAACGCTGTGCGTGATATCCGTTCCAGGGTTAATGTTCACCATAACAAGGTTACAGAGCTTCAAGCCGATAATGGTGATAAACAGTCCGATCCCGACGGTAATCGCCATTTTCAGACTTTCAGGCACAGCCACCAGCAGCATCTGCCGTACTTTCGTCACAGTCAGGATCAGGAACACGATACCTGAAATGAAAACAGCGCCAAGAGCAGCCTGCCACGTAATTACTCCATTAGAGCTCAGTACGACTGTCATGAAATAAGCGTTCAAACCCATGCCAGGAGCCATGCCAATCGGCACATTGACAAACAGGCCCATCAAAATCGTAATTAAGCCTGCGCCAACCGCTGTTGCAAAAAACACGGCCTCACCAGGCATTCCTGCACCGCTTGGTCCAAGAAAGATCGTGTTTACAACCAGAATATAGGCCATGGTCATAAACGTTGTAATACCCGCAATAATTTCCGTGCGGACGTTGGTACCGTTCTCCTTTAATTTAAAGAAGCGATCCATTGTTCAAAACTCCCCTTTGATTAAAAGTCGTGAACGACAAAAAGACCCGGAAAGAATGGATTCCCCCAGGTCGTTTATGCACCGGCAAAGCGGCTTCCACTGTACTGCCGCCGCAGCAAGCAGCATCGATCCGGGAAGCGTTCAGCATACCGGATCAGTGGAGCCCTTCTTCGTAGCGAGATCATTACGGTGACCTTGTAGAGACTTCCGGGCCAATCCCCGGAATTATACGAAAGCATATCTTTATTATTGTCGTTCGTTCAAGTTTGTATCATATTCGGTATCGTTATTGTAGGCCGTGATTGGGCATATGTCAACAATAAAAACGAATGTTATTTACACATCCTTAATTAATTGTTCGGAAAATAATCTGAAAGCGCATTTTTTCTGCAAAAACCACTATCTGCAAGCGGGAAATGCTACAAATCAATTGACTTATGGAAACATTTGCCTCAGAATTTGGATAGCTATTATCAATCACCAGTTAGAGGAAGAGGCGAATCGCAATGTCAAATCCTATTGTCAGCCTGAATACAGGTCAGAACACTAGCCTTCATGAATCAGCCCAACTGCAAGTAACTATTCAATGTGCCTCAGCTCCGTCAGCGCTCGACGTCAGCTGTTTTATGGTGAACGAGAGCGGCAAAGTGCCATCGGACGACTATTTTGTTTTCTACAATCAGACTGCCGATCCGCAGCAGAGTGTGACTTTGCAGCAGATGGAAAAACTGAAATGTACTTTTTTAATTGATACGCATAAGCTTCGGCAGGCTCCTGTATCAAAATGCGTTTTTACCGCCACCCTTGAAGGGGGAACCTTCGCGCAGGTAGAGAAATGCCAAGCCATTGTCCAAGCAGGCTCCCAGCAAGTTACATATGAGATTACTCAGGCTACGCAAGAAACGGCCCTTATTTTCATTGAAATCTACAAGCACCGCGATGATCTCAAAGTACGGGCCATCGGACGCGGATTTTTCGGAGGATTGAAGCCGCTCGCTGAGTCGTTTGGTGTTGAGGTGGAGGATCCTGCTGCTGCTGAAGTGGCCGCTGCTTCGGCAGCACCGGCTCCTCCTTCCCCTGCTCCCGTCCCAAGTACAAATCCTGCACCCGCACCTGTGAATCTGAGCAAAATCGATCTGCTTAAACGAAAAGTGACGATCACTCTTGAGAAAAAGAAGCTTGAGCCAATCAAGGCACGTGTGGCTGTTGTTTTTGATGCGTCAGGCTCCATGTATCATCTGTACCGCAATGGCACTGTTCAGGAAGCCTTTGAACGTATACTGGCGATTGCTGCCACATTTGATGATAACGGCGAGCTGGATGTATGGTTTTTCGCCGAAGATTATTTGCGCGCACCGAGCGTTACGGCCAGGGACTTTGAAAATTACATTGCCCGTACCTACACTTTGGGCAGTAAAGGCGGCACGAACAATGAACCTCCGGTGATGGAGGATGTTATTCGCAAGTACACTGTGGAAGAGCCTAATGTGAGCATGCCAACGTACATCATCTTTTTCAGCGACGGCGGGGTTAGTCAGAAAAGGAAAATCTCACAGCTTATTACCAAAAGCTCCACCAAAAATCTGTTCTGGCAGTTTGTCGGTCTGGGGCAGGCCAATTACGGGGTGCTGCAAAAACTCGATGAAATGCCTGGGCGTTATATCGATAACGCTAATTTCTTTGCGCTGGACGATATATCAAGCATTAACGACGAGGAATTATATGACCGGCTTCTCAACGAATTTCCGGCATGGATCAAGGAAGCACGCGCCAAAGGAATACTGGCCTAAATTGTATAAACAATGAAGCAGGATTTCTTCCTAAAAAACAAGACGCTACCAGGCAAGCCCGGTAGCGTCTATTCGTATCTTTTCGTTTTTTATTCCCGCTTTGACGCCTCAATTTCCGGCCGGGGCCGGGCCAGCGCCTCCAACTCTACTCTTATCCACATTTTCCTTCACCTTATCGGCATCCAAGGGTTTGACCGGAGCACCAATGCTAAAGCTGTCGATGATTTTCCCGAGTGTGGCTTTGTCAAAGTCTATTCGGGAATACATTTCAACTGTAAAACCCTTCTCTTCCCAAATCACAATTCCATTGGCAAAGTAGACCGTAGTCCCGTTGATGACCTCTGTTTTCACCTCTTCGGTAGTACCGATTCCGTTTTCTCCACCTTTGGAAATCAGGAAATTAACAGCTTTATCCCCTGAATTGTATTGCACTTCGACCATGCCGGTGCCCTGGAGAACACTGTTCTCATACTTATAATCCGCCACCCAACCAGGGGCTGGGAAGTTCATTCCAAGCGCTGAACGGGCTTCATCTATTGTCAGCTTGGTCGGAGCCGACATTTGAGTGTCGCCGGATCTCACACTTTCGGCATTTTCAGATGAAGTGGAGGACGGAGAAGCAGGAGGAAGTTCCTTATCGTATTGCGTGATTTCAAGATTCCCCACCTTAAACTTTGCCAGGATGGATTGGAACATGTCCTGTGCATAGGTGGTTGTAGAAAAAGCCCCGCCCAGACAAATTGCCACACTGCCAATCACCACTGCTGTTCTCCAACTGCTTTTTTTCATCGTTATCCCGTCCTTTTCACTAGATTGAGATTTAATAGTTCCATGGTCCAGCTTGTTGATCAAGCGGTTATAGATCCTTGCTTTGGAGGTATCGCTCCCCTGTTCCGCATTCTCAAGCAGTTCTATGGTCTTGCTGAATTCTGTGAGATTATTTTTTTCATTCATTTTTGAATCCCCCCGCCTGTAAGGAAAGATGCAGTTTTTTTAGGCTTCTATACAGCACAACACCAATGTTGGACTCACTGACACCCATGATCTGTGCGATTTCTGAATTTTTCAGTCCAGCCCCATATTTCATGGCGATGATGTTACGCTCCTTCTCCCGCAGCTTGGCGAGAGCCTTGAACAGTGCCTGATTATTATCCTCGCGAATCGCCAACTCTTCAGGTGACGGCTTGGGAAAAATCAGTTCCAGCAAAGAATCCAATGAGGAGTAGTGCCTTTTCTTCTGAGCTCTGAAGTAATCTGTTACGGCATTTCTTACAATGGCAAACAACCACACCTCAAAATTGGATTTTTCCTGTGAAAAGCTGGAGTATTTGCATATCACGGTCTCAAACACCTGACTGCAAATATCCTCCGCCGCATGGTGGTTATTAATGCGATAATAAATATACTTGTACACACGTTTGAAATACGTATTGTATATTTGTGTGAATTCCTCTTTTGACATGATCGCTTCATGCGATCTTTCTGTATGCTTGTGACGATCCACTTTACCCTGGATAACTTCCATCCATACCCTCCTTCCACCATCCCTCCACCGGGCAGTTCAACAAATTGCGCAATTTGTTATGAGGGAACTCACATATGTTAATACGTAAAATGAACAAAAGCATTAACAATCTTCTGAGAAAAATTTACGATAGCAGGAATAAACCTAGTTTAGCGGCAGGAGATCGATCTATAATTCGATCCATAAATTGAAGGCCGATTTAAGCAGAATAGGGAGAAATCATACCAGTAGCGGTCAACTGAACTCGATGGCGAGGCTTTGCGGGATATGAGAAAAAAGATTCAGGGGCTAAAGGGTGGGAATGGTATCCTGAAAAAAATGATGCATTACTTCGGCGTTAATATGCCAAAAACCCGGATTCTTCTTCGAATCCGGGTCTTTAATATGCAGCTGCCTAATTTTTCAATATATTTACTCCCACTCAATGGTTGCTGGCGGTTTGGAGGTGATATCGTAAACAACGCGGTTTACATTGTCCACCTCATTGACGATCCGCACGGAGATTTTCTCCAGCACGTCCCAAGGGATGCGCGCCCAGTCGGCGGTCATGCCGTCGATGGAAGTTACAGCACGAATGCCTACAGTATAGGAATACGTACGGGCATCGCCCATAACGCCGACACTCTTCATGTTCGGCAGCGCCGTGAAATACTGCCAAATTTCGCGGTCAAGGCCCGCTTTGGCAATTTCTTCACGCAGGATATAATCCGAATCCCGGACGATGGTGAGCTTCTCCTCAGTTACCTCGCCAAGCACGCGAATCGCAAGACCCGGGCCAGGGAAAGGCTGGCGCCATACGATTTCCGCCGGCAGACCGCATTCCTCGCCAACCTTGCGGACTTCGTCTTTAAACAAGGCGTTCAGCGGTTCGATTAGCTTGAACTTCATGTTCTCAGGCAACCCGCCCACATTGTGGTGGGATTTGATCGTCTGAGCCGTTGCCGTGCCGCTCTCGACAATATCCGTATACAGGGTTCCCTGAGCAAGGAAATCAAAGTCGTCAAATTTCGCGGACTCTTCCTCAAAAACATAAATAAATTCGTTGCCGATAATTTTCCGCTTTTGCTCCGGATCGTCCACACCTGCCAGCTTCGACAAAAACCGCTCACGGGCGTCAATTTTGACAACCTTCATGTCGAATTTGCCCACAAATGTATCCATAACGCTCTCCGCTTCGCCTTTACGGAGCAGGCCATGGTCAATGAACATACAAGTCAATTGATCCCCGATGGCTTTATGGATCAGCATGGCCACGACGGAGGAATCCACACCGCCGCTCAGTGCGCACAGTACCTTTTTATCCCCTACGCGCTCGCGGATTTCCTGGATCTGATTTTCAATAAACGACTCCATCGTCCATTTGCCTGCACATCCGCACACTTCATACAGGAAATTGCTGATCATCTCATTACCGTTCACTGAGTGGCGCACTTCCGGATGGAACTGTACCGCATACAGCTTCCGTTCCTCATTGCTCATCGCGGCAATAGGTGCGCTCTCCGTACCCGCGTCCAGCTTGAAGCCTGCAGGCATTTCCGTAACATGGTCGCCATGGCTCATCCATACGGTTTGCAAGGAATCAAGCCCTTTCGCCAATGCGGCATCCTTATTGAACTGCACGTCCGCTTTGCCGTACTCACGCTTGTCCGCCCGCTCCACCTTGCCGTCAAGCTGCTGAGCCATCAGTTGCATACCGTAGCAGATTCCGAAAATCGGAATATTCAGATCATAAATGGCTTTGTCCACATGCGGAGCATTCTCCGCATATACGCTGGAAGGTCCGCCGGAGAAAACGATTCCTTTCGGCGCAAGCTCACGAAGCTTGTCCACCGGAGTATTATAAGGGAGCAGCTCGCTGTAAACACCGAGATCCCGAATTCTTCTTGCAATCAGCTGGTTGTATTGTCCTCCGAAATCGAGAACAACAACTATTTCATTAGGCTTATTCATTACCGTGCCTCCCTCAATTGTTGGATTCATTATACGCAACGACAATTCAGAACGTCAAGGAAGGCACAAGCACTTCTTAGGCCGCTGTAACTCTGTACTCCGCATGAGTAAAGTGCAGCTGATTGACCGGGCGCCCCGCCCATTTCAGCAGGTCGCGGAGCGGAATCTGAACGGCCCCGGCGCGCAGGATCACATGGATGGTTCCCGATACGCACTGGTTTGCCTCCCTGCAGCTTGTCACTTTGCCTGTATCAGCATAGATCTGCATCGTCCTGCTGTTCCATGCGGCTGTAGCCGTTTTGGAGATGGAATCCCAGGTCACCGTTCCACCCAGACGCTCAATGGCCGCCCGCAGCGATACGATGATTTGTCCCCCGTCCAGCTCATATTCCCCAAAAGCAAGTGTGGCTTCTCTATTGCCTACTTCAAGAACAAGAGGCTTCATTTCAGGAAAGAGCACTGTTTTATTCGCCAGAACATGCTCGGCGATCCATTTCGCATCAGGCGCCGGTCTTGCACTGGCCATTTTTTTCACCGGAGACTTCCAATTGGACTGATCAGGTCCCAGAACACCGAACGAATACCCTGCGGAACGATACTTTTCTATGATGAACGGAAGGGCCTTAACAGTTTCCGCCCGCGCGCCTCCATCGTGCATAAGCACAACCTTGTCTCCCGCATGGCCAATCCCCCGCACCGCTCCCGCCTCAATTTGAGCCGCCGGCACGCCCAAGCGCTTTGAATCGCCGCTGTCCACATTCCAGTCCACTACGTTATATCCTGCCTCCTGCAGCAGGTGGAAATACACTTTGTCAAAATGTCCATAGGTCCCGCCAGGAGCCCTTACCAGCTGCGGACGAAAGCCCGTAATCTCATATACGATTTCTTCTGTCTGCTTGATCTGAGTCCAGAAGGTTTTGAAATCTCCATAAAGCTCCTTGTAATTATGATTGTATGTATGATTTCCGAGGACATGGCCTTCCGCCATAATGCGGCGGACCAGCTCAGGAGAACGCTTCGCCTCCTGTCCCAGCACAAAAAAGGTTGCCGGCACCTGGTAACGCTTGAGAATATCCAGCACCTGCCCCGTGTATTTGCCCGGCCCGTCGTCAAATGTTAAATACACCGTCGGCGCGGCCTTTTTCAATTGAACAGGCTGACGGGCAGAGGATGCTGCCAACATTACTTTTTCCCCGTCATCAAACCGCGCCAAAGCCGTGAACGGAAGCACAGCCGTCAGCAGAAAAAATGCAAGCATACATACAGTCAGTTTCATTTTCATTTCCATACTCTCCTCCTACATTTTATAACCAAGTTTATTTTTGATAAAATCAAGGAAATCCGCTGTTCGTGAATGGCACCTGCGATTCAGGCCGATTTCGGAACAGCTATCTGAAAATGTAGTAGAGTATATGAAGCAGAAAATAGAAGTAGACTAGAGTTGTCATCAAATTATTTTTTGCAGATAAAGGCGGGAGTGAAGGCTATGGATGTGCTTGAATGGATCGGCCATTTATTTGAGAATTACGGATACGGTGTACTGTTCATCGGGCTGCTGCTGGAATTTATCGCCCTCCCTTTTCCCGGTGAGACAACAATGGCATACTCCGGATATCTATCCTATACAGGAGCGCTTAACTTCTATCTATTAATCGTGCTAGCGTTTTTTGGCACAACCATCGGAATGACCATCACCTATTGGATTGGCCGTAAGGCCGGGCTGCCTTTCATTCTCCGGTTCGGCAAATGGGTGTTTCTAAAACCGGACAAGCTTGAGAAAACCCAGGCCTGGTTTCAAAGGTACGGGAATGGACTTATCTTTATCGGATACTTTATCCCTGGAGTGCGGCATTTTACAGGATATTTCGCAGGCATTATCGCGCTGCCCTTCCGCAAATTTGCAGCCTACGCTTACAGCGGCGCCTTCGTCTGGGTCATCCTGTTTATCAGCATCGGCAAAATGTTCGGTCCACAGTGGGACGCTGTCTTCCATCTGACCGAAATGTACGCTGTGCGGATTATCGCAATTGCAGGCGCAGCGGTCGTGCTCATTGTTTTGTTCAGATACAGAAAGCGGTTATTCCGGCGCTTTTCACCTGTTATGTTGAAAGGGAAGGAGGGAGGCCGCGACTGAGAGAAATAATTTAAGAGAAAGGAAGCGAAATGGGTGAAAAAGAAAGGTTTGGCAAATCACGATGTGGACCCGCGCTAGCTGGCGGGTCCATTTTTTTGGATTAGAAGGCTGTTGTTCTTGTCCCTCCTCCGGAGTATGCCGTACAGCAGCACCACGACCAGAGCCGTTGCCGCGTACCCTGCTCCCCCTAACCAGCCGAGGGCGCGCGGCTCCGCAATTTCCAGCGCCATTCCCGCCGCGAACATGGAAATCCCCATCACGCTGCCGCCCCATGCGGTGGTGATGCCAAATACTCTGCCCTGCAGTCGTGGCGGGATCTCGCGCATAATAATCGTATCCACACAGATATTGCCTATCCCCCCAATAAGCGAGATCATGACATAAACCGCAGCCGCAAGCCACAACTGCTCCATTCCGCTGAGCAGCATCAGGAGCGCTCCTTCCAGCAGCAGACCCAGAAGCCCGATCCAGATCAGAGAACGCCGGAGGTATCTGGCCAGCAAAGGTCCTGCCATGAGACCAAGGCCCAATGCACCATAGAACAGCCCGACTCCCTCCTCACCGCCTCCGAATTCTTCCATCGCATACACACTGATCAAAACATTATCGATCCCGTTAAAAACGGGCACGAGCAGTTCCAACAGCAGTGCGGCCTGCAGCGCAGCCGTCCCGGCGAGAAGACTGCGCAGCAGCGGCAAGGGCAAGCGTCGTTCACCCTTAACCTCTGTCTCCTGTGTGACTTTATTGGCAGTAGTCCCTTCATGCCCTGCATCGCTGTCCACGGAAGGAAAAGCAATGCTCCTGATGATCAGCCCGGCCAGCACAAAAGAAGCCGCATTGATCATAAATGCCCAATCCGAGCCGAAAAAGGCGGCAATGATACCGCCAACAGCAGAGCCGGCAATCAGTACAACCCCTGTCATCAGCTGTTCCAGACTGTTCACCGTAAGCAGTCTTTGCGGCGCCGCCAAAACCGGGATGGCTGACTTGCGCACTGGCGCGTACATTGCTTCCCCGCAGGCCAGCAGAAAGGTACCTGTGTAAACAATCCATAAATGCTCCGGTCCGCTTACAAATAAAAAGCCCAGCGCAATCAGGCCACGCAGCACGTCGGTCCAGATCATCAATGTTTTGCGTGAAATACGGTCTGCCAGCCAGCCCCCTACAGGAGCCAGCAGCAGAAAAGGCAGCATCCGCAAGCCGAGCACCACACCCACTCCCATCCCTGACCCTGTCAGCCGAATGATCATGGCCAGCAGCGCCACCTGAAAAAAGCGGTCTCCAATTCCGTTAATGACGCCAGCGGCAAATAGCTTTGAGTACTCTTTTTCTTCCTTCACAAAATCCAAAGGCTTCAATATAAAATTCATGATCTTCGCAGCTCCTTAATCATTGCGCTTCAACTTATTTAAATGATTATTAAATTAAATATATATCTAATTAGATGATTACATCATAACTTTCCCCTGTAAAGACGTCAATCCGTTTTTTACCGGCCAAAACAAAACACCCGTATTTACAGCGAACCGCCGCAAATACGGGTGTGGACCAAACAAGCTTTAATTTTTATTCAACAGACGTATATACTCAAGAGCCTCTTCAATATGACCCTTGACCTTTACCTTGCGCCATTCGCGCACCAGTATTCCATTCTCATCAATCAGGAACGTGGAGCGCACGATGCCCATGAACTGTCTGCCGTACATTTGCTTCTGCTGCCATACCCCATAGGCTTCGGAAACCTGGTGATTTTCATCTGCCAGCAGCTCAAACGGCAAACCATACTTGGAAATAAACTTCTCGTGCTGCTTGAGCGGGTCCGCACTGACGCCCAGAATGACGGTGTTCAGCCCGCCAAACTCCTCGTGATGATCACGGAAATCACAGGCCTGTGAAGTACAGGCAGCCGTCAGATCTTTGGGATAAAAGTAGAGCAGCACCCGCTTGCCGCGGTAATCAGACAGCCTTACGTTTTTGCCGCTGCTGCCCGGCAGCTCAAAATCGGGGGCCGCATGGCCGATCTCAGTCGTCATCGTTTATCACATCCCTTTTCCTGAAGAATTCGTAAGCTCAATTTATGAACCGGCACCGCGGTAGCGCCGCACTCCATAATTCCAGGCCGTTAAACCAATGGCCAGAAATACGGCTCCCATTACAGGAGTCAGAAGCGCCATCTGTTTCATTTCCTCCTTGCCCAGGAAGAGCGATGCCGGATATACCCCGACAAAGGCAAACGGCACGATCCACGTCAGCAGCACCTGAAGCGCACGATTGTAAATCGTTACCGGGTAACGCCCATAACCCTGCACGTTGAACATCAACGGCAAAATTCCCGTGGGCGCGTCGGAGTAAAATGAAAGAGAAGTCAGCGTCGTATAAATCCCTGTATAAATCGCAACCGAGCTGATGGTAAGCACGATTAACGCCGGGATGAACCACCATTCCCATACCATATCAAGCTGCGCACCGCTGATGCTCATGATGATGAGGCCGATCACCGAACCGACCAGCGCGGGCGGGTCCACATTTTCCAGAAAAATCTGAAACAGATTATGCGCCGGCCGGGTCATGATCCGGTCCATCTCGCCTTTTACAATATAGCGTTCGCTGAAGCCCCATAAATTAATAAAACAGCTGAAAATGCCGTATGGCACCATAAAATAACCGTAAACAAAAATAACCTCACTGCGGCTCCAGCCGCCCAGACTGTCCGTATGCATGAACAGCACAAGAATAAATATCAGATTAACCGCCTGGAACAGCAGATCGGACACGACCTCCACCCAGAAATCGGCTCGGTAGGTCATGCGTGTTTTCATATAATTTTTCAGGTATTCGCCTACCAGGCCCAAATAATATCTCATCCACTCAACCTCCCTGTATGAACAGGCGCCGCCGCGCCATCCGCCAGATCAGCACCATCGGCACGAGCAGAATGGCAAACCACAGGACCTGTATGCCAAGCACATGCCAGATGCCCACACCCTGAATGCGTCCGGTGAAGACCGAGCCCGGCAGATAGGTAATGGCCTGAAATGGCAGCCACTGCGAAACCGCGGCCAGCCAGCCCGGGAAAAAGCTGATCGGCAGAATGAGGCCGGAAAACAGATCGACCACGACCCGCTTCATGCGCATCATGCCTTCGTTGTTTTCCACGAAAAAAGCGGCCAGTCCTGTAATCACATTGATCTGGGAGTTGATGAGAAAGCTGAAAAACAGCATGACCAGAAAGCCAACCCACGCCGCAGGGTCGGACGGCAGCCGGATCGGGAACAGCAGCATCGCAATCGCCATGCCCGGAATCATGAAGAGCAGAAAGCGGAACATGCCCTCGCCGAGACCCTGCATCATTTTGACCAGCACATAGTTATAAGGCCTGATGATCTGAACAGCGATATTTCCGTCCCGGATGTCTGTCGAGATTTCCCTGTCCAGGTTGTTGAAATAAAAGGCCCGTGCCATCCAGGATACGGCCACATAGGTTGTCATCTGCATGCTTGTAAACCCGCCGATGCTGTCCCCCTCTCCGTAGATCGCCATATACGTGAAGTAGTAAACGCCGATATTCAGCGTATAGATTAAAATGCCGGAGTAATAGTTCACCCGGTAAGCCAGCATCGTCAGAAACCGGATACGGATAAAATCACCATAGGCGCTAAGCATGGGTACCAGCCCCCACGAGAACCTTCTCCCCGTCCTTGCGCTCGGCTGAGCCGGACTGATAAATGCTGCGGACGATATCATCGGTATTCGTTTCAATAATCTTGATATCCGTAATGTCCGTGCGGCCCACCACGCTGGCCAGGACGTCGGATACATTCAGCTCAAGCGGGATCCACACCTTGGCCTCAAGTTCGTTCTCGGCGGACCATTGCAGAGGCATACCGGTGGTCCACTGCTCCAGCAGCGCTTGGGCCGTAGGTTTCCCGAATTGGAAGTGGACCTCCCGACCGGTGCCCCATCTGGCTTTCAGCTCATCCAGGCCGCCATCATAGATAATCCGTCCGTCATCCAGCATGATGACACGCGAGCATAACGCTTCGATGTCCTGCAGATCGTGAGTTGTCAGCAGAATCGTCGTGCCATGCTCACGATTCATGTCTTTCAGAAACTCCCGGATTTCGGATTTCACGACAATGTCGAGGCCGATGGTCGGCTCATCCAGAAACACGATGGACGGGTTGTGCAGCAGCGCGGCCACCAGCTCACAGCGCATCCGCTGGCCGAGGCTCAGCTTGCGCACAGGACGGTTCAGCAGCTCCTGCAGCTGCAAGCGCTCCACCAGCTCGTCCAGCCGCCGTTTGAAATCAGCTTCCGGCACCTGATATACTTTGCGCAGCAGCTGAAATGACTCAATGACGCCGATATCCCACCACAGTTGACTGCGCTGGCCGAAGACCACCCCGATATTGCGGACGAATTTCTCGCGCTCTTCGTAGGGCACATAACCGCCCACCTTCAAGCGACCGGATGTCGGGACCAGTATTCCCGTCAGCATTTTGATGGTTGTTGATTTTCCGGCCCCGTTCTCCCCGATGTAACCGCAAATTTCGCCCTGCGGAATCTGAAAGGAGATATCTTTTACAGCCGCAACTTCCCGGTACTCACGCTTAAACAAATCAAGAAAGGCACCCTTCAGGCCTTCACGATTTTTCTGAACCTGAAACGTTTTGCGCAAATCTTCTACATCTATCGCTAGCATAAATTACCTCGCTGTATAATTGATTGTGGCCCAAAAAGAAATTATAATGTAATGAATTGAAAAGCGAAAGGGAG
Source organism: Paenibacillus terreus (assembly GCF_042138595.1). Lineage (NCBI taxonomy): Bacteria > Bacillati > Bacillota > Bacilli > Caryophanales > Paenibacillaceae > Paenibacillus > Paenibacillus terreus. Next base: position 244,786 of record NZ_JBHIRX010000009.1, on the reverse strand, counting down.
AAGCTCATTATGACCAGGAAGACCAAAAGGACGATCTGGACCTTCGTAGCCGTAGTTCTGGCGTCGGTTATCGGCTTTTCGGCCTATTATTTTACTTCTATTTATAACCAACTGGATCAGCTGCAGAAGACAGGGGAAGCTTCCCCATTCCACAATATCGAGAAAGTAGACAAGACGGTAACTCCCGACCCGCCCAAATGGGAAGGCACCGAGCCTGTGAACATTTTGCTGATGGGTGTCGATGCGCGCGGAACAAGCAAAGGTGAAGTTCCACGTTCCGACAGTATGATGGTGGTTTCGCTGGACCCGGAACAGAAGAAAATCCGCCTCTTCTCCCTTCTCCGTGATACCTATACGGAGATTCCCGGTTATGGAACCAACCGTATCAATACGGCCATAACCCATGGCCCGAATACGGCGATGCAGGCGGCCGGCGACCTGCTGGGCATACCGGTGCAGTATTATGTGTACACGGATTTCCAGGGCTTTATCAAGCTGGTGGACGCCATTGGCGGTGTGGATTTTGAAGTGGAAAAGGATATGCACTATGTGAGCAAGGCGGACAATCACGAATACGATATTGATCTGAAAAAAGGCATGCAGCATCTGGATGGAACAACAGCGCTGCAATATGTCCGTTTCCGGCATGACGCCTTGTCAGACTTTTCCCGTACCAGTCGGCAGAGAGCATTCCTGGAAGCTGTAGCCGACAAAATGCAGACAACAACAACGTTAGCCAAGCTGCCGAGCATTCTGGAGCAGGTGAATCCGTATATTGACACCAATCTGACCGTTACCGATATGCTGAAGCTGGCTGGTGTCGGATACCAGAGCAGCTTTGCGGGCAGTGAACAGGTGCCTCCGATGAACATGCTCAATGAAGAGAAAATCGGCGGCGCCGCCGTACTGACAGTCAAAAATTCCGATAAATTGAAAGAGTATGTGCAGGAACTCATGAACAATGTACCTTCATCAGAAGAAGCGGAAAACGGGCAGGACGGTAAGACAGGCAATTCATCCACCGCCGACACAGACACGAATCCCTCCTCTTCGGGGAGAGGCAGCGGTTCAAGCGGAAGAGAGCTTTAATTAAAGGCGGAAGGCAGCCCACGGGCTGCCTTTTTTGCTTTGGTCAATTTGGCAAATGAGAGAATCCTGCTGGACACCGGAGGAACGGGTACCCGGCTATAGGATATGTCACGCTATGTTGGATGCAAGTCTGGTATAATGAACAAGCATGTAATATGCAGTTTTAATTACACACCAATTAAGAGTAAGAAAGGATTTTTACATATGATGAACCGGAAAACATCTGAAGCCTTGTATCAGGAGGCTCTTGAGCATATTGTCGGAGGCGTGAACAGCCCTTCCCGCTCCTTCAAGGCGGTAGGCGGCGGGGCTCCCGTATTTATGGAGAAGGCGCAGGGCGCCCACTTCTGGGATGCGGACGGCAACAAGTATATCGACTATCTGGCTGCCTACGGGCCCATCATTACCGGCCACGCCCATCCCCATATTACCCGGGCCATTGCCGAAGCCGCAGCCAATGGAGTGCTGTACGGGACGCCGACCGCGCTGGAAATCAAGCTGGCCCGCATGCTGAAGGAAGCCATTCCTTCCATGGACAAGGTCCGCTTCGTCAACTCCGGCACTGAAGCGGTCATGACAACGATCCGTGTAGCGCGTGCCTATACGAAACGCAACAAAATCATTAAATTCGCCGGCTGTTACCATGGCCATTCGGATCTCGTGCTTGTGGCCGCAGGCTCGGGGCCTTCCACGCTGGGCATTCCGGATAGCGCCGGCATTCCCGTCAGCATCGCCAATGAGGTCATTACCGTTCCGTTCAATGATCTGGACGGTCTGCGCCAAGCGCTGGAGCGTTGGGGCGAGGACGTGGCTGCTGTCATGGTTGAGCCGATCGTGGGCAATTTCGGCATGGTGATGCCGAAGCCCGGCTTCCTGGAAGGGCTGTGCCGTATGGCCCGCGCCAATGGCTCGCTCGTCATTTACGATGAGGTCATCACTGCCTTCCGCTTCCATTATGGCTCCACCCAAACCTACGCGGGTCTGGACAACCTGGACGCCATTCAGCCGGACTTGACGGCCCTAGGCAAAATCATCGGCGGCGGACTGCCCATTGGCGCCTACGGCGGCAGCAAGCAGGTGATGGAGCAGGTCGCACCGCTCGGTCCAGCCTATCAGGCAGGCACGATGGCGGGCAATCCCGCTTCGATCTCGGCAGGCATCGCCTGTCTGGAGGTGCTGCAGGGCGAAGGGGTGTATGAGGAAATGGAACGTCTGGCTGCGAAGCTTACGGACGGATTGCAGGCCTCCGCGGAGCGCCATGGGGTGCCCATGACCATCAACCGGATCCGCGGAGCGTTCTCGACTCACTTCTGCGATCACCCGGTAACGAACTATGAGGAGGCACAGGATACGGACAGCGAGGCGTTCGCCGCCTTCTTCCGCCATATGCTGAACCGCGGCATCAATCTGGCTCCTTCCAAGTATGAAGCATGGTTCCTGACGACAGCCCATACGGACGCCGACATTGACGCCACACTGGAAGCGGCCGACGAGTCGCTCCGCCTTGTGGCGCAAGGGAAATGAACCCATGAAATAAGCCAACTTCAAGGGCTATCCACACATGACAAGAGACGGTTCTCCAACGAGAATCGTCTTTTTGTCTTTTCTGCCTTTGAAGCAGTATAGCAGTACGTCCGCAGCCTCGGAATCAAAGTACGCTTGATTGCGCCCGACTACCCTTTTTTCCTGTTGAGCCGTTTCAGTTCTTCGTAGATGGCCAGCATCCCTCTTTCCACCTGGGACTCATGCACATTCGAAATATTCAGCCGCAGCAGTGGAATGACAGATGCTTCGTCCACAAAATTACGATCCGCCGTTTCAGCAATCACTCCTCTCTTCAACAGCCCGGACAACAGAGCTTTGCGTGAAAGGTTCGCGGGCAGCGGCAGTACAGTATGCTCCCCGCCGTTGCGCGGCGCCTCGGCGAATGCCGGAGCTGACGAAAGCCGGTCCAGCATTCCGTTCAAAACCTCCATTCTCGCGTAGTATTTGTCACGGATGCCCCGCCGGTGGCGGTCAAACATGCCGCTGCGGATGTAAATCTCAAGCGCCGCCTGGGACAAAGCGGAGCTGTCGATATCCAGCAGGCTCTTGTAATGGCCGAAGCTGCCGGCCAGCTCCGGTGGGAGCACAGCAGCCCCCAGGCGCAGGCCGGGAAAAATAATTTTGGAGAAGCTCTTCAGATAGACGACCCTGCCGCTGCGGTCATAGGCATACAGCGGGTCCCTTTTGCCATCCGTGTCCAGATCCGCCAAATAGTCGTCCTCCACAATGTAGCTGTCATAATGCAGCACCATCTCGGCGAGCTGTTTCTTCTCGGCTGCGGTCAGCGATACGCCGATGGGATTATGAAAACGCGGCATGAGGTAGACGAACTTGATCGTTTTCGTGCTTAACAGTTGTTCCAGTCCGTCCATATCCAGCCCGTTCATATGGCGAGTGATTGCATAACATGGAACCTGCAGCCCTTTGAGGAGAGGGACCATGTTGTGATATCCGGGATTCTCGACGATGACTTCCCTCCCCTGGTTTGGAAAAGGCATGGCAGCCAGAATTGCCAACGCCTGCTGAACCCCTGAGGTGATGAAGATTTGCTCCCTGCGGGTAAACACCTGGTGGTCAGCAAGCCGTTCCTGCAGCAAAGCCCTCAAGGAAGGCAGCCCCTGCGGCGTGCCGTAAACGAACAAATCGCTGCGGTAGCTGTCGATCGCCTTGTTGATGCAGTGCTGAAAATCGATATATGGAAATATTCGCGGATCAGGAGCGACGGACGCAAAATCCAGCGGGGCCGTCTCATCGTCAGGATTGAAACGTGAATCGGATGAGCCGATGACCGCGTAATAACCGCTTTTCGGAAGGCTGTATACGAGATGCTGCTTCTCCAGTTCCTCATAAGCCTTAATGACGGTACTTTTGCTGCATTGGTATTTATCCGCCAGCTCGCGTACAGAAGGCAGTTTTATGCCTTCACTGCTGCGCTTTAAGCGGCGGTTCATAATTTCGGCTTTCAGATCAGCGGCAATGGCGGCATATTTCAGCGCACCTTGCCCGCCGTTTTCCCCGGATACTTCACTTTTTACTATTGACCCTCCCATCTGTACCGGTACAGTATCTATATATTTGTATTGTAGCACCTTTTCTTACTCCTTTATATTGGTAAAGCTAACATCACTTCAAAGCTTTATCCAAGCTACACTATTCAGGAGGTCATCATGAACAACGCACGTTCCGGCTCCGGAGCCGCATATTTGGCGGCCTTGTTATTTGCATCCATTATCGGATTTTCGTTTTTATTCGTTAAGCTTACCGTCAGCAGAGCAGATCCGCTCGATGTACTGGCCCACCGGTTCGCCTTGACTTTTATCGTGCTTACGATACCGGTTTTGGCAGGCTGGATGCGGGTCAAGGTAAGCCGCAAAGACATTTGGCGTCTGCTTCCGCTCGGGCTGTTCTCCCCTGTGCTGTTTTTTACATTCCAGACCTTCGGATTGCTCAGCACTTCCTCATCCGAGGCGGGCATTATTCAGGCGACGACGCCTGTGTTCACGCTGCTGCTGGCATCGATCCTGTTGAAGGAAAAAACAACGGCTGTTCAGAAGCTCTCCCTGCTGCTGTCAGTTGCCGGTGTGATCTTCATCTTCGCCATGAAAGGCGGGACCCAGCTATCCACCGCCAATCTCGGGGGCATAGCTTTGATTATGCTGTCGGCGTTATGCTTTTCCGCATATAGTGTACTGGCGCGGCCCTTGTCGCAAAAATACGCTCCCCTGGAAATTACGTATGTGACGGTTACGATGGGCTTTGTCGTCTTTAATATTCTCTCTTTGGGAAAACATTTCGCCGCAGGAACAATTACAGCCTATACGGAGCCGCTGGCAAGCCCTGTATACCTGGGAGCTATCGCTTACCTTGGCATCGCTTCGACTCTCGTTACTACATTGCTGTCCAGCTTTGCGCTTTCCCGCATTCAGGCGTCCAAAATGAGCGTATTCAGCAATTTTTCCACATTGGTATCCATCATGTCGGGGGCCCTGCTGTTGAAAGAGGAGCTTTATTATTATCACATTGTGGGGGCAGCAGCTATTATTATCGGTGTTCTCGGTACCAGTCTCGGTGGGGCAAGGAAACCGTCCGGAAAAGAGGAAGGCCAAAGCAGCGCTTCGGCTACAGCAGACTGAAATTAGGAGTGGATATCATCATCGGATCATTATATACTGAGGAAAATCATGTACAGCGTTGATGAAGAGAAGTAGGTGCGGGAAGGATCTGCAGAGAGCCGGCGGAAGGTGCAAGCCGGTGTTCCGCTTGCATTGAAATGGGCTTCGGAGCTCCAAGCTGAACAGCTGCTTCCGGCAGCGGTAGGCGAGGCGGGATCGTCCACCCGTTAACAAGGGACACGGTATCGGCGAATCCGGAAGGCTTCTCCCGTACCCGCGAGAGGGCTGCTCAGGCAGCCAAGCAAGGTGGCACCGCGAAGCGAAGGCTTCGTCCTTGGGTTCTGTTATTTTCACATGAAAATGACACGCTCAGGGACGGAGTCTTTTTTGCATTGGGTGCACATCGGGAACAGCGGCAAATGACTTGAAAGGAGGTGGTGGCCATGGAGGAAGGCTGGTGGTGGTGGAAGTTGATCATAAATATTCATTCAGGGAGGAATTGCAATGACAAGCGATATTATTCTAACCGGAGACCGGACGACCGGCAAGCTTCACCTTGGCCACTATGTGGGAAGCCTGCGCAGCCGCGTTGAGCTTCAGCATGTGTACCCTACTTTCATTCTGCTCGCCGATGTGCAGGCACTCACCACGCATTTTGAACGTCCCGGACTGATTGCGGACAGTGTGAGACAGGTCGCACTCGACTATTTGGCCGTCGGGATTGATCCCGAGCGGGCCAACCTGTTCATCCAGTCCATGATTCCGGAAATTGCGGAGCTGACCCAATATTTCTCCATGTTTGTTACCGTCAATTCGTTGCGTCACAATCCGACGGTAAAGAATGAAGCCAAGGAACGAGGTTATAATGACTTGTATTACGGATTTCTGGGCTATCCCGTGAGCCAGGCGGCAGACATTGCTTTCTGCAAGGCAACCCTTGTTCCGGCGGGGGAAGATCAGATTCCGCATATCGAGCAGGCTCGTAAAATAGTGCGCCGCTTTAACGAGCTTTACCGTCCTGTCTTGAGGGAGCCACGTATCCTGACCGGCGGCAGGCTGACCGGCCTGGACGGAGGCAGCAAGATGAGCAAAAGCCTGGGCAACGCCATGTACCTTGACTCTTCCCGTGAAGAGGTTGAGCTGAAGCTGGCCAAGGCCAAAACGGACCCGGCACGCGTTCGAAAGGATGACCCGGGCCATCCGGATATTTGCCCGGTATATGAATATCACCGGCACTTCAGACCGGAGCAGTGCGCAGACATCCATGAGCTGTGCTCCAAAGGCGGGATCGGCTGCACGGATTGCAAAAAGCTTGCCGCCCAGGCAGTCAATGAGCTGCTGGAGCCCATCCGGGAGCGGCGCATCAGCCTTGCCGGCAGGATGAATCATATCGATGAAATCCTTGTGGAAGGCACACGCAAAGCACGCGCCGTTGCCCGCGAGACAATGTCCGAGGTGCGTGAGGCGATGGGGATCAATTATTTCGGAGGTTGAAGCCGTCTGATTTGTTCAGCGAAAAAATTCAAGGTCTGCCCCAAAAGTTATACAAGCGCTTTGGAGCAGACCTTTTTTCGTTTATATCCACACTTGCGTCATATTAACTCTTGCACAAGATAACTTGTCACCCTTATACTTTTAAAGTTTCCCGCAAAAGCCCAAATTTCCGAGCCGATATTGCACCCGCCGGAAATCTAACGGTCGTTGCAGCTGCTATTTTACGAAAAAAGACCTATTCTAAATTTTAACGGTTGTGCTCGCCGTTATTTGCCTTAATCTAGGCGAAAATCTCATGGTTAAGCGCAATAAGCGCAATGGTGACCGTTATAATTTGAAATCAACGTTTTTGGAATCAATAGCGAATGTGGCAACCGTTAAACGGTTATGTGGTTAGCCTAGTTGTAGGGCTAATTTCTTTTAGCCCCGTTTACTGTACATATTTTGATCACGGGTTTGAATAAGCACTTTGCCGAAACGTCCTCCCTGCTGGAAAACGACCTTGTTATCCGGGTAAGCCTGGTGCAGATAATCTGTAACGATACCCCGAGCACGTTGATCATCGGGCTGCTGGTGTACACGGAGCATGGCCATTACCTCATAAACAGCCTCTTCCATGGACATTTCAACGCTTTTCATTTCACGGGTAACAAGAGAGGTATAGGAATATCCCTTCAGATAAAGGAGCTGCAGCAGATAATACATCTCGGAATTCCCTTGCTCTCTTCTCCGGCCTGTGATGAGAGGTATGATTTCATCCAGCAGTCCATGCTCGGTGCCGCCTGCAGCCATGCTGATATAACAGAAGCGGCTGGCACAGCTGATCAGGTTCTCTACTCTTTGCCAATCGCCGGCGGCCGGGACCATGGAGGCAAACACGATATCAAATGCATTTTTCCAGCCCGCAGCTTCAAGATCAATCGCTTCAAAGGTGTCCCGCACCAAATTTATACTTCCGGGTTCCAGCCTGGCGGCATTTTCAAGCAGCAAATCGGACAGCGGAACGTTGGGTTCCACAGCTGTAACTGTCGCACCGCGCTCGGCAAAAGGAATCGAGAAGCCGCCCGACGCCGCGCCTACATCCAGCACGGAAGCTCCCGCAAAATTGACACCCTGATTCTCCAGCCAGCCGATAATCCTCTCTGTTCTCCGGATTCCCTCCTCGCTGAACACCTGCTTGTTAAATTCCTTGGCTTTGTGGTCAAAGCTGCGTGCGGGGTCCACTCCCGCTTTTTTCGTTCGATTGGCAAACGAATCCGGATCGTTCTTCCATGCTTCCTCCCAGTATTGCGCGTCAAGTATTTCCTTTGTCATAAAGATCATCCCTTTCTTGTTTGTGTAGAACCCGGCATATCATTACTATAAAGGATTCACTATATCTATGATTAAACCGACAAAAGCGGCGGATTATGACCCCGCCTTGAATTGTTCCGCCAAATCGGCGATTTTCTTGCTGTCCAAAAATTGCTCCAGCTGCTGCTCGGCCTGTGCCACAACCTGCTGAACGAGACACTCGCTGCCGTGATCCAGGCTGCACTCAAACATGGAGGCAGTTCCTTCAATCGCATGGATAACATCCAAGAAAGAGATATCATCCCAGTTGCGCCGCAGGCGATACCCTCCGTTTGCACCTGAAACGGATTGAATCAGCCCTGCCTTGACCAGCTTGGTGAGCATTTTGGACAGGTAGGTTTGAGAAACTCCCATCCTCTCGGCCAAAACAGCTACGCCCACAGGTTTGTCCGGCGCGGCCGCCACCAGATAGAGCATTACATGCAGCGCGTAGTCGGTTGCTTGTGAATATTTCATAGGTCACACCTTCAATAAAGACTTTATGAGTCTATAATAACCCCATTCATCCATTTTATCAAGTCTCGTGTTCCATAAGTGAGCATTTAATGTTTTTTGTAATATTGGATCAAGAAGTGCTGAAAATCACGGGCGGCGAGCGATAAGTAGCGATTTTCGCATGAAGCTATAGTGAATGTCCGCTGCGAACCCGGAATTGACAGCAATGCTACCGGCGATTCATCGCTTTTGCAGGCCGGGACCAAGGCAACACCCAGCCCAGCCTGCACCAGACTCATCAAAGCGGACGGCTCTTCCACCTCACAGACAATCTCCGGGCGTATTCCCGCCTTGCGGCGCAGTTCCTCATTCTTTGCCCTGAATGGATGGCCTTCCTTGTATTCGATGAACGATTCCTGTCCCGTCTCTTGCAGCGTGATGCTCTCTCTCCCTTCCAGCCGGTGTCCCGGGGGAACGGCCAGATAGAGGTCGGCATGCAGAACGGGTATTTCCTCTATACCAGGCTGGTTAAGCGCCGCTCCCGTAAAGCAGAGATCCACCTCCCCTTTATTCAGAAGATTCGCCATATCTCCAGTAGCCGAAGGGGCAATTTGCAAAATGCGAAAATTGACCTCCGGATGCTGCTCACGAAACCGCTTGATCGGACCGGTTAAACGGCCCAGTGCATTGGTCGCGACTGATATTTTTCCACGGTCCGCCCCCGCCAGATCGGATAACTCTCTTTTGCCTTCCTCCAGTGCATAAAGTGCCTCATCAACCTTCGTTAGAAACGCTCTGCCGTACTCGTTTAATTGAATTTGCCGATTGCGGCGGTCGAACAGCGGCATCCCCAATTCATCCTCCAGCCTGGCGATCGTCTTGCTGAGTGCCGGCTGGGCGATCCTCAGTTCCTCCGCAGCTTTAGTCATGTGCTCCATTCTGGCTACCTTTTGAAAATACCTCAGCTGCAGCAGCTCCAAGTGGCATTCCTCCAATATTAATATACTAAAGGTTATGAATGTATACATTAAAATATATTTTTAATTATGTAATTTCAATTGTAATATAAGTGGCAGCAGAGCGAAAGATACGATTTCACTTCTTTAGATAGGAGATGTTTATAAATGCCTCAGTTCGAAAAAAAGAGGGCTGAATGGAGGATAATTCAATGAATACCATGGGGACAGATATACAATCAGGAATCAGATTAATGCGCGTTTTGGCCTTTACTATGGTCATTTCAGTTATGAACGCGACCATGTTCAATATCGTACTGCCGCAAATGAAAGAGGAATTGGGGATATCGGTGACGCAGGTAAGTTGGGTGTTCTCCTTTTACACCCTTTTTTATGCCGTTGGAGTGGCGATCTTCGGAAAACTGGCCGATAAGTACAGTCTTAAGTCCCTGCTCACCTTCGGTCTGGCCGTGTTGGCTCTCGGATCACTGATCGGCTTGTCAGCACAGGCCTTCTGGATGGTGATTGTCGGGCGCATTCTTCAGGCAGCCGGCGCTTCCATCATACCTGTCATGGCCATGCTCATCCCCATCCGCTACTTCCCGCCTGAAAACCGGGGAAGGGCGCTCGGGATATCGGCCACCGGACTCGCACTGGGCAACGCGGTAGGGCCGGTCGTTTCCGCGCTGGTGGTCGGCGCCTTCCATTGGCGGTGGTTGTTCGCCATACCGCTGCTAATGGTATTCATGCTGCCGTTTTACCGTAAGTATCTGACGGATGAACAGCCCAAGGGAGGACGGGTGGATTGGCTTGGAGGAAGTCTGCTTGCCGCCTCAATCGCCTCCTGTGTTCTTGCGGTAACGCAAAGCAGCTGGGGATTAGGTGCGGGAAGCGCCTTGCTGTTGGTATGCTTTATCCTGCGCGTTCGGACAGCAGCGGATCCTTTTATCCGGTTGGATCTTTTCCGCAATAAAGGTTATACGTTGGGGTTGATTACTGCCGTCATCGTGATGAGCATCGGCTTTTCGCTGCCATATCTTACGCCACAGCTGTTAGCTGATGTGCAGCAGCTTTCGCCGGCCTGGATCGGTTTTACCATGGTGCCTGCGGCACTTGTTACCGCCATTCTGGGGAAACAGGGAGGCAAACTTGCGGATACGAGGGGCAATTCATTTTTATTTACTGCCGCATCGCTTCTGCTGCTGCTATGTTTTGCGCTGCTGGCGTTATTTACGGGGGCTCCTGCGCTCCTGATCGCCTGCTTTCTGATTTTCGGGACGCTGGGGCAGGCTTTTATGCAAATCGCCTTGTCCAACTCTATTTCCGGAACGCTCCCCAGGGAACGAGCCGGAGTCGGCATGGGCCTGCTGTCCATGATCAATTTCCTTTCAGGCACCGTCTCTACCCTGGTTTACAGCAAAGTCCTTGACCATGGAGCCGGGACGGCCTGGAACCCGTTCAATTCTTTTACCGGCACATTCGTGTTCAGCAATATTTATCTCATCTTATTCGCTCTGTATGTCGTGCTCCTCGTGATCTATCGGCTTTATTTGAAAAGACATCTGATTGCCCCCGGACAGATGAAAGAAGGAGCATTATCCAGGTTTTAGCCGGCAACCGGTACAAGTATCAGATTGAAAAATTTAGAGACCCTCGCAAATGAGGGTCTTTTTATGGTTATAGAATTACCGGCCCTCATATTCAGTTCATATTGAGTTCATAATAGTCCTCTATACTTACTCCGTATAACAATGGCAAACCTCCATAAAATAAGCATCCTAACCAAATAAATTAGACTTCCAGTAGAATTCGCTTAGGAGGAACAACGTGGAAATATTAATGACCATCATATTACTGCTTGTATGTCTGGTGATTTCAAATATCATCAGTCACTATGTGCCTTTCATCCCTACCGCCTTGACTCAGATTATTTTGGGGATCGTCATTGCATTCATACACCAGGATTTCCATCTTGAGATCGAAACCGAATGGTTCTTGCTGCTCTTCGTTGCTCCGCTCGTGTACAACGACGGCAGACATTTTCCGAGAGATGAGCTGTGGAAAATGCGGGCGCCGATTTTCGGAAATGCCATCGTTCTGGTGCTGTTGACAACGATCTGCGGGGGATACTTTATTCATTGGATGATTCCCGACATTCCTATTGCCGCAGCCTTTGCCCTAGCCGCCATTCTGTCACCCACAGACCCTGTTGCGGTGAATGGCATCGCCAAGCGTGTTCATCTTCCAGAGAACGTATTGAATCTGGTGCGAGGAGAATCACTGATCAACGATGCTTCCGGGCTTGTAGCTTTTAATTATGCGGTAGCGGCGGTTGTCACAGGTTTTTTTTCACTGCGTGAAGCGATTTTCAACTTTTCATATATGTTTATCGCAGGGGCATTCCTGGGATTCGCGCTCAGCTTACTGATGACGTGGGTCCGGTATGCCTTGCGCAAAAATGGGATCAGCGATGTCACTTTGCATTCTTTACTTCAATTATTGACACCTTTCCTTATCTATATTGTTACTGATGAGATGCTGCACGCTTCCGGAGTCATTGCGGTTGTTGTAGGTGGAATTGTTCATTCTTTGCTCCGGGAGAGAGCCGAGCCTATGCAGGCGGAGGAACAGGTTCTAACGGAAAACACTTGGACAACGGTGTTGTTTATCCTGAATGGAGCGGTATTCCTGTTGCTCGGCCTGATTATTCCGCCATCCATTCGTTCGACTGTCGAAAATCCAAACATTCATAATGCTCTTGCGATCGGGTATGTCCTGGCGATCGGGACAGCAATATTGGCCATCCGCTTCATCTGGTCGTACTTATTTTCTTATTATGAGTATCGTTTCAAAAGGAAGGGAAACGCAGCCAAACCCACGGCCAGAATGGCATTATTGGTTAGTTTCACAGGTGTTCGAGGCGCTGTGACGATGGCCGCAGTATTGTCTATTCCGTTTATGATCGAAAGCGGGGAAGCATTCCCTGAACGGTCCCTGATCATCTTTTTGGCGGCAGGTGTTATTTTGTTTACTTTGATCGCAGCCACCGCGTTTCTCCCCTTGATAAGCAAAGGAGAGACATCCGAAGGGGAGTCATCCAATTATTTGGATATCAATGCAGCCAAGAGCAGACTGCTGCTGGCGGCGATGAAGAAGATCCGCTTAGAAACGAACGAAGACAATGAAACCGCGGCATATCAATTGATGGATGAGTATAAGAAGTCCTTCAAGCAAACGAGTTTCGAGCTGAATTCGAAGGATAAAGACAACAAAGAATTTGTGCAAAAAATAAGGGAAGTCCAGCTAATGGCTCTAAAAGCAGAGAGAAAATACATTGAAGATGCGTTCGCTAAAGGAGAAATGGACGAGGAGTTATTCCAGTTCTTCATGAAAGCCCACGAACTTCGTGGAGAGGCTCTTTCCAGAAATTCGAGATCCAGATTTAGATTCCTCGTCGGGAACGTCTTCCGAGAATGGAAGCATTCGACCGGTAAGGATCGTCGAAACCGTAATAAGGACCGAATGGCCCAACGTCTGGCAGGAAGGGAAATCCAATTGAGAGCCTCGCAAGCAGCTCTGGAATATCTGGAAGCCATTACGAAAGAACGCAAGGATGCCAATATCATTTATCCCGTCATTTTCGATTACAAGCAAATGATCGATCGTTTAAAAGGGCCCTCCCAATTTAATGAAGCCGTTGAAGCGCAAAAAGAAGAGCTGCGAATCGGTGTAATGGACGTGGAACGTGCGGAGATTCACCGTATGTTCAAGGACGGAGAGATCAGCAACGAGCAAGCAAAAGACTTGAGAAGAATGATCAATTACATCGAGAGCGCAACGCTTCACGAGCATGCGGAATAAGACGGCACGGGTCTCCTGTCTATGATCAATTTTCTTACGGGAACCATCTCAACGCTGGTCTACATTGTGTTAGAATAAAATACCTGATAAGAATTGAGATGAGGTGTAGAAATGACTGCTTTAGGGTCTCAGAGCATTAATGTCATTACTCTGTTCGTTGAGGATCTGCATGCTTCAAAGTCGTTTTATCAAGAGGTCTTCGGCCTTTCCGCCGTCTATGAAGACGATAACTCCGCCGTATTTGACTTCGCCAATATGAGCATTAATTTGCTTGTCATTCCCGCCGCGAAGGGGCTTATAGCACCCGAGGCAGTTGCAAGCCGTGAAGCCGGGTCGCGCTTCCAGTTCACTATCCGTATAGACGCCGTGGATGCTGTCTGTGCCGAATTGAAGTTACGCGGTGTCGCTCTTCTTAACGGCCCTATGGACAGGCCATGGGGAGTGCGCACCGCCAGCTTCGCCGATCCAGACGGACATATTTGGGAGATCGCGCAGCAATTGATTTAATAGAAGGGAGAGCCCCAGACCAATAGGCCCTTCGAGGCTCCCCTTATGCTTTTGCAGCTATATTATTTCACTTATCCGCCGGATAGGCCATCACACTCATCAAGGCCAGCTCCGGTTGGGTTGTATCGAGCCTGCTGTACTGAACGAACACCGGCACATCGCTCTCAACCGTGATCGCGTAAGGCACTGCCTCCGGAATCCGTTCGCCATCCTTCGCAAGCGACGAGGTTCGGATATGGCGGGTCCGCTTCCCCTCAACGATTTCCTCAATTCCTTCCAGCGGCTCACGGTCCTCGAAATAAATATGAATCCGCAGCTGTGCCGCCTCATCCTCGCAGTTCAGAACACAGATGCTCTCATGGCTCACCAGTTCTCCGCTGCTGTCCGGCGGAATGTAGCCGTCAGGGATGACCCAGAAGCAGCTTCCCTTGTTCTGCTTGTTCAATGCTCCAGCATTCATGCTCACGCCTCCTTTGCCTTACCGAAAACTTTGCCTCATCCCAAATACCCGCCGTCATGCAAATACCCAGTCATCATCCAAAAGGATTTTCTTTCGTGCGCAGCAGCTCCGCCAGAAACGCCAGCGCAAGACCCTGGCCCCAGCCTTGAATCCGCTTGTAAGGCACTTCCCGGTAGCCGTCGATATCGTTCATGACGGCCGTTCCTGCCGACACGCCTGTAACTGTACCGTCCTCCTTGATGCGGGACAGAATGCCGTCAATGGCCTTCTGCGAATATTTATTGTACAGCCGGCCCTGCATCAGCAGCGCCGTTGCAATGCCCGCTGAGCCCGAAACTTCCAGATAGGAGGTCTCGTCATCCAGAACCGTATGCCACAGGCCTTCCGGCGACTGCAGACGGACAAGGGCACTCATTTGATCGCGCAGAGATCCGGCGATGATCATATAGGACGGATGCTGCACCTCGATCAGCTTCAGCGCTTTGGCCATCGTCAAGGCCGCCCAGGAATTGCCGCGTGCCCAATACATGCCGGACATATGATTCTGGTTCACATGGTCCCAGCCATGATAATACAGATTCGTATCCGGGTCCTGCAGAAATTCCTCGTGGCCGTGATACTGCTTCAGGCCGTCGTCGAAGTATTCCTTATTGTCCAGCAAATGACCGATTCTAAGCAGGTAATACCCGGCCATAAACATCGTATCCACCCACGCCTGCTGCGGAAACACATCATGCAGCGAATTGACCGTATGCTGGAAAATGCCATCCGCGAACCGCTCCGCCTTGTGGGCCAAAAATTCGGCCATTTCCTTGGCAATATTCAGATACGTCTCGTCATTGGTCGCCTGATACAGCGTCAGCAGGCAGTGTCCAATGGACACCCCGTTCACCGACAGCTTCGGCAGACCGTCCTCGATATTTTCATCCACCCAAGCCTTCAGCTTGTGCAGGTATTCCTCCTTCCCCGTGGCATCATATGCTTCGCACACCCCGTAAAATGCCACCCCGCCGGGCCAGTCCCAGCTGAAATCCATATTAAAGGTTCTTTCTACCACCCGATCAATGACCTGTCTTACATGCTCCTCTTCAAAAACAAGTGCCGGCATTTCCAACAGCTCCTTCCGTTCATTAATCTGCATCAGTGTATAACTCCCTGTTATCTCAAATACATCAGCAAAGGCTGAAGACGAAGCTCGCGCACGGCCTCTGCCACCAGCACCGCAATCCTGGCCGCACCCGTCTCCTGAAAATGGGTGTTATCCTCTGTCCCGGCGGGAAAATTCAAATATTCCCCCGGCAGCGTCCACATAAACAGCTCCTTGCTGCCCTCCGGCCCGGCTTGCTCCAGCAGGGCGCGTGTTTTCTCCGCCAGATCGATCAGCGGCACGCCGCATTCCCCGGCCAATTCCCGCACGGCAGGTATGTACTCCCCATGCGTGTCCAGCAGACGTCCCTCTTCGTCAAAATATCTCCGCTGCACCGGTGTAATCAGAATCGGGTGAGCCTGCACCGCCCGGGCAGCATCAATATATCTGCGCAAATATTCCTTATACGTCGTATGCGCATCCGTGCTCCGCTGCGGATCGGCCTTCTCATCGTTATGCCCGAACTGGATCAGCAGAAAATCGCCCGCCTTCAAGCGGGTCAGCAGCGCATCCAGCCGGCCTTCTTCAATAAAGCTGCGCGAGCTCCTGCCTGAAACCGCGTGATTGTCCACACATACATCATGCTTGAACAGAGCGGGCAGCATCTGTCCCCAGCCTGCGTACGGATAACCGGAAGCAGGCTGATCCGTGACGGTGGAGTCGCCCGCCAGAAAGAGGGTCAGCGTCTGTGGAGCGGGCACGATTTCCAGCGCATTCACACGCGGCGCCTTGCCCAAAAAGGCCAGCCGCAGCATGCCCCCATATACCGGAACGGAGAAGCGATGCTCCACGAACTGCCCTGCAACCGTCCGGACGGGCGGAAGCATGCGTTTGCTGCCCCCCGCTTTGACCACCGTATGCGTATCTGCCAGCTCATCTCCGGCCAGCAGGGTCACCATATAGGTGCCATCTGGCAGATCAACACGGAAAACGGCGCCAAGAGGGATACAGAAGCTGGCCCGGAGACGTGTCCCCACCGCATCCCCTTCGGGGGCGGCCATACTGCCAGCCTCAGCTGTCATTCCCCAGTCATCCTGCAAACGCCGGTCTCGTCCGTAAACGCTTCCACCGGCTTCAAAGCCATACCCTTTATCTGCATTATACCTGCAGTCAGGCGTAACAGACCTATAACCCTCTGCCGCATCACCCGGCCCGAAGTCGAACCTCCAGCCTTCCGCCAGGCTTAGCTCCTGATCCCTATCCGCCTGCTTCCCAACCTGCTGCGCCTGCCCGCTGTCCAATGTCGGCAGGCCTGCCGCTTCCGCATTTTTCATTTCTGCTCTCCTTTCTTCACCCATATTCCTTCCAGGTTCAGCCGTTTACCTATTACCCCTTCAACCCGCTGGTGCTCATTCCTTCAACAATCTGCTTTTGGAATAAGAAAAATACGACAATGACCGGAACCAGACTCACGATGGACATGGCGAACATCCCGCCCCAGTTGGAGGCCGCTTCACTGTCGAGGAACATTTTCAGCGCCATGGATACCGTATATTTTTCCGGAGAGTTCAGATAGAGCACCGGTCCCAGCAGATCCTCCCATCTCCAGTAGAAGGAAAAGATAGCCGCTGTGGCAAGCGATGATTTCAGCAGAGGCAAAATAATTTGCGCATACAGCCGGAATTTGCCGCATCCGTCAATTGTGGCCGCCTCATCCAGTTCGCTTGGAATCGTGCGGATAAACTGGATCATCAGGAAGATGAAGAACGGCATCCCGAAAAAGGCGGGCACGACGATGGGCAGGATCGTATTCAGCCAGCCCAGCTTGGAAAAGATGACATACTGCGGCACAAGCACCACGTCATGCGGCAGCATCAGCGTCACCATCATGAGCGCAAACCAGAAGTTTCGCCCCCGGAAGCGTAGACGGGCAAAACCGAATGCGATCAGTGAAGAGGATATGACCGCCCCGATGGTCGAAATGACAACAAGCACAAGCGAGTTATAAATATACTTGCCGAAGCTGTAACCGGAGACACCCTGCCAGCCAATCGGGTAATTCTCCCACTTCCATTCTGCGGGCCACAGCGTGCCTGCCGTAACGAAAATGGTGCGGCTTTCCTTGAACGAACTGAACAGCATCCAGATCACCGGATAGAGCATCGCTATGGCCAGCGCGGCTACAAGCACATGGTAAAGAGGCCATTTGACCGTTTTCCAGACCATAATTCAGCGCCCCCTTTCCGTTTCGTAGAACACCCAATATTTAGAGGTTATGAACAGGACCGCCGTCAAAATCCCGATGATGATCAGCATCACCCACGCCATGGCGGAGGCATAACCCATGTTGTTAAACATGAACGCCTGGCGGAACAGATACAGCGAATAAAGCATCGTCCCGTCCAGCGGACCGCCTTCGCCTTTGGAAATGATATATGCCGGCACAAAGGTCATGAAAGCGCTGATCGTCTGCATGATCAGGTTGAAGAGTATGATCGGGCTGAGCAAGGGCAGTGTGATGCTGAAAAATTTGCGCACCGGACTGGCGCCGTCCACACTGGAGGCCTCGTACATCTCGTGAGGAATGTTTTTCAGTCCTGCCAGAAAAATAAGCATGGAGGACCCGAACTGCCATACAGACAGCGCGATCAGCATGACCAGGGCGGCGTCAGGATCCCCGAACCAGCGCACAGGACCTGCACCGAACAGCCCCAGCAGCTTGTTGATAATACCCTCGTTGCTGAAAATATTACGCCACATAATGGACACGGCCACGCTGCCCCCGATAATGGAAGGCAGATAATACATGGTCCGATAGGCCCCTACCATACGGGATTTTGTATTCAGAATCATGGCGATGAACAAAGCAAATATCAGTCTTAAAGGCACCCCGAGGAATACGTAAGTAAAAGTAACTCTAATAGAAGTCCAATATTTCGGATCGCCTGTAAACATTTTTTCGTAATTGCCCAGCCCTATCCAACGGGGCGAAGTGAACAGATTGTAGCTCGTAAAGGAAAGATACAGTGAAATGAGCATGGGAATGAACGTAAAAGCCAGAAAGCCGATGATGAACGGGCTAATAAAAGCATACCCTGTCAAATCTGCCCTGAGCATAGACTTGCGCGTCAAAAGCATCAACCTCCTTAAATGCGTCCGGCTCCCCGCGAGAGCCGGGCACACGGTATATCACGTTGTTTCGTACGGCGCATAAGGGACAGGCAGCGGACGTCTGTCCCCAAAGCCTGCCCTTCATGCGGAGCCGTGCTGTTGTTTATCCGTCAGACTACATATTGTTGGCCAGGATGCCATTCGCATCGGCGCGGAACTTGGCTGCCGCATCCTCAGGCGTCATTTGACCGAAACTGACCTGTTCCACATAGTCCGCCAGGGCTGCGATCACTTCAGGTGAACCAACCGGAGGCGGAGGGCTCATCGGCGAAGCCTTCGGCTCCATAGCGGCGACAAAGTCAAATACCTGCTGTGTCGGTTCACTCAGCTCAGATGCGATCGCTTCCTTGATCTTGCTGGAGATCGGCACGCCCCGCTCCCCCTTGATCAGCTTGTTGGCTTCCACATCATTGATGAAGAATTCGATAAACTTGGCCGCCTCTTCCTTCACTTTGGAGCTTGAGGCAATGGACCAGTACATCGAGGGCTGCATGTAGATTCCTTTTTCCATATCCGGACCGAACATCGGAGCCAGTTCCATCGGTTTGTCGGCTACCTGCTGCAATGCCACATATTGATTGGACCACTGCCATTCGCCGATGCCTTTGCCCTTTACAATCTGGTTCTCTTCCAGAATGCCTTTGGTCTGGCTAGTAATTTCCGGTGATGGTGTGCCGCCGTTCTTAATGTTCTCAGCCATCGCACCGAAGAAATCTACGAACAGCTTGTCGTCATCGTATCCCAGCGCGTTGCCTTCCGCATTGTACAGCGACAGGCCTTTGGTACGGAGGAAGTAATTGAAGAAAATATCCGGCTGCATGCCGCTATCGAAATATACACCTTTTGCCCCTGCCTGTTTGTTCAGCTCTTTGTACTGATCCCAGGTCCAGTTCTCCGGAATTTCCAGCCCGGTCTCCTTCAACTTGGCAGGATCATAATGATATCCCAACACATTGACCCCGGTAGGAATTCCATACTGCTTGCCTTCAACGATCCCCGTTTGCAAAACGTTTTCAGCCACATCTCCAAGCTGAATCGATTGGTTTACATAAGGCCCCAGATCCTCAAGCTGCCCGTTTTTCGCATACTGGGTGATATAAGACACGTCCATCTGGATGATGTCAGGCAGTTGATTGGCCGCCGCCTGTGGCGCGAGCTTTTTCCAGTAGTCGTCGAACAAGGCGTATTCCACGTCGATTTTCACGTTTGGATGCTTTTGCTTGTACAAATCGATAACCTTCTGCGTGTACTCATTGCGCTTATCCGACCCCCACCAGGCAATGCGCAGTGTAACCTGTCCATCACCTGAACTTTGCCCGGAATTATTGCCGCTTCCTCCCCCGCCACCGCAGGCTGCAGTCAGCATGAGCATGAGAACCATGACCGCCAAGAGACTCTTTTTCTTCATGTAGCTCTCCCCTTTTCGCCATAATTGTGGAGCCCAACCGATGTATCCCATAGTTATTTGTTAACGCTTTCATTTGCTCCTGGATGTATTGTCTCAAATCGTCCCGCTGTTTTGAATACACAAATCCGGCCTCGAACCTTCAAAAAACAGAGGGGCCTGCTCACACCCTGAGCCTGCCCCTCTGTATTCTAATCATGAGCTTTAATATACTCGGACGGTGTCATGCCGGTCCACTTCTTGAACACCTGGCTGAAATACTGCGCATTGCCGCCAAACCCGAACATTTCAGCCAGCTCGAACACCTTCACATCTCCGCTGCTGCGGATGTACTCGGCTGCCCGTTCAATCCGGAAGCGGTTCACGTAGTGTGAGAAGGTTTCTCCCGTGACTTTTTTGAATATTTTGCCGAGATAATCGGAATTCATATACAGCATCTGGCTGGCGACGCCGTTGAGCGAAAGTTCGGAATTGGCATAGTTCTCCTCGATAATGAGGAGCATCTTCTCCACCGTGGAGGATTGGCGGTAAATATTCCGCTTGTAGTACATGGACGTTAATCGCTCCACCGCGTCTTTCACAAAAGCCTGCAAAGCGGGCAGCGTCCCGATCTCCGCCAGCTCCGCCATTCGCGCCGTAAATAGCGGACGTTCCTCCTGCGGACAGACGCGGATCATCGCAGCGTACAGCTGCAGCACATAGGAACGGGTGACTGTGATTTCATACCTCTGCTGTGCCATGATGGTGAACAGGCGCTGCACCTCGGCCGCCGCTTCCTCGACATTGCCCGCCTTGACCAGCAGGCAAAATTTGTCTTCATCCATTTCAAAGTCCGCGTTCTCCCTGGCCTCCGCCGGGGCGATATCCTCCTTGGTAATCAGGCTGCCTTTGCCCGTATAAAAACGGTGATTCATGCAATGCAGCGTCTCCCTATACAATCGCCTTGCATGCAGCATCCGGTCGCCTTCGCTGACCGCAGCCGTCACCTCCAGCTTGTAAAACCTGCTGAATGTGGCCCTGACCGTCTCAATATCCCTGATGAGCCCTGCCGAGTCGCCCGGATTCTCCACGACAATTAGCAGCTGACCTTCAATCGTTGTGCTGAAAAGCACGTTCTGCAGCAGATCAGAGGCAATATTCTGCAGCGCAAACAAATGCTCAGGCTCATGCGCTTCCTCCAGCCGCAGCAGCAGCATTCTGACATCCTGCCCGCGCAGCTCAAGGCCGAACAACTGCTGGTAATATTCGAGTTCACGGCTGCCATAGGTTTTGTTGGTGACAAGCTCCCTGAGAAACTGCTCTTTGACGTGAGGCAGCATTTTGCGGAAATCCTGCTTCATGCGATTGACGAAGGTTTCCCGCTCATGCTGTTCCTTTCGCTCTGTCAGCAGCTCCGCCAGCGCCTCCTGAATTTGCTGCTCATTGCATGGCTTCAGCAGATAATGTTTCACACCGTACTGCATTGCCCGGCAGGCATAATCAAAATCCTTGTAGCCGGACAGCATGATAAACCGGATATCCGGGAATTGCTCATGTGTCTTGGCGACAAGACCGATGCCGTCCAGGCCGGGCATGGAAATATCGCTGATCACAATATCGGGCTGAACTGTACGGATCTGGTCAAAGGCCTCGATGCCGTTGCGGGCCGTTCCGACCAGCCGGGTGCCGGCGCCGCTCCAGTCCACAACCTGTGAAATGCCGTCCAGAATGACTCGCTCATCATCAACCAGCAGCACTTTGTACAAGCTTTTCTCCCCCTTCGAGTAAAGGAATCCTTATCGTGACCGTCGTTCCTTCATCCGGCCCGCTGTCCAGCTCTAGCCCCCATTGCGGTCCAAAGGTCAGTTGGATCCGTTCCTGAATATTGTTCAGACCGATGCCCTGTCCGCGTGTGCGGATCTGTCCGCTGCGCAGCCTGGCAAGGAATTCGCCGCTCATGCCGGGACCGTCATCCTGCACCCTGACGAGCAGCACGCCATTTTCCTCATACGCAGTAATTGTAATGGTGCATGGATCAATATTCGGCTCAAGCGCATAGTGAATGGCATTCTCCACCAGGGGCTGCAGTGTCAGCTTGGGGATAAGGGCTTTATCCAGCCCTTCCGCAATATCCAGGTTGAACCGGAGACGTTCTTCAAACCGGGTCGTTTGGATCGTGACATAACTGCGGACAATGTCCAGCTCCTTTGCAAGCGGGATCAGCTGCTCCCGGAAGCTTACGGCGCTGCGCAGCAGAAAGCCGAGCGCCTCCACCATTTCCGATATTTTATGCTGCTTGTTCACCTTGGCCAGCCAATTGACCGATTCAAGTGTGTTGTATAAAAAATGAGGGTTGATCTGTGCCTGAAGCGCTTTCAATTCTGTTTCACGCAGCAGCAGCTGTTTGGCATAATTCTCGTTAATCAACTCGCGGATACGCCTGATCATCTTCCTGTAGGTCCGGTGCAGCAGCCGCACTTCGCCGTGAGAGGTTGAAGGAATCAGTCCGAGGGCTTCTTCCTCAAGCCTGTCCAGGTCGCCTTTCTCGATATTGCGCATTTGCCCGATCAGCTGGTGAATCGGCCTCGTAATGCTGCCTGACAGCCTTGCGGCCAAAGCCAGTGCAATAAGAAGCAATAGAATAAAAATGACGGTAATCAACTGCTTAATGATTGAGATACTGCGAAACATATCGTCAAACGGGGTTGTATGCAGGTAAGTCCAATCTGTGTAGGAAGAGCGTGCCTGTGCTGTAAAATACGTTCCTTCCGCATAAGTGCCGATTCCGTACGGCTGCTCCCTCCCCAGCTCGGCTTTGAGCTCATCCGGGTGAAGCAGGGGTTTTTCCGGGTAAATGATTTGTGTCCCGTCCGTGATGATGAGCTGACCGGTATCCTCATCATGCACACGGTCGTTGACGATCCGGTCAATCCGGATGCGCACAACCAAAGTCCCCAGACCTTCCAGAGAAAAAGAGGAGTCCGTGAAGGATTTGATCTGCCGGACCGCGAACAGCGAAGATTGCCCGCTGGCATACCAGGTGTTGGAGCCGCTTTTTCCCTCCGCCAGCCTGATCAGGTCTGACTGCAGCCCTTCGGACATATCCTCCCGATTGCCTGCGGACATGACATAACGCTGATTGTCGATGAGCATCATGGAATATACATATTTCTCCGATCCTGCGAACGCAATCAGCCGGTTCGTTATCTTCTTGCGCAGCACCAGCTTCTCATAAGGAGACGTCTCTCTCTTCAGCTGCCGGAGATATTCCTGCAGAGGCTCATCGGACACCACCTTGAAGGTGAGCTGCTCCATGTCCTTGAGCTGATTTTCTATCCCGATGGAGGACATATTGAGCACTTCAGACGTCTTGAGATACATTTGTTCATCATAAATCCGAAACACATAACCCAACACCGCCGCAAAAATAATAAAGCTGACGAGCATCAGCATCGAAATGAGCAGCATCATCTTGCGATGAATCCCAGCATGTATGAAAGCGTTTTTAAATATATGCGCCATCATATCTCCTCCTTCACGTTTCGTGCGGTGCGGGGATAGGAGCTCCGGATAACTTGATAAATCCTGATCTTAAAAAAATACCCCATGCCCTGGACTTCGGCAAGAGGTATTTTC
The DNA here is from genome assembly GCF_042138595.1 of Paenibacillus terreus. Lineage (NCBI taxonomy): Bacteria > Bacillati > Bacillota > Bacilli > Caryophanales > Paenibacillaceae > Paenibacillus > Paenibacillus terreus. The sequence goes on along the minus strand of NZ_JBHIRX010000009.1, from coordinate 221,196 downwards.
ACAAAATGTACCATATCTTTCATTTTTGTTCCCGCTCATCCGCGGGCTTCGAGCGCTGCGCTCGTTTCATGTAATCATCGTAGCGGCCGTCCAGTTCCTTGGCCATGCTGCGGTACTTCAGCGTATGCTCAACAATCGGGTCAAGCCGGGTCTGAATGCGGACTTCGTACTTGGGCGAGAGATTCGCACGTTCCCGCTCTTTCTCATCCTCCGTTTGCATCTCGCCTTCCGTCAGCATATCGCGCAGTCTGCGTTCAAGCTCCTCCGGGTGTTCCATAACTTCATTCCTCCTTCTGCCGTACCATGCGGCCGTGAATTCAGTATGAGCAGTTATTGCCGCAGCCATGTATCCGCCAGGCCGGATTACTCCTGCCCGGTTGCACCCGCTTCCTTCAGGACGGCAGCCAGCTCCTGATGGATCGCGCCATTGCTGGCGATCACATGCCGAACGCCGAGGTCATAAGGCCGGCCAAGCGTATCGGTGACGGTGCCGCCCGCTTCCTGCACCAGCAGCGCGCCCGCGGCCAGATCCCAGGCGTTCAGGCCGACCTCCGTATACGCGCTGAGTCTTCCCGCCGCCACATAAGCCAAATGCAGTGCGGCGGACCCAACAGCGCGCAGGCTTCTGACCTGCGGAGCCAAGGCCTGGACAGCCCGCATGTTGACAGGCATGGCAAAGCCAGGGTCCGGCGGAAAGCCGATAGCCACCAGACTGTCAGAGAGGCGGTCTTCACCGGATACGGTCATGGGATTGCCATGAACATAGACGCCCTTGCCTTTCTCGGCCACAAACATCTCATCCCGCGAAGGGTCATAAATAACGCCCACGATGACCTCGCCCTTATGTGCAAGGGCGATGGATACGGAATAGAAGGGAAGTCCGTGCACAAAATTGGTAGTCCCGTCCACCGGATCGACAATCCAGAGATACTCCTCTTCAAGCGCGGCGGCAAGCGCTTTGGCAGACGCCTCTGCTCCAGGCTTCACACCTTCTTCACCAAGGATGGCATGATCCGGAAAATGGGTCAGGATCAGCCGGCGAATCATCTGCTCGGCCCCTTTATCCACCTCGGTTACAAGATCCTGCGGCGAATGCTTCGTGCTCAGCTGCTTGACCGTGCCCAGCCTGCTCTTGATCCATTCTCCCGCCTTGGAAGCGGCGTTGACCGCCACTGCGGTATAGCTTTTGCTTGATACGACATAGGGAACCTTTTCTTCACCATTCTCCATCAAAACGCTCACTCTACTTTCTATATCATTCTATCGAGCAATACTCTGATGCTTTAACAGGATACGCCATGCCCGATGCAAAGTTTCGCCTAAATCCGAATCCGATGTTCTGCGTCTATGGTTCAATGTCGACGGCTGCGCCACCCGCCATGGTAACGCCGTCCCCTTCATGCCTGGATAGCTCTCTCACCAGATTAAAGAGCGCTTCGTCCTTGCGCTTGGCCTCAATCATGACATCCAGGCAGGGGGTTGAACCGGCGACAGCCCGTAAAAACTCCAGCACCGGTCCGGGCTCCACGTCATCGGCATGTCCCCGCGGGTCACGCTCGCTTTTGGGGCTGGAGATGTGAATTTTGGGAGGCAGCGGCTGGTCAGCGGGAGATCCCGCCTGGGCAAGAGGAGATCTCCATGTCTTCTGAATAGCCGGCCACAGCTCCCACGGCCGTTCTCCGTCATTGTTCACCCATTGATGATGGAGATCGAGCACCATCGGCAGCCCTGTATGCCTGCATACCTCCAGCGTTTCGACCGCATTAAAGGTTTTATCGTCGTTCTCGAGGGTGAGCCGTTCCTGCAAAGCCCGCTCCAGTCCGGCAAAATGCTCCTCAAATCGCGCTGCTGAAGCACGCTTGTCCCCATATGCACCGCCAATATGAATGTTGTTCTTCGCCGCAGAGCCAAGCCCCATGGCATCCAGCATTCTGCCGTGATGTTGAAGATCGCGGACCGAGCTGGCCAGCACCTCCGGGCGTGGGGTACTCAGAACGGTAAAATGATCCGGATGAAATGATACCCTCATATGATGAGCCTTAACATAATCCCCCACCTCGGCGAATGCCGCACGGAGGGCCGTGAACGGGTCCCAGTCCTGCAGATCGGCATGCGTAGCCAGCGGGATCAGCTTGGAGGAAAACCGGTATACCTCAATGCCATTCGCCCTGTTATGCCTTAGCAGCCTGAGCGTGTTATGCAGATTCTCTTCCGCAATGCGCTCCAGCTTGCGGATGGCAGCTTCCCTGTCCGCAAGCTTGTTAAAACTCGTCAATGTCATCGTTCTCGACGGCGAGGCATTTTTAATCACCATGGACATCGCCACATATCCGAACCGGACCCTCATGCTGCTTCCTCCCGCTGTAGCTTTTAGCCGTGACTGGCTTCCTTACCAATCTTACCCGGAAAAAGCTTCAGCGATTCAACCCGTCAGGAGGATGCCTGCTCCCCGAAAAACATTTCATAAGCCAGGGCAGTCTGTACCCGCGACTCTTCTTCGTTCAGCTTGCGGACGAGCACCATCTCAACCTCCGTGACTTCCTCTCCCTGAAAATTGATCTCCGCGATGCAGCCCATAATTTTGACGATCGCCACCGCCGTATTATCCGGGCTGTACGCAATCACCTTCTGGCCGGTCGGAAATACGCGCAGACCGCTTTTCACCATTTTGCCGCGGCCGTATTCCAGCAGTTCGTACAGCTCCTGCTCGCTTTTAAACTTGCATACAGAATTAAATTCAGTCTGGAAGCCCATGGGCGGCACCTCTTTTCCATAAAATGAACCTCTAAAAATAATTCAGGAAGCGGAAAAAGGGAGCCTACACTCCCTTCATCCGGCATATTCCTGCAGTTAAACGTTCTCGTAATTCAGTTCCGCTCTGCGTTCATAACGCTCCAGCCCCAGGCTGATCATCCGGTCCAGAAGCTCCGCGTAGGACAGCCCGGTCTCTCGCCACAAAAGCGGGTACATACTGTACGGCGTGAAGCCCGGCATCGTATTGACCTCATTGATCAGAATCTTGCCGTCAGACCTGCGCAGGAAAAAGTCGGCGCGGGTTATTCCGCAGCCTTCAATGGCGCGGTAAGCAAGCAGTGCCGCCTCGCGGAGCTGCTCCGCCTTCTCCGCGTCGATCGGCGCGGGAATCAGCATCTCGGACTGGCCGTCCGTATATTTGGCCGTATAATCGTAATACTCCGCCGAAGATACGATCTCGCCCGGCACTGACGCGACCGGCTCTTCGTTGCCGAGCACGCTGACCTCGATCTCGCGCGCATCGACAAACTCCTCGACGATCACCTTCAAGTCGTAGCGGAACGCATATTCAACGGCCTGCTCCAGCTCTTCTCTGTTGCGCGCTTTGGAAATGCCGACGCTGGAGCCCAGGTTCGCAGGCTTAACAAAGCTCGGATAACCCAGTTGATCCTCCATTTCCTGCACGAGACCGTGGCGGCCGTTTTTCCATTGTGCATGGCTGAAATAACAGTATTTCACCTGCGGAAGCCCCGCCTGGGCAAACAGCTTCTTCATGACGCCTTTATCCATCCCGGCAGCCGAAGCAAGGACACCAGCGCCCACATAAGGCATATCAGCCATCTCAAACAGCCCCTGGATCGTCCCGTCTTCGCCAAAGGTGCCGTGCAGCAGCGGAAACATGATATCCGGTCCCGCCGGCCCGCCGTAAAGTCTGGAGAATAGGGAATCCATGGCCGCCTTCGTGCCGCCAAAGGCACTCTCCAGCTTAAGCTCCCCGACCTCCGCAAACGGCCCGTCCATCTCCTCTCCCTTTCTCCACTCGCCCTGCTTCGTAATATAAAAAGGAATAATTTTATATTTACTGAAGTCAAATGCATTCATAACGGCAAATGCGGTCTGCAGCGAGACCTCGTGTTCGCCCGACTTCCCCCCGTATACCAAGCCTACGGTCAAAACCTTCTCAACCATGTGTACCTCCGCTTTCCTTCTTCAACTTTAAAACAGGCCGATAATGGGCCAGCTGGTTAAAACTGGTCCGCTATATGGTAGAAGCGATAGACCGTATTCTCCGTCCACGCATAGGAATCCCGATAATCCCAGTATCGGTGGCGCGCGCTAACCGTTTGGGCATTCACGAGCGGCATGCCGCCCGCATCAAAAGCCGTCACAATCGTGCTGTGCTGAAATCTGCCCGTTCCGTCCCAGTCATACAGAATCACATCTCCAAGCGTCAGCTGATCGGGCCTTGCTACTTCACTGGCGGTAAGCCCCCATGTACTGGAACGCAGATACAGTCCCAGACTGTTCGCCACGGCCCAGCTGTAGCTCCACAATTCGCGTCCGTTCGCCATTCCTTTATACCACCAGCCCGATTCTCTTTTACCAGTATAGTGGATCGGCGCTCCCCCTGCAAAGAGACATTGGGAGACAAAATTGGTACAATTCACTTCAAAATTTTCAAACTCGGGGTTGGCTCCGTTCCACCACCGGTCCGCGTAGGCGGCAGCTTCCTCGCGGCGGTATCTGCTCGGTCTTGCCGCAGTGCCAAAGCCGAGCACATTGTGATTGAGCAGCGGCATGTTCTCGGCGTGAACGTACACCGCAGGCTCAAACGGCGCTTCCGCGCCGGACAGCCGCCGCTCACCGTCCGCTCTCTCAACCTGCCTGACCTTCCATTCCGTTCCTTCCCGTCCGAAGGTCAGGCGCTCGCGCTCCACCCGCTCCTCCCGGTGAGTCATGCCGGCCTTGTCATAAAAAAGGCGGACATAGAGAAGGACGTCGGCCACAACCTCCGCATCCGTCTCCCGGATCATGCGCTCCGGCTTGACCCGCGTCTCGGCGTGAAGCGGAGTGGTGCCGCGTTCCTGATGCCAATCCTTCATTCTGGCCATGCGCTCTCCTCTCTTCATCAGAAAGTGCAGGTCCGTAACCACATTCTCCTCCTTGAGCGGACCGTATTCGACCTCGCATCTGTTGAACTGGTTGACATATGTGAATAATGCCTGCTTCCAATCCGGGTGCAGCATGCCCTCTCCTCCTTTTCTGACCTGGCTCGCCCGACACACGGGACAATATTCCTATACTATCTGTATGAAGGCAGAAGGAATCCTATGAAAGGGGGGTTTAAAACCCTTTACGAACAGGCATGAAAACGGTATACTTATAACAAAAGCACTGATTTTGAAATAGAGTTTCATCAAGTGAAACAACTCTGCTGAGGAGGTACTTTAATGTCAGGAAAAGACCAGTTTTCAATTGCCCGCAGCCTGGATGTCAACGGCAAGTCTTACCGTTACTACAGCCTGAAGGCTCTGGAAGAGCAAGGTGAGGCGGGGGTAGCAAAGCTTCCTTTCTCCATCAAGGTATTGCTGGAAGCCGCGCTGCGCCAGTTCGACGGACGCGCCATTACGGAAGAGCATGTCAAGCAGCTGACGAAGTGGGCGGAAGATCGTGACGCCAATAAAGAAATTCCATTCATCCCTGCACGCATCGTGCTGCAGGATTTCACCGGGGTTCCGGTTGTCGTCGATTTGGCGGCCATGCGGGACACCGTGAAGAAAGCCGGCGGAGATCCGAAGCAAATCAACCCGCTCGTTCCGGTTGACCTGGTTATCGACCACTCCGTTATGGTCGATGCCTTCGGTTCCAAGGATGCGCTGGATTACAACATCAGCGTTGAGTTTGAGCGCAACGAGGAGCGCTACCGCTTCCTGCGCTGGGCACAGACGGCATTCGATAATTTCCGCGCCGTTCCTCCTTCCACCGGTATCGTGCATCAGGTGAACCTGGAGTATCTGGCTTCCGTGGCCGCGACCAAAACCGTGGACGGCGAGACGGTTGTGTTCCCGGATTCCCTGGTCGGAACAGACTCCCATACCACCATGATCAACGGTCTTGGCGTTGTAGGCTGGGGTGTCGGCGGTATCGAAGCTGAAGCGGGTATGCTTGGCCAGCCGCTCTATTTCGTAACGCCTGATGTCATTGGCTTCAAGCTGACAGGCAGCCTTGCGGAAGGCTCCACCGCAACAGACCTTGCGCTTACCGTTACGGAAATGCTGCGCAAGAAGGGCGTAGTCGGCAAATTCGTGGAATTTTACGGACCTGGCCTGGCGAACATCAGCCTCGCAGACCGCGCGACAGTTGCCAACATGGCTCCGGAATACGGCGCAACGATCGGCTTCTTCCCTGTAGACGCTGAGACTCTGGCTTATCTGCGCAGCACCGGCCGCAGCGATGAGCAGGTTGCGCTTGTTGAAGAGTATTACAAAGCTCAAGGCATGTTCCGTACGGCGGACACTCCTGATCCGGTGTTCAGCGACACGATCGAGCTGGATCTCGCGTCCGTGGTGCCGAGCCTTGCCGGACCAAAACGTCCGCAGGACCGGATTGAGCTTACTCATATGAAAGAAAACTTTAACGGCGTCATTCGCACGCCGGTTGATAAAGGCGGTTACGGCCTGAGCGACGAGAAAATCGCGCAGAAGGTTCCCGTTACGCATAAAGACGGCTCCACAAGCGAGCTGGCTACAGGCGCGGTTGTCATTGCAGCCATCACCAGCTGCACCAACACCTCCAACCCGAGCGTTATGCTGGGCGCAGGCCTGCTTGCCAAGAAAGCCGTACAGCGCGGCCTCACGAAGCCTGGCTATGTGAAGAGCAGCTTGACTCCAGGATCGCTTGTCGTCACCGAGTATCTGCAAAAGGCCGGTCTGATCGAGCCGCTTGAGGCGCTTGGTTTCCACGTAGCAGGCTACGGCTGCGCAACATGTATCGGCAACTCCGGTCCGCTGCCTGATGAAGTCAGCCAGGCTATCGCCGATAACGATATGACGGTTGCAGCCGTTCTGTCCGGCAACCGGAACTTCGAAGGGCGTGTCCATGCACAGGTTAAAGCCAACTATCTGGCTTCTCCTCCGCTGGTTGTCGCATACGCTCTGGCAGGAACGGTCAACATCGACCTGCAGAACGATCCGATCGGTTATGACCAGGAGAACCAGCCGGTGTACCTGAAGGATATCTGGCCATCCTCCGAGGAAATCAAGGAAGCGATCAGCCTGTCCCTCAGCCCGGATATGTTCCGCAAGAAATATGAGAATGTGTTTACAGCCAATGAGAAATGGAACGCGATTGACGTTCCGGAAGGCGAGCTGTATGAGTGGGATTCGAACTCCACCTACATCCAGAACCCTCCATTCTTCGAAGGGCTGCAGGACGGCGTGAAGGATATTCAGGAAATCCGCAACGCACGCGTGCTCGCGCTGCTGGGCGATTCCGTAACGACTGACCATATTTCCCCGGCGGGCAATATCGCCGTGAACAGCCCGGCAGGCAAATACCTGACGGAGCATGGCGTGGAGCGCAAGGACTTCAACTCCTACGGTTCCCGCCGCGGCAACCACGAGGTCATGATGCGCGGCACGTTCGCGAATATCCGTATCCGCAACCAGGTAGCTCCTGGCACGGAAGGCGGAGTGACCAAATATCTGCCTACGGATGAAGTCATTTCGATCTACGACGCTTCCATGAAATATCAGGAAGCAGGACAGAATCTGGTGGTCATTGCCGGCAAGGAATACGGCACAGGCAGCTCCCGCGACTGGGCAGCCAAAGGTACCTTCCTGCTTGGTGTGAAGGCCGTCATCGCGGAAAGCTTTGAACGCATTCACCGCAGCAACCTCGTCGGCATGGGCGTGCTGCCGCTGCAGTTCCAGGAAGGCAACGGCTGGTCCAGTCTCGGACTGAACGGTCAAGAGACCTTCGATATTCTGGGTCTCGACAACGAAGTGAAACCGGGTCAGACTCTTACTGTAATCGCCAAGCGCGAGGATGGCACGAAATTCGAGTTCCCGGTAACGGCTCGTCTCGACAGCATGGTGGATATCGATTACTACCACAACGGAGGCATTCTGCAAACCGTACTGCGTCAGATGATTCAGAGCAGCAAGTAATTTTTATCCGTTATCCCAAGCTCTTCAGGACAATACATGTCCTGGAGGGCTTTTTGCCGTGCTTCCAAGGCTTTATAATCATGTACAAGCATTTGAGACCTGAGGAGCGGATAAATCGTGAAAATAGATCGACTGCTGGCCATTGTCATCCTTTTACTGAACCGGCGTATGATTCAAGCCAAGGAGCTCGCGGAGCGGTTTGAAGTATCCGTGCGGACCATTTACCGCGACATTGACGCGCTTGCCCGTGCAGGCATCCCTGTAGTGACCTATCAGGGTGCGGGCGGAGGAATCGGCCTGAGCGAAGGCTACCGTCTTGACCGGGCTTTGCTTAACGATGAAGAGTTGGCCGCTATCGTCACCGCCCTGCGCAGCCTGGCAACCTCCGATCCGGAGGCGGACCGTTCCTCCCTGCTGCTGGAGAAAATACAGCAAATTATCCCCGTATCCAGAGCGGAGCATTTTCGTTTCCGTACCGAGCAATTTATCGTGGACTATTCCGATTGGGGCGGTCGCGGGGAATTGCAAGAGCTCCTCACTCTGCTCAAGCAAGCCATCAGCGGGCTTCACCCTGTCCACTTTCGCTACAAGGACGCTGAGGGACGGATAAGCTCGCGCAGCTTTGAGCCTTATACGCTGGTGCTGAAGCATCATCAATGGTACGTGTACGGCCGCTGTATGGAACGCGAGCAGTTCAGGATGTTCAAGCTGATTCGGATGCGTGAGGTCAGTATGGCCGAGGACTTTACATTTGCCCGTGAGCCGATTGTGCTTGAGGAGCTGCCCTGGCAGCAAAGCTGGAACAAACCGGATAACCGGATAAGGCTGGTGCTGCGTTTCAGTCCTGACGGAGCCCACCTTGCCGAAGAATGGTTTGGTCACGAGACTTTGGAGGAGCATGTTGACGGGAGAACCATCGTAACATGCCACTTCCCGGAAAATGACTGGCTGTACAGGTTTATCCTCAGCTTTGGCGTAAATGTGGAAGTGCTAGAGCCACCGCACGTACGGGACGGCATTCGCGCTATGGTGCAGCAGATGCAGCATCATTACGGTGACGCCACCTGAACATGACAGTAGGCTGTCATGTTCGCCTCTATATACTGTAGGAGAATATACAGTCCCAAGGAGGCAAATGAAATGATAACTAATGAACAATGTCAAAGCTGCGGTATGCCTATTCACAGTGAAGAGCTGGCAGGTACCGCTGCAAACGGGAGCCTGGTCTATGAATACTGCAAATACTGCTATCAGAACGGGAGCTTTACCCAGCCTGACATTACGATGGAGGACATGATCCGGCTGAGCATCCCTTTTCTGCGGCAGGAAGGCTGGGAAGAGGAAGCTGCGAGAAGCATGCTGTCCAACTCACTCCCTTTATTAAAGCGCTGGGCCGCTCAAGAAGCGGAAGCACACTCTTCGTCAGTACAGCCTCTTAAATTTATTGAAAAAGAAGCCTTTATTCTGGTCGGGAAAGCGGTCCGTACAACCAACGCCGCAGAAATGTCCGGACAAGGCCTCATTCCTGGCCTGTGGACTTCCTTCTTTCAGGAAAGCACGGAGGTTAGGCCTGCGGGTCCCATTTACGGATGCTACACCGACTACGAAAATGGGGTATTCGGACAGTATACCTTTCTGCTGGGAAGCGCCGTGTCTCATGATGAAGAAATTCCGGATGGGCTGTCTTCAGTTACCCTCCCTGCCGCCAGATATGCTGTCTTCCGGACCGAATACGGACCGCTTTATCAGGTTGTAGCCGAAGCGTGGCAGCACATATGGCAGTGGTCTGCGTCTGTGCAGGGGCTGGAACGAACCTTTTCCGGTGACTTCGAGCTGTACAATGAATTCGCCAGAGAGGACGAGAGTGGACAAGTGGACATTTATATTGCAGTAAGAGAAAGCACCATTCGACAGCACTAAAAAACGTTGCATAAATCTGATAAATCCGATCCATCCAACGGGGCCTGCAGGCCCCGTTTTTTTATAGGCACTTTTGCATGCATTAAGCCGTTTTTACCACCATGATGATCTTGAACACAAGACCTTACTACTGTTTTCGGCAATTATGGTTTTAAACCCTGTAACCTTCGGGTAATATTGAACATCTAATAGATAACCAGCCCCAAACGTTCTCTGAATTAGGCTCAAATACCTGCATACCTACTGTACCTGAAGAGGAGGAAGCGAAAATGAACTATAATGTGACGATACATACACTGATGCCGTTTAACCCCCAATACCCGAGAACCGCGACACCCTCCAGTAAAAAAGAAGACAGCAACGAGAAAAAAATCAGCTTTCAGGATGTTTTAAAAGAGAAAATGATGCAAAAATAGGCGCCCCTTTAAAGGGCGCCCTTTGCTTTTACAGCAAAGCTTTCATCTTTTCATTATGATATTAGCTGCTCCGTCCTTCGCGATATTCCAGCGCTTTTTCTTCCAGCCCTGCGACAATGGCTTCCTCCTCGCTGAGTCCCTTCTCTGCTGCAAACGCCCGGATGTCCTGTGTAATACGCATGCTGCAAAATTTAGGACCGCACATGGAGCAGAAATGCGCATTCTTCGCCCCCTCGGCAGGCAGCGTCTCATCATGATACTCAAGCGCGCGCTCCGGATCCAGGGACAGATTGAACTGGTCGCGCCAACGGAATTCGAAGCGGGCTTTGGATAGGGCATCATCCCGCTGCTGCGCCCTTGGGTGGCCTTTGGCAAGGTCCGCGGCATGGGCGGCGATCTTGTAGGCAATCACCCCTTCACGCACATCGTCCTTGTTCGGCAGGCCAAGATGCTCCTTCGGTGTGACATAACAGAGCATGGAGGTGCCGAACCAGCCGATCATGGCAGCGCCGATGGCCGAGGTAATATGGTCGTATCCGGGAGCAATATCCGTCGTAAGCGGACCCAGCGTATAAAATGGCGCTTCTTTGCAGATTTCCATCTGCAGATCCACGTTCTCCTTGATTTTATGCATAGGCACGTGACCCGGCCCCTCGATCATCACCTGCACATCATGCTTCCAGGCAATCTGCGTCAGCTCGCCCAGCGTCGCCAGTTCAGCCATCTGAGCTTCATCGTTGGCATCGTAAATGCTGCCCGGACGCAGACCATCCCCGAGCGAAAAGGCAATATCATAGGTCTTCATGATTTCACAGATCTCTTCGAAGTGTGTATACAGAAAGTTCTCCTGGTGATGGGCCAGGCACCACGCTGCCATGATGGACCCGCCCCGCGATACGATGCCCGTCATCCGTTTGGCGGTCAGCGGAATATAACGGAGCAGCACGCCGGCATGAATCGTAAAATAATCCACTCCCTGCTCCGCCTGCTCAATCAACGTATCCCGGTACACTTCCCAGGTCAGCGCTTCGGCCTCCCCATTGACCTTCTCCAGCGCCTGATACAGCGGCACCGTTCCGATTGGCACAGGAGAGTTGCGGATGATCCACTCGCGAGTCGTATGGATGTTGCGGCCTGTTGACAGGTCCATCACCGTATCTGCTCCCCATCTTACAGCCCAGGTCATCTTCTCCACCTCCTCCTCTATGGAGGAGGTTACCGCCGAGTTGCCGATATTGGCGTTGATTTTAACATGAAAATGGCGGCCGATCAGCATTGGCTCACTCTCCGGGTGGTTGATGTTCGAGGGCAGTATGGCCCTTCCGCTGGCCAGCTCCTGGCGTACAAATTCCGGATCAACCCCCTCCCGGATCGCCGCAAATTCCATCTCCGGTGTTATCATTCCCCGGCGGGCATAATGCATCTGGGTGACATTGCCCCCCGGCTGCGCGCGCAGCGGCTGGCTGACAGCACCCGGAAACTCCTCCGCAGGGCGGGTCCCTGCCCGAAGTCCGTTATCCTCAGGCTTCACAGCCCTGCCTTCGTAACGCATGACATCCCCTCTCTCCTCAACCCACGCCCGGCGCAGCTTGGGCAGTCCCTTGCGGATATCCGCCTGATACGACGGGTCGGTCATGGGACCGCTGGTGTCGTATACACGCAGCGGGGCATTATGCTCAATCCCCTGCGGTGTATGGGTGTCATGCAGTGCTATCTCTCTTTCAGGCACGAGGATATCCGGTCTTGAACCCTGGATATAGACCTTAGTGCTGGCAGGAAAGGTCCCGATTACCGTATTTGTGCTGCCCTCCGCTGCTGTTTTCCGCTTGCTCTCTGTCATTTGCTTATTCCTCCCGAGTCGCCAAATTCCTCATCGGGATCATACCGGAGAAAAAATGATGCTGTCGGCCGGCTGCAAAATACGGACCAGCACGCTGCCTTGTCCTTGCGGGTAGCGGCGGTACGATGTACATTTTGCAGCAAATGAAAAAGCCGGTTCCCGAGGGAACCGGCTGTATACAAACAGGCTCCGTGCACAGCCCGGGTCATTCCCTGACTGCAGCACATACTGCCCATCCATTTGATTTCATTGGCCGGTTACTTCCCTACGCTGGTATGATCCAGATCAGGTGCAAAGGGTCCGGAACCTGGAACGGTTCCATCTCAGCCCGGTACTACGGGCCCCCCCAGTAACTTCGGCAGCTTCATGCCGCCGATCAAAACTATGCTGTTCACAGGCGGATGGCTCCGCCTTCCAATTCAGGTTAGCCTAAAAGGGACGGTTTGGCAACCCCTTAAGGAAGCAGCATGCCCATTTCCTTGCCTGCCTCCACGATAACAGGGGCAAATTCATGCAGGGTCTCGGGCGACAGCCTGCTCACCGGACCGGAGACGGAGAGAGCCGCTGTAATCTCCCCTCGATGATTCATAATCGGGGCGGATACGGCCGCGGCTCCGGGCTCGCGCTCTTCATAGCTTGTGGCATAACCCTTGGCCCGTATTTCCTCAAGCTGCTTCCAGTATGCTTCATCTCCGGCCAAAGTCTGCAGCTCGGGGCCCTTCTTCAGCTGCTCCAGCTCCTCCGGCGAAGCGAATGCCACCAGCACCTTGCTTGACGCGCCTACGGACAGAGGCATGCGGGCTCCGACGGTCGCCACACGGCGTATGGCCTGTGTACTCTGTACAGCCTGGATACGGATACGTTCATCTCCATCCCGTATATACAGGCTCACCGTTTCCCCCAAACGGTCGCGCAGCTTCTCCATCAATGGCAGCAGCAGCACCGCCGGGTCCTCATTGCGTGACATATGGGTCGACAGCTCCCAGATCCGAATGCCCAGCCGATATTTTTCCGTAGCTGTATTGCGGATGACAAAACCTCTTTCCTCCAGCGTCGTGAGCAGACGGTGAACCGTGCTTTTGTGCAGCCCGATTTTTGCCGCAATTTCCGTCAGCCCCAAATCGGTGGCTTCCGTAAAACACATCAAAATGTCCAGGGCCCGTTCGACAGCACGAACGGTCAGCTTCCGGTCCTCCATGGCGCCCCCCCTCTCTCCCTTGAATTTAGCGATATGTTCAACAGACCACTAATGGCTGCAGACAGTCAATTTTTCAGCCTATTCGTTTCACTTAATGAAACCGGGTTACATAAATTATATATAATATCAGGATACACTGTAAACTGTTTTAGCGGCAGCGCGGTATATATGAAAGAGGCAAATATTATCATTTGCTGTCGAATTGACTTTGGTGCTGCGGCCTTTTACGATTAAGTATGTGGTGCTGATACAGCACGCCCAAACGAACTTTATTAATGATCAAGGAGGCTCTCCGATGATTGCGACACCCCAGGGCGGCACATCCGTGCAGCCTGCTGTCAACGAGCCGCCCGCCCAGCTGTCACCCCGGTTAATCCGGTTCAAGCATATCATCATTGCGCTTGTATTGTCGGTTGTATTCTTTTTTATGTTTTGTTTTATCGCGCTGCATGCGTATATCGTCTGGTTTTTGTCCAATCCGACTGTAGCCCCCCTGTACTCCAATCCGCTGCTGGCCAAGGACATGGCATATGAGGAAGTGACCTTTCCCGCCAAGGACGGCAGCCGCATGATGCAGGGCTGGTATATCCCTGCGCCGAATTCCAATAAAACGATTGTCTTCAGCCACGGTTATGGCGCAAACCGCGAGGAAAGCTGGATTCCCATGTATGATCTGGCCCATTATGCGCACAGACAAGGGTTTAATGTCGTAATGTTCGATTACGGCTTTGCCTCCCAGACCAACAGGGAGGTTGCTACGGGAGGCCGGGCTGAATCTCAGCAGCTGCTCGGCGCCATTCAGCTTGCCAAGCAGCGAGGAGCCCAGGAAATTATCGTCTGGGGCTTTTCCATGGGGGCAGGCACTGCTCTTCAGGCTGGCCTGCAGACCAAAGACGTGAATGCCATGATCCTGGACAGCGCGTTCCTGCTGGAGCCGGATACGCTGTATCATAACATTCATAATCAGATTGATCTTCCCCGACATCCTTCACTTGAAATTCTGGAGCTGCTGTTCCCCGTTCTGAACGGAACAGGTCTGCAGCAAATTCCTTACCAGCAGGTGAAGGCGGAGGATTACCCTTTCCCGATCTTCTTCATCCACGGCACCAAGGATGAGAAAGCCCCGTATCCGATTGCGGAAGCGCTGGCTGCGAATCAGACTAATTCCGCGTCGGACGTCTGGATTGTGGAGAATGGGCTGCATGAGCTGATTTTCCGGGAGCACCCGCGCGAATATTTACGCAGAGTGTCCACATTTCTGAGTAATGTACAGCAGCAGCTGCAGCATTCCAAAGAGAACAAATCATAAGCTTTTCAAGGCGAACCTTTACGATCCCCTCACGGCGGACAGTGACTTGAGCACATGGAAAATGGCTCAAACACTGGACGCCTGAGGGGATTTTTCAATGTTCAGAATGAATCTTGCATGTTTTTTTCATATGGACAAAACATCACGCGATGAACATGAGATCCAAAGGATTATGGTGCCTCCACTATGACCGTAAATTAAGTGCGGTTAGTTCCTTTCTTTCCCGAATAAGGCAGGCCTCCTTCCGAATATAATACGCTGTCACATCCTTGGGAGGAAAGGATGCCTGAAGGGAGGTCCTGCATAATGTCAGATCCATTCAATTCGCTGCCGTCTGTCCGGATACTGGAACAAATCGATAGCTGGAAGAGCAGCGAGAAGAGCTATATAAGCGCATTACAGGAATCCGTGCCTGGCCTGGAACCAGCCTACGCCGGATTGCTGGAAGACTGGGGGCGGGTATTTGATGCAACCCGGAAAATTGCCGCCGAAGCGCTTGACGAGATCTGGGAACGGTCAGGATTGCAGTCTGAAGATGATCCGGAAGATCCCGGTGAAGATCCCGAGATGGACCGTACACTGCAGTATTTGCTGCGTGAGTCCGCCAGACAGTCCCGCGAGTTCCGGCGCCAGATGTCCCTGCTGCAATCCGCCAGCACCGTGCTGCGCGACTCTCCAGCCGCAGCAGAGCTGCTGCAGCGGGCGGAAGATGACAGCACTTATTATCAGATGGCTGCAGAGGGCTTCCATGCGCCGGGAGAGCTGGCCCGTTCGGCGGAGGAGGACGCAGAACGCAAAACGTCCAAGGCCAGGCCCGTGCCCATCGGCGGCCATACCCTGCCCCCGCTCCCCTATCCTTATGACGCGCTTGAACCCCACATCGATGAAGCAACGATGCGGCTTCATCATGACAAGCATCACAAGAGCTATGTAGACGGGCTGAATCAGGCGGAAAAAAAGCTGGAGGAAGCTCGCAAAACGAATGATTTCGCACTGGTCAAGCACTGGGAACGGGAGCTCGCTTTCCACGGGGCTGGACACTATCTGCACACCCTCTTCTGGACCACCATGAGCCCCCGCGGCGGCGGAATGCCGGGTGGAGGCATCGCCGGGCAAATCCAGCGTGATTTTGGCAGCTTCGATGCCTTCAAAAGGCATTTCAGCGAAGCAGCCGACAAGGTGGAAGGCTCTGGCTGGGCTATCTTGGTGTGGGCTCCACGGGCCGGACACCTGGAAATATTGCAGGCCGAGAAACACCAAAATCTCTCGCAATGGGATGTGATCCCTCTGCTGCCGCTTGATGTATGGGAGCACGCCTATTATTTAAAACACCAGAACGAACGGAGAAAATACATAGACGACTGGTGGAACGTGGTCAACTGGCCTGCGGTCGACAGACGATTCGCATATGCTTCACAGCTCAGATGGACGCCTTACTGAGCCTAGCAAGCGTGCTGCTCTTCAGGGGCACCTGCTGTCCATCAGTAGCTTTCTCAGCTAGCTTCTGATCTCACGGTCATAACGCAATCGGAGCCCCTCTGCCTCCCGCTCCAGCTCTGCGGGAGATACGACATGCGGAGCGGCGGAATCCAGCAACAGATTCCGCCGTTTCAGCATCCCGTGTAAGGAGTCGGCATAAGCCTCCACAGACGGCACCCCGGCCAGCTCCTGCAGGCTGCCCATCGTTCCCTGTCTGACTTCAGGATAGCCTGTGTCCGTACCCTGTACAGCCATGCTGTAATAACGCCTTACCTCATCGGCGCGCGCCTCACCGCTGCCTTCCACAATAATAAAAGCGGTAATGATATAGGCCTTGGCCTGCCTCCGCTGGGCGATCCCGCAAAACTTTCGCCCTCCAATAGCGATATCATAGTCACCCGGGCAGAAGGAGCCGGCGATTTCTCCCGCTGCCGCCGCTGTGGACCACGGAGCCAGAGCATCGTTTATGAGCTCCGCCATCAGGCGAAAATCGTCATGGATGTTGATGGAATGCTGCGGATTCGGAAGAATAAGCGACAGATTCAGCACGCCTTCATCCAGCAGCACGGCCGCCCCTCCCGATGGTCGCACACACACGGGAATGCCTTCTCCGCGCAATTCAGCCATCGCTTCTTCGGCAGCAGACAGCCTGCGGTCGCGATGGCCAATGACGAGCGCCTTGGAGCAGCGCCACATATGGAGCACAGGCGCCGCCCCCCGTCCCACCTGCCGGCAGGCGAGCTCCTCCCAGGCGAATGGCCGCCATATATCTCCCTGCAGGTCCCAGACGCCTCTGTCCACGATATGTAATCCGGTCAGGCCATCGCCCGGTTTCCGGTCTGTAGTCTGTTCAGCCATACCTATCCCTCCTTGAGACGGACGTCTCAGCAAGTCTTCGTTATATCGATGAAGTTTATTGATTCCGCCCCCGTATTGTATCATGTCAGCCATCGGTGCCGCACCGTAAAAAACACTGCGGAGTACCCGCATGATTGGAAAGACCAACGCAAAAAAGAGCGAGTATGGATGGTAACCTGGACCACCAAATACTCGCTCTTTTTAATCAAACAGCCAGGTCTTATTCCTTGACCAGCGACAGAAATTCGGCGCGCTGTGCCGCGTTCTCGCGGAACGAGCCGCGAACGGCCGAAGTGACTGTCTTGCTGCCCGGCTTCTTCACGCCCCGTGCGCACATACACAGATGTTCTCCTTCCACGACCACCATCACGCCATGAGGTTCAACCGCTTCCATGAGCGTGTCGGCAATTTGGGAAGTAATGCGCTCCTGCACCTGCAGGCGGCGTGATACAGCCTCTACGAGGCGGGCAAGCTTGCTCAAACCTACAATTTTGCCGCTCGGCACATATCCAATGTGCACTTTCCCGAAGAATGGGGCCATATGATGCTCGCACTGGCTGTAATACACGATGTCTTTAACGATGACCAGCTCTTCATGGTTCTCGTCAAACGTCACACCCAGTACTTCGCGAGGATCGACCTCATAGCCGGCAAAAATCTCTTCATACATGCGAGTTACGCGGGCCGGGGTTTCGAGTAGCCCCTCACGGTCCGGATCCTCGCCAATCAGCTTCAGAATCTCGCCGATATGGTACTCAATTTTATCGCGGTTATCCGCCACTTTGCGGTTTGTGTAATCTTTGACTCCAGCCACATTAACCCTCCTACGCAGCATCAGGTAGCACTGCTGTCTGTATGCTCGTTATTTTCTGCGCCCCTGATTTCTGCGGTTGCCGGGTTGATTTCTGTTGAACTGCTGGCTTTTCATCATCTGCTGTGCTTTCTGCATCTGTTTGCTGTTCAGGTTGTAGCCCATCTGCTTGGCCATTTTTTGCAGTTGCTCAGGATCACTCTGCATTTTCTCAAGCTGCTTGCGCAGGTAGAAAGCCCCGATGAAAAATCCCCCGACCAATCCGAGAATCAGAGTAACAATTGGAATAACAATATTCCACCATTCCACGAAGACGTCACCTCTGTATAATTTGCTGTCTTTTGATAGAAAATATGCTGATTTAAAGCACTAGCATATAATAGCATTTTCACAAGCCGCGGGCAAACGAAACTTTACGGGAGATCAGGCCATTACCGCATCGATGAAAACGGTGGTATGCCGGGCCAAATCCACTTCCTTCACATCAAGATCACGCCCGCTTTCCTTTACCAGTCTCACGACCGGCCTGCCGGGAAGTCCGCGGTGCTGACGCACGACAACCCCCGTTTCCTTTGTAGACAATCTCACGGCCGTCCCGTTCGGATACACCGAAATGATACGGTTGAACTCAACCAGCACCTCATGGTCCAGCTCCGTCCCCGACATGGCCATCATTTTCTCACAGGCTTCATGCGGAAGCATCCGCGCCCCGTTAAAATCATTCACCAGATTGTCGTACGTATTGGCGACGGCCACAATTTTGGCATATAGATGAATTTCCTCTGCAGACAGGCTGCGGGGCATGCCCGTCCCATTGACCCGCTCGTGGTGCTGCAGGGCGACATGGGCGACCATGAGGCTGAATTCCCGTTTGTTTTTAAGAATTTCAAAGCCGGCCCAGGTATGATGGGATTTCAGGATATCCTGCTGCCTGGAAGTATCCGCCGTGCTGATTTTGCCTATATCATGCAGAAGCGCACCGATCGCCAGATCCTTCAGCTGCCCGTAATTCAACCCCATATTGATGCCAATCAGCGTCGACATCAGACACACATTGACCGCATGCACATACTGGGCATTATCGCCTGTGCGGATATCCGTCAGCTGCACAAGCGTTTCCTTGCCGTTCATGACATCCTCAAGAATGCGGTCCACGCTGACATTGACCTTCTTGGTGCTCCACTCCTTGCCGGAGCGGATGGCTGAAAAGGCGTCGTTCATTTCCTGAATCACCGCCTGCTTGGTGGCCTCCGACAAAATGTCCTCTGGTTCCACGTCCTCAAAGTCCGGGTCCTGTATATACAGCATCGTAACGCCGATACGATTCAGCGTGTTAATCATGAAAACCGTCAGCTGTACTCCGGCGGACAGCATCACCGTACCGTTGGATGAATAGACTGTTTTGCCAAGATACTGGCCTGGCTCCACGTTTTCAATACTCACGTATTTCATCAGAATCCCCCCGACGGTTGACGCCTGAAAGCGGGAGCCTGGGTGGCATCCGTCTTTACTCTCGCGCCTGCAATATTTTAGAGGTAGTTCAAAAAGTCAAAAAGTCACCTTATGATCACGAAGGAAATCATGAAGCGGACTCGACATCGAATCTTGAATTCAGCCGGGCCTAAGCGGATGCTTGACTTTTTGAACACTCACTTTTAGGGAGTCTTCCGTTCGATGGACAGCAAATGCGCCTTTGCCTGCAGACCGCCGGCATAACCCACAAGACTTCCGTCCTTGCCGGAAACGCGGTGGCACGGTATAACAATCGGCAGCGGATTCTTGTTGTTGGCGCCTCCGACGGCCCGCACGGCCATCGGTCTGCCGATCGCTTCCGCAATCGTTTGGTAGGAAACAACATCCCCATAGGGTATATCGGCAAGTGCGCCCCATACTTGTAATTGGAAAGGCGTTCCCCGCAAATCCAACTGCAGATCAAAGCTCGTCCGTGTGCCTGCAAAATATTCGCGCAGCTGCCCTATGGCTTCGGCCAGGCGTTCGGGATCGCGGGCAAATCCATACTCGCCTACCCACGTCCGGGCCCATTGCTGCAGTACGGCTTGTTTCACTTCAAAAGCTCCGAATTCAATCAGGCAGATCCCCTGCTCCGTACTGCAGACGGTCAGAACGCCTATGGGTGAATCGAGCTCGTCATAATAGATCGTCTTCTGGCCCGGCCGGACCTCATGGGGAAAAACCGTCCCCTGCAGCTCGCGCGGACCTGATAAAGCCTGCTGTTCATTCTTATCTTCTTTTACATTCGCCAAAAGCGCGGAAGCCGCCTGTCCGATCATCTCCTTCACTTTCTCATGCTGTTCTTTCTCAGATGCTTCGTTGATCGCTTTCATCGCGTCTTCCCCTCCAATTCGGCTTAATGCCCATGCGGCCGTTCCGCGCAGTTCAGGGCGAGGGTCTTCAAGCAAAACCTCCGCCAGCTTGGGAACGGCTGTAACGTCTTTAAAGTTGCCGAGCGCGATAACCGCATTGCGCTGAATCGGCTTTTTTCCCCTCCAGGCTGCTGCACTGCTGCCAAAACGCTCCTTGAATTCACGATTGCTCATATCCAGCAGCGGCAGCAGCAGCGGTTTGACAATTTCCGGATCCGGCGTTAATTCGGGATGCAACTCCCAATTGAGCCCCCGGTTCTTCGGACATACAATTTGACAGGTATCGCAGCCGTACAGCCTGTTGCCGATTTTCAGCATAAACTCCTCATCCAGAAAACCCTTGGTCTGGGTCAGGAAGGAGATGCAGCGCTGGGCATTCAGTTGACCCGGCCCCACAAGTGCTCCTGTCGGACAAGCGTCAATGCATTTGGTGCATTCTCCGCAGCCGTCGGTCACCGGCTCATCAGGCTGAAACGGTATGTTCGTCACCAGCTCCCCCAGATAAATCCAGGAGCCGAGCTCCGGAGAGATGATGGCGCAGTTTTTCCCGCTGAAGCCGATTCCCGCGCGCTCCGATACAGCCCTGTCCACCAATTCGCCGGTGTCTACCATGTTTTTGATGATTGCTTCCGGCACACGTTCCCGAATAAACGCTTCCAGACGCTCCATTGCCTCGCGCAGCACCAGATGGTAATCCCGCCCCCATGCAGAGCGCGCTAAAATACCGCGGTAACGGCCAGGCTCCGATTTGGGCGGGTTCTTCATCTTGGACGGGTAAGCAACGGCTATCGCAATCAGCGATGCGGGCTTGGCCCCATCCAGCGCAGGGTGTATTCGTTTCTCGATGTCAGGCTCCTCAAAGCCGGATTCATAACCTTTGGCCCTGTGCTCCTCAAGAATAGACTTCAATGATAAAAAGGGGTCTGCGCTCGCAAAGCCGATGGAATCGATTCCGAGCGACGGCGCAGCCTCCTGAATTTCCTTTTTGAGTGTGTCCCAATACGAAGCGGTCCCGGAAACACAAGTTTGTTCGTGCATCTTTCCGAGTCACCTCTCCTGATTCATGAATACTAGTGAAACCTAATAGAGGTAGTTCAAAAAGTCATCTTTTGATCACGAAGGAGGTCAGGAAGCAGACTCGACATCGAAATCAGCCGGGACTAAGCAGATGCTTTCGAAGCATGTTTCCTGCGGAAACATTTCAGGTGCTCTCGTACCCCAAGTACGCTCCGCTCCTCAGTCCCTATCTTCATTCAACTCAAGCGTTTTGAAAAAACGCACTTCGGAAGAATACGCTTCGGTGCTGAAAACCTGACTTTTTGAACTCGCACTAATAAGCTGTTTGCCCGTACAATTAGAAAAGCATATCTCCCACCGGATTGCAATGGTTGGGAAGATATGCTTCAATGGTAAATTTCACAAGCTGCAGCGTGTTTACGTTATGTGTACGTTATTAATTGAATTAGTTCGGAGCCAATATACTCAGTTTTTGGAAAGCCTGCAGAATCTGGCTCGCGCCATAACCCATCGCTTCATAAAGCGGCATGGCAGCCTTGTTATGCTCATCACCTGCTACCCAAATCCGGCTAACCTTGCGTTGATGGAAGCGCTGCTCCATCAGTTCGATCAGTGCCTTGCCGATGCCTTTACGACGATGGTCCGGATGGATGGCAATACGGTAATAGCAGCCGTGATTTTTGTCGATTGTTCCGATCAGAGTGCCTACCAGCTCCCCATCTTCTTCAGCCACAAGAATCAAGTCGGAATCCCAAGACAACTGGCGGGCAAATGCCTCAATGGTCTCTTTGTAACACTCTTCCGACAAGGAAATTTGCATCAGTTCAGTTACCTGGCTTGCATCACCCAACTGAAAAGTACGAACACGCATACTACTATCCCCTTCATGTTAGCATTGAAATCACAGAAAAACTGCAAAGACACCGGTTAAGCCGGCGCAATTCCAGTTGATGGCCGCTCCAAAGGGCCATTTTACACAAATCATGAAGATAATTATCATGAAGATAATAACGGCCGCGTACAATACATATGATATGCTGCAGCTTTATATTTCTCTATCTGTTCTCTCTCTAATTTTCGAAAATGTGCCTTGCATCCAAAACGACAAATAAGAACACAAATAAGCCGAGTTAACCGCTCCTTGACCATTAAACCACAATTTACTCCGTTTTTCACCCATTTTCTTTTGTAAACGCTTCATTTTAAACGCTTACATCCGTTCTTTCCTACGAACAGGTATAAACAGATTGGAACAGGATAGGCTAAATTTAGCCGATTTTTTCAAGCTTTTTGCAGCTTTAAAATTTTAATGGAGCTTACCAATTTTATCACCGCAGAGTAAAAGCTCGTCAAGAGCAAATTACTTCTTGGCAGTGGTGATGATCGAAACTTTTCACGCTGCCGATTTTCTAAACAAAAAAGTTGATTAAATAGGCAAAAAGCGTTTAATATAGTGGTTGGGGGTTATGTAATATACATACAATATCAACCACTAATTTCAGGAGGGATTTTATCATGGCATTTACATTACCAGCACTTCCTTATTCCAACGATGCGCTTGAGCCTCACATCGACGCGCTTACGATGGAAATTCACCACGACCGTCACCACAACACTTATGTGACTAACCTGAATGCTGCACTGGAGAGCGCTCCTGAGCTGCAAAACAAGAGCCTTGAAGAGCTGATTTCCGATCTGAACAGCGTACCTGAAGGCATCCGCACTGCTGTCCGCAACAACGGCGGTGGACATGCTAATCACTCCCTGTTCTGGGAAGTCATCGGACCAAACGGCGGCGGTGAGCCTACAGGCGCAATCGCTGAAGCGATCAACAATGAGCTGGGCGGTTACGACAAGTTCAAAGAAGACTTCACCAAAGCGGCTACTACCCGTTTCGGCAGCGGCTGGGCATGGCTCGTTGTTGGCAAAGACGGCAAATTGGCAATCACAAGCACTCCTAACCAGGACAACCCGATCATGGAAGGCCAGACACCTGTCCTCGGTCTTGACGTATGGGAGCATGCTTACTACCTGAAATATCAAAACAAACGTCCTGACTATATCGGAGCATTCTTCAACGTGATTAACTGGGATGAAGTGAACAAGCGTTACGCTGCAGCGAAGTAAGACCTGCTCAGCGGCAATAATCGCATTAGAAAAAAGCTGGCCCCCGGCACAATGCCGGAAGCCAGCTTTTTCTTCGGTTCAGACACCGTATAAGCACCGATTACTTGTCCTTGTCGCCCCCGTCAGCTCCTGATTTGGACATGGAACGAAGCGCCTCGCGGTAGCTTAGATCGGCGCTCCGCCTTTCTTTTTGTGTGGACTCCTCATGACGTGCCACCTCTTCTCCCTGCTCCGCAAAGCTCCGAATAGCTTCCCGGTAGGCCTTGTCCTCTCCCGTTACCTTAATCCGTTCAGCGTTTATCGCAGTGTCCTTTACAGGGGCGGGGCTTTCTTGTTCCTTCTCAAGCCTGGAAGATTCCTGCAGCTGCTTCCGTGCTTCCTTATTGCGTCTTGGCTTGTCAGGCTCCGCTTTCTTTCCGGAATTTCTTGCGGCAGTCCGGGCATTGCGGGTGTTGTACACAAACAAAAATATCAATGCCGCCACAGCCAGCACCAAAAAAGCGATAAACATGCCGAACCTCCTATTCTGCGCGCCGCCCGGAATATTTCATGGCCGTTTCCGCGATTCGCTTTCCGAATGCCCGGCCAAGAGCCAAGTCGGCTGCGCTTGGCAGATTGGGCGGGTCCTCCGGCGAGGCTTCCACAGGGCATGTAACCCCGACACCGTAGTATGAGCCATACAGCGCGTTCTCGGGAGTGTTGGACGGCATGCCGACAATAATCATGCCTTGATGGAGCATCGGTGTAATCAGGTTGAGAAGCGTGGATTCCAAGCCTCCGTGAACGGTTGCCGTAGTACAGAAAACACCGCCTATTTTATTTACCAGCTTGCCTTGTGCCCATAATAAACCCAACTGGTCAATCCATGCCTTCATACCGCTGCTAATGGTTCCGAAGTGGCCCGGGCACCCCCAAATAATCGCGTCCGCATCCACCAATTCCTCTACCCTGGCTGAGCGGACATGCTCCAGGCGCACATCGGAACCATTGATTCTGGCTCCCTCCGCAATGGAAGTGGCCAAAGCCTCCGTATGACCATTTTCGCTGTCGTATACCACCGCTATTTTTATCAAATGTCCTCATCCTTTATATATATCATTTCGTATCACTTTGCTTTTACTATCCCCAATACATAAAAAAACATGATTATAAATTTCAGGCATAGTTACACCTTCATCAGGGAAACTTAGTAACAGCATCAATACGGAAGCCCTTGCAGAATCGGGGTTGGACACCATTAAGATTCAACTAATATGGAGGGGACAGTTCATGTATCCACGCGCAATACTTGTCAATCTGCTGGTGATCATCATCATTCTGGCTGGAGTAGCAGCAGCAGCTTATTACTACTATCAGACGGCAAACTACATAAAAACCGACAATGCGCAGGTATCGGGCCAGCAAATTTCAATCGCGCCCCCGGTGGCGGGAAAGCTGGTAGACTGGAAGGCCAACGTCGGGGACAGCTTTAATGCCGGAGATACCCTGGGAAGTGTTGTGTCGGGGGGAACGCGGACCAGCATTACGATTCCGACGAACGGAACCATTGTTCAGGAAACAGCCGTCAATAATTCCATTGTCGGAGCGGGTACACCCGTTGCCAGAGCGTATGATATGCGCAATTTATGGATTACGGCGAACATGGAAGAAACGTTAATCCGTGATCTGCAGGTCGGACAGTCGGTGGATGTGTATATTGACGCTTTCCCGGACACAGTGATCTCGGGCAAGGTTAACCGCATTGGTCTGGCGACAGCGGGTACCTTCTCCCTGCTGCCGTCGAGCAATACGACCGCCAATTACACCAAAGTTACGCAGGTTATTCCCGTGGAGATTACCATTCAGGGGTATGAAGGGCTCGGCATCGTTCCCGGAATGAGCGCCACTGTCCAGGTTCATAAATAGGAGGCGGCCCATGGCGGAAAATATGTCCCTCGGAAGGCTGCTGACCGTCCTGCTCCTAGGCGCTTTTATTGCGATACTTAACCAAACCCTGTTAAATGTAGCGATCCCGCATCTGATGAATGATTTCAACGTGTCGGCCACCACGATCCAGTGGCTGTCCACCGGATATATGCTGACAAACGGCATTTTGATTCCGGTAACGGCATTTCTGATTGAATCCTTTGGCACACGGGTTCTATTCATTACAGCCATGGGACTATTCACAGTTGGGGCATTCATTTGTGCCATCAGTACAGGCTTCACGCTCATGCTTGTCGGCCGGATTATCCAGGCCAGCGGGGCCGGCATTATCATGCCTGTCGTCATGAACGTATTTCTGACCGTCTTCCCTCCGGAACGACGTGGGGCAGCAATGGGCATGATGGGCATTGCCATGATGTTCGCACCAGCCGTCGGCCCTACATTGTCAGGCTGGATTGTGGAAGAATATACGTGGCGGCTTTTGTTCATCATTGTCATTCCCCTTGCTGTGATCGATATTCTGTTTGCGCTCCGCTGGCTAAGAGACGTCTCGAAGCTGACCTATCCCAAATTTGATTTGCCTGGTACAGTTTTCTCTACGATCGGCTTCGGGACCCTGCTGTACGGATTCAGCTCTGCGGGGGATAAAGGCTGGGGCAGCACGACTGTCATTTTGGGCCTGGCCATCGGAATCCTGTTCATTTTGTTTTTTATCCTGCGTGAATTAACGATGGATCAGCCAATGCTGGAATTCAGGGTTTTCAAATATGATATTTTTGCGGTATCCACGCTTGTCGGATCTGCCGTGAACATGACTTTGTTTGGCGGTATGCTGCTGCTTCCCATGTATTTGCAAAATATCCGGGGCTTCACCCCGCTTCAATCAGGACTGCTGCTGCTTCCCGGCGCACTGCTTATGGGCGTCATGTCCCCCATCTCCGGGGCGATCTTCGACAAGATCGGAGCACGTCCGCTGGCCATTATCGGCCTGCTGGTGACCGCTGTGACGACATTCGAATTCAGCTCGTTGACCGATGCCACGCCGTACAGCCATATTCTTCTGATTTATACGATCCGCAGCTTCGGCATTTCCCTGCTCATGATGTCCGTACAGACCGAAGGGCTTAATCAGCTCCCCGCCCATTTGGGCAGCCATGGGACGGCCATGTCGAACACGATACGGCAGATCGCCGGTTCCATCGGTACGGCTTGGCTGATCACCGTGATGAGCAGCCGGTCCGCGCTTCACCTGGCCGATTATGCCAATACCGCCTCCGCGATGAGCGGCTCCGCCGCCGACTTGGAGCAGCTGGGCCAGGGAATTGCCGCTTCCGCTGGAGTGCCGGCCCAGACGGGCCAGTCTCTCGCTCTGATGCAGGTCTATCAGACCGCCGTTACGGAATCCACAATAAAGGGCATTAACGACTCGTTTATTGTCGCAGCAGGCATCGCCGTGGCCGGGCTGGTATTTTCCCTGTTTCTGCGCAGAGCCACCCCGCGCAAAAAAAACGGTCATTAGCCGGTCATTAAGATGTACAAAAGGCTGTTCCCCGGCAAGATACTGCTGGAGAACAGCCTTTTTTCAGATTCCGTTCGACAATCTTCCATACACCTTTAAAGCCCATCTGGTTGATTATAACGGTTGTGAGCGACGCTATTTGGGTAAAAACGGGAGGTTACAAGATGTAACGGTTACCAATGAGCTTATTTCCCGTTTTCCCCGCGTAAACAAGCTTTTTCCCATAAATAAGCGTGCACACACCCGTTAGAAAAGAAGCCATGCCCTTCTCGGCCGAATAACCGATACAGCGTCCGTTAGCAAAGAAATGTACCGGATAGATCATTCAAGACAAACCCATGGGTCAAGCACCGATTTTCAGATTAAAAATGTATAAGTTTTCAGACACCCTATTTACTGTCAAAATAACCCCGCAGAATATCAAGAAACACCTTCGGAAAGGCCAGAGTCTCCATATCGCTGCGATTAATCCAGCGCACAGCTGCTTCTCCTGATGCCTCTTGCGCGGATGCAGCCTCCGCTCTGTAGTCGGCCTGGGATTCTGCCGCCAGGCCCTGCTTCAACACGGCGTCAGGCCCCCCTTCCAGACAGCGGAATACCCGCAGATTCCAATGGATATGACTGAACGTATGCTCTGCTTCGCGCAGGAAGCCGACCGGGGAGACCGATATGCCCTCATCCAGCAGCGCCCCGGCCAGCCGGTCCATCGCAGGCCCATCGGGCACAGGACCTTCCATTCCGGGCGGGGACGATGTTACGTGCGGCAGCTCCCACATCCGCGCAAGCAAGCCCGTGGCCGGACGCTGGCGAACCAGTACCCGTCCCGCATGGGCGCCCTGCCCTTCAATCAGAGCGACGGAACGCTGCTCCAGACGGGGCTTCTTGGCCTTGGTTTTGACCGGCAGCGTCTCTTCCCTGCCGGCCAGCCTGCCTGCGCAATGCTCCATGACCGGGCAGGTCAGACAATGCGGTGATTTCGGTGTGCATACGAGCGCACCGAGCTCCATCAGCGCCTGGTTGAAGTCCGATGCTCTGCCCTCGGGAATCAGATCCCGCACCAGCTCCTCCATACCAGCACGCGTGCTCCCCTTCATAATGTCCTCTTCGATCAGAAAATATCTGGAGAGCACCCGCATCACATTCCCGTCCACAGCCGGCTCCGGGCGGTTAAATGCGATGCTCATAATCGCGCCGGTTGTATAAGGCCCGACTCCCTTCAAGGCTGCGACAGCGCCGCGGTCATCCGGAATACGGCCGCCATGCAGCTCCACTACCTGTTTGGCCGCCTGCTGTAAATTACGTGCTCTTGAATAATAGCCCAGGCCTTCCCAGTGCTTCAGCACATCCTCCTCGGGAGCTTCCGCCAAAGCCTGCAGTGTGGGGAAGCGATCTATAAAACGGTTGAAATATGGAATAACCGTATCCACTCTTGTTTGCTGCAGCATAATCTCCGACACCCAGATAAAATAGGGGTCCCTGTGTCTGCGCCATGGCAGATCGCGCCGGTTCCGCATATACCATGCCAGCAGTTCTCTGCTAAAAAAGCGTCTTTGCTCCAAATTATTCATTGCGCTGAATTCTCCTGTACAGCTATTTATTTCGACAAGCGTTCCACCACAGTAAAGGCGGAGGCAAGCTCTGTCTGATGAGTAATGCTTAAATGAATGTTATACACTCCGTTGTCCGGCAGCGCGAGCCTTTCCCATGCCGCCTCCGTAAGCTGTACGGCAGGGCGTCCGCCCGGCTGCGGCAGAATGGTCATATCCTGAAAGCCGATCAGCTTTCCTATGCCGCAGCCGAAGGCCTTGGATACGGCTTCCTTCGCGGCAAACCGTCCGGCGAGAAATTCGCTCAGCCTGCCTGCACGCTCTTGTGCAAAGGCCTGCTCGTCCGAAGTGAGGATACGCTGCAAAAACGCTTCCCGGTGGCTTCCCTCTATAATCCGGTTAATCCTTTTTATTTCCACCACATCATGTCCGATTCCATAGATCACAGCACTTCACCTTCCTCACTCAGCGACTTCTGACCTCCATAAGAAAAACGTCTATCGGCGTACATTCAAAGAAGCCAGACCGCGTTTAGCAGTAGTTTTTCTTGCGATTTCAGGAATCTTATACCAAGAAGTTTATACTTTCTGAAATCTTAAACCAGGCTTTCACGCCCATGGCATAAAACTTATTGTAACAGGTGACCTGGACCATTGCGAGCGCTGAGAGAAAGCTGACAGCAAAAAAAGCAGCGGCCTCCGCCGCTGCTCGTTCATGACCATATATCAGATGCCCGGAATCGCATTCCGTTTGTGGGCCGTCTTTTTGTAGAAGCTTTCCAGCCGCTCGCGGACAGCAGGATCGATTTCCTTGCCTTCGAGATAGTCACTGTTGTCCTCATAGGAGATTCCCAGTTCCTTCTCATCTGTCTGTCCTTCCCATAATCCCGCGGTTGGAGCTTTATCCAGAATCTCCTGCGGTACCCCGAGATAGCTGGCAAGCTGGCGTACCTGTCGCTTATTGAGACTGGACAGCGGCGTAATGTCCACGGCTCCGTCACCCCACTTGGTGTAAAAGCCCGTAATCGCCTCCGAAGCGTGGTCGGTTCCGACCACCAGCAGATTCAGCTCATTGGCCATTGCGTACTGGACAACCATACGGGTTCTCGCCTTCACATTGCCCTTGCCCTGCGGCGTCATCGTGCGGGAAATATTCATGGCTGCGAAGCTCTTGTCCACCTCGGCCGCAATGTCGTCTACCGGAGTTTGAATGTTGGTCTCCGCCGTATACTTTAACTCAAAAGCCTTGGCCACCGCATAGCTGTGCTCAATATCCGGCTGGGTTCCATAAGGCTGGAACACCCCCAGGGTCATGTATTCCTCTCCATGCTCCTGCGTAAGCTCGTCCGTCGCGCGTTTGCAAAGTCCTGCGGCCACCGCGCTGTCAATTCCGCCGCTGATAGCGATCAGCAGCCCTTTCGCCTTGGCTTTCACCACATATTCCTTCAGAAAATCCACGCGCTTACGGACCTCAACCTCTGCATCAATAGCGGGTTTGACATTCAATTCGGCAATGATCTGCTCCTGCAATGTCATCAGATATACACCTCTTCTACTGGAGTTTGTCACAAATACTTTTAAACTATATATTGCTGTTAGAACATCCCGGGCCGCAAAAAAATGAGGACAAACGAAACGCCCCGGCACTTCGCGGAAACCGAAAGATGCGGGGCGCTATCCTGTATTAACGGCAGAAGCGGTCAAATGCGCTGATTAAATCCTCCGCAATCTCCTCGGCGGAACGGTTCTCCACCTGATGGCGTTCAATAAAATGAACCAGCTCTCCATCCTTCATCAAAGCAATGGAAGGGGAAGACGGCGGATACGGAGCAAAGTATTCACGCGCCTTGGCAGTGGCTTCCTTGTCCTGTCCGGCAAAAACGGTAAACAAATGATCAGGGGTTATATCATGCTGCAGCGATTTAGCAACACCTGGACGGGCTTGACCGGCCGCACAGCCGCATACGGAATTGATAACCACAAGCGCTGTTCCCTTAGCCTCCGGCAAATTGGCTTCAACCTCTTCCGGCGTACGAAGCTCCCGGATACCGATGGATGTAAGCTCGTCTCTCATCGGTTGAACCATATCCCTCATATATTGGTCAAAAGACATTGACATTACCTGTTCACTCCTTTATGGATCATTCTTAACTTGAATAGAGGTTGTTCAAAAAGTCATCTTTTGAACACGAACATATAGAATTCAGTCTGCATTATTACCTTATGTGAACTGAACGATATTTAATATTATACAATCATCAAGCGCGAAAGCAAAGCTGTCATCATCAATGAATGCAGGTTACGGAGAGGCTACGCCTCTTTCGAGTTCTTCATATCTGGCAGGGCTGCGGGATAGTCCGCTAGCCTGCTCAGCTTTATGATGAAGGAGGTGCCTTCACCTTCGACCGAATGGACCGAGATCATGCCATGGTGACGCTCAACGATTCTCTTGCACAGCGAAAGCCCGAGTCCCGTGCCCTTCGCCTTGGTGGTGAAGAATGGCTCGAACAGCTTCCCGATTCGCTCTGCAGGAATGCCCTGCCCCGTATCTCTCACCTCCAGCTCGACATACTCCCCATCGGCCCGGGTAAGAATGGTCAGTACGCCTTTCTCGCTCATAGCCTCCATTCCGTTACGGGCCAGGTTCAGGATCAGCTGCTTGATCTCTTTTGGATTCAGATACAGATTGGGGACGCGGTCATCCAGCTTCAGCTCGATGCTTTGTCCGCGCAAATTGGCGTCGGCCCACAGCAAAGGCTCAAGCTCCTCTACAAGGCTGTGCAAATGGCTCTCTTCCTTCTCGACAATCCGGTTCTGGGCGAGCGAGAGGAAGTCGTTAATAATGCCGTTGGCCCGGTCCAGCTCTTCCATAACAATCCGGTAATAATGATCAAGCGATACCGGGGATTTCTCCCGCATCAGCTGAAGAAAACCGCGAACAACCGCCATCGGATTACGTATTTCATGCGTAATTCCCGCCGCCATTTGTCCAACAAGGCTCAAGCGCTCCACATTCCCCATCTCGCTCCGCAGCATTTCCAGCTCCGTCATATCCTGCACTACGTACAGAGCCTCCGAAATCTCGCCATTAAGCTCATAAATAGGTGAAATACTGGACGTATAGACATAAGGCCCTGATTTGAAAAGTCTCGTATCCCGCTCGCCTTGCAAGGCTTTATCAAAGCTTGAAGCCATCTCCTGAAGGCGGTCAGACTCGACAAACATTGAAAAATGCATACCAACGATATTTTCTTTGTAAAGATCGGGTATCCTAAGCCTATAATATTCCAGCATGGTTGTGTTAATATGTATAATGCTGCCCTGCCTGTCCAGGATGGCTGCCGCCAGCGGCATATATTCCAGATACGCCTTGAGTTTGCCGGATTCCAGCTGAAGGCGGGCAGTGGCCTGCTTCAGGTCTGAACGCATTTTCCTGTTGTTCAACACCCTTTCGATCATAAGAGATATCATGCATGCAGTCAGCACGGAGAGCAAGGCCAAACCCAGATATAACGGCACTTCCGATAGCGCGAAGCTGTCAGGCGTACCTCCCGCCATCAGCACAGTTATGTAATGAAGTGCAAATTGGGCCAGGACCAAAACCGATATGACTGTAAGCTTGAAGGGCTGCTTCCCGCGTTTATAACGTGAAGATAGCACCACGGCAGCCGGAGCAAGCAAAATGCCCGAATCAATCAGCAGCGCCATCCAATCCGAATCGGGCGCAAACAGGATACTCCCGATTGCAGTAAGCAAAGCAAGCATAAAAGCGGTGGAAACCTTGGCATACAATAAGGCTGCCGTCAGCGGTATGAAGCCTGAATGCGGAATTAGCGGGGCCCGGGCTGATTGGAACAGCAAACAAAGGAGTATAACAGGAATGCAGGAGCCTATCAAAACCCACTCATGTCTCCGCTCTTCAGAAGCAAGCAGCCCTTTGGTCAAGTCGTCAACCCTGTCCGCGAGCAGTGAAAAGAGGCCCGCCATCATTCCGGCCAAAAGCAGCTGCAGCACTTGTTCCCTAATCTCGGTCAAAATGGCTCTCCCCCTTTTCTCATCTGTCGCCTGATAGTTCGATTAAAACATAGGCAACAATATATTACAATATATGTGTTAGTTCCCGGAATATGACCCCGGACGCCAAAAGTTGTCGAGGACGATTACAGGAACATGAAACTATAAATACCGGAACATGAAACTATAAATAAAGGAAGAAAATAAATGAAATATGACATTATCGTGATTGGAGGCGGTTCCGCAGGACTGATGGCAGCATCGGCTGCCGGTGAAGCGGGCGCAAAAGTGCTTTTGATTGAAAAAGGAGCCAAGCTCGGGCGAAAGCTTGGTATTTCCGGCGGCGGCCGCTGCAACGTTACCAACGCCAAGGAGTTGGACGATCTGATCCGGCATATTCCAGGCAACGGGCGTTTTCTGTACAGCGCTTTGACCGCCTTCAGCAACAAAGACATCGCTGCCTATTTCGAAAATCTCGGTATCCGGCTGAAGGAAGAGGATAATGGGCGCATGTTTCCCGTTACGGACAAGGCGAAAACCGTCGTGGACGCTCTTGTCAAAAAAGTACGTTCTGAGGGCGTGGAAATCAATCTGAATTCCCCGGTGGCAGAGGTGCTGTATGATGAAGGGCATGCATGTGGAGTCAAACTTCGGTCCGGAAGCATAATCCGCAGCCGCAAGGTGATTATTGCCGTCGGCGGCAAATCAGTGCCTCATACCGGCTCCGAAGGAGACGGCTACGCATGGGCGGAAAAAGCCGGGCATACAATCACAGAACTCTACCCTACCGAGGTTCCTCTGGTATCCAATGAACCTTTTATACAGGATAAAAGCCTGCAGGGCCTCTCTCTGCGCGGCGTCGGTCTTACCGTCTGGAATCCGAAGCACAAAAAAGTCATAACCCATGAGGGGGACATGATCTTCACCCATTTCGGAATTTCTGGTCCTGCGGCCCTGCGCTGCAGCCAATTTGTTGTGAAAGAGCTGAAGAAACACGGAACCGGAAAGGTTCCTCTTACACTGGACCTGTTTCCCCATAAGCATGAAGATGAAATATACACCGAGACGTGGAGGCTTGCAGAGGAAGATCCCCGAAAGGCGGTCAAAAATACGCTTAAGGGCTATCTGCCGGAAAGGCTGATTCCGCTTCTGCTTGATAAGTCCGGCCTGCGGGAGGATCTGACCTTTGATCATATTCCGAAGCAGCAATGGAGAGAGCTGGCCAGACTGATCAAAGCGTTCCCTGTCTCCATCAGCGGCACTCTCTCCATCAAAGAAGCCTTTGTTACTGGAGGCGGGGTTAACCTGAAGGAAATCGACCCCAGAACGATGGAATCCAAGCTGATGCCCGGATTGTACTTCTGCGGCGAAATTATGGATATTCACGGCTATACCGGGGGATATAACATCACCGCCGCCTTCACCACCGGCTATAACGCCGGCCGGAACGCAGCGCTGTAACTCCAAGGAAGGTGCTTTCATGTGAAAGCACCTTCTTCCTCACCCCTCCTGCGCACCCATAGGGCGGGTTAGCCGGCATATTGAAATTTCGTTGCTCTATGCCTTGACACTGCCCGGGAACCCGTCCATATCCGCTGCGGCCGGGGCGTCTTCCGACACATTATGCAGGGCATCCCCGGCATTAAAATCATTGCTTGCCCCCGTCAGATAGCTCTCATTCCAGTCCTCATTTATAATATGGGCCGGTATGACTACTTCGTCCAATCCATAGTCGCTCAGCCCGCTTCCCTGCTGATATCTGCCGTCGCTCATGTTAAGGCGGCCCCCATGCACCTGGCAAATCTCCAGCGCTGATTCCACATCCTGGTTTTCAATCCGGACATACAGGTCCCCGTCTCCGGAACGCACCGCATCATAACCGATTTCCTGCAGTGTGCTGCAGGCCGAATCGGCTGCAAAGGCTTCGCTGAATTCAAACTTTAGTGGCGCATTTCCCATATTCATAATCTATGTACCTCCTTGTCTATTAGCTCATGTAGAGCTGCTTAATAGTTAATATGCCCAATTCCTTCCGGTTTTAAGAACAGAACTTAAGGCCTGATTCACCCCAGCCTTGTGCGCATACGTGAATACATCCGAGCGTTTTTATAAAAATTAAGTAATTAAAAATGCAATTACTGTGACAAACGTCATATAACACAAGACCCATGTACTGTAAACTGTTCCCATGGGAATAGCCGCCCGTTCGACGCACGGGCCTTCAACCCCAAATCCATAACATAAAGGCGGTATGAATATGCTGGATTCAACCTCGCTTCTTACCAAAAAATCTATGCATCTTCACAGCGTTCTCTCCAAAGCGTTCAAAAGTATAAGCGATCATTCTGTCGCAGGCATCAAAGCTGCAGGCTTCAATCCCACAGCCTTCGCTGTCATGGAGGTGCTGTACCACAGAGGGCCGCAGCCGATTCAGCAGATCGGAGCCAAATTGCTGCTGCAAAGCGGAAATGTTACCTATGTCATCGACAAGCTGGAAAGCAAAGGCTATTTGTTTCGTCATCCCTGCCCGCAGGACCGGCGCATCATCCATGCAGAGCTGACTACGGAGGGGCGCAAAGTCATGGATTCCATTTATCCTTCCTATACGCAGCAGATCGACAGAGCCTACAGCGGAATAAGCAGTGAAGAAATGGATCAGTTGATCATGCTGCTGAAAAAGCTGGGCCGGAGCGCGGAAGGCTTATCGTCCTCTACACATAAATAACGTATTTTTGCTCCCTATGAAACGGAGGAAACGAAATTTGTACGCCAACTCCAGATTTCAAATGCACGCCGAAGAGACCATTTCCGGCAATAAACCCGTAAATGGCCTCTTTAACTAAATTTGCTTTGCAATTATTTTATTTCACAGCTTTTACCGAGCTAGGCTCTTGCTTGTCCACCATGTCCGGCCGAAGCGGCCTTCTCTCCTTCAGGCGCAGGCGGCTGATTGCGCAGCCCCCACACCACGATCCAGCTGATCACCGCAATTACTGTCATAATCACGAACAAGGAATGCAGACCGCCTTCCAGCACCTGTCTGAGCAGCTGCGCTGTATCCGCGCTTATCTGTCGCCCGGAATGTGCAGCTAACAGGCCGTTGATTTCCTCCTGTGTCACTCCCTGTTCCAGCAGATGATTAGCAGCAGACTGCTCTGTTATCCTGTAATTCAGCCAGGATCCAAAGGCCGCCACGCCGACGGTCTGACCCAGTGTACGCAAAAATGTATTGAGCGCAGTTGAAGCTCCGCGCTGCCTGAAGCCGACTGAAGACTGCGCAATAATCGTAAACGCGGTCATGGAAAAGCCGAAGCCCAGTCCGTACATAAAGGTTCCGGCGAGCATCAGCCATAGAGGCGACAGCTCGCTGATCAGCAGCATCACCACCGCAGCCACCGTAATAAAGCTCAGGCCGAGGACAGAGGTAAAGCGCGAGCCGAGCCGCACAATCATTCGCCCTCCCCACACCGAACCAAGCAGCCAGCCAACCGCCATGGGAGATAGCGCAAGCCCGGATGAAGCCGCATCCCCGCCAAGGACTCCCTGAACCCAGAGCGGCAGATAGCTCGTCAGGCCGATCAGCAGCGAGCTGACCAGCAGGGAGGCTGCGCAGGATACCGCAATATCGCGGATGCCGAACAGCTTAAGCGGGACCATTGGCTCCTGCACCCGCTGTTCAATGACCAGAAACAGCACCAGAAATATGACTGCACCGGAAGCAAGACCGAGAAGCCCCCCAGAGGACCAGCTCATGTATTGTCCGCCCAGTGTAAGGACGAGCAAAAGGGCGGCCATGCCGATGGTGAAGGTAACGGCCCCTGCAATGTCAATCCTGGCTGTCCGTTTGGCAACCTGCTCATGCAGGTAACGGGCGATAAAGAACATGGACAATATACCAAAAGGCACATTGAAGACAAAAATCCATTCCCAGCCAAAGTAGGAGGAAACGTATCCGCCCAGCAGAGGCCCCAGCAGGGAGGAAATTCCCCAGACGGAGCTGATCATCCCCTGCACCCTGCCGCGTTCTTCAATGGTATAAATGTCTCCGATAATCGTAAAGGTGACCGGAATGACCGCTCCTGCACCGATTCCTTGAATGGCCCTGTATACGATCAATTGATTCATATTCCCGGCCAATCCGCACAGCAGCGAGCCGATGACGAACAGGGAGCAGCCGATCAGAAAAACAGGCTTGCGGCCATACAAGTCGGTGAGCTTGCCGAAGATCGGCGTTGTAACCGCCATCGTCAGCAAATACGAAGTAAAGATCCAGCTCAGCAGAGATACGCTGCCCAGTTCACTCACAATCGTCGGCCCGGCTGGGCCGATGACCGTGCCTTCGATGGCTGCCAGAAAGGTGGCGAGCAGGACCCCGACCAAAACTAGGCCGCGTTTCATTGGTTGCCGTGTATCCACGATGTGCCTCAAATCCTCTCTATATTTTATATTCCGAAACCAGAGTTTTCTTATCCGGCAGGCAAAGAACAGGCGGACCTGAAGGCCCGCCTGTTCTAGTCATGTTATATTTTGGAGGCTCAGCGCGGTTTTGTCAACCGGAGCGTACGGTCGGGAAGCGTACCGGCCAGCTCGGAATCATGCGTAATCACAAGCAGGGCAGCGCCAGCCTCCGCCTGTTCCCGGCACAGCTCCAGGAAAGCCGCCGTCCCTTTATAATCCGTTCCGGCTGTCGGCTCGTCCAGAATGTACAGCTTGCGCGGGAGCACAAATTGGGCTGCCGTGCTGAGCAGCCTTTTCTCGCCGCCGCTTAGCAGATAAGGCGAGGCCTGCAGCTTGTCCTGCAGGCTGATCCGGCGCAGCAGCTCATGTGCCCGCCGTTCGTATTCGGCGGGTACCTCATCATGGCTGCGCAGGCCCAGGAATGCCCGGACACTGTAGAGGCATTCTTCCCATACGGTCGCGGCGGCAAACTGGTGTTCAGGCTGCTGGAACACATAACCGATCTCCGCGGCCAGCTTCCAGGCAGGGAGCTTCGCCATGTCGGCTCCCTGCCAGAACATGCGCCTGCGCGGCACGGGCAGCAGGCCCATCAGCAGCTTGCCGAGCGTCGTTTTGCCCGCCCCGTTCTCGCCCAGCAGAACGACGCGCTCACCCGCGGCAAGCGCAAGGCTTGTGCCGGCCAGCGCCGGCCGGCTGCTCCCCGGATAGGTGAAGGACAGCTCCTTCACCTCCAGCAGGGGAGCTTGCGAGGCCCGCCGCGCTGCCGGCGCTTTGGCGCTGCCCCCTTGCGCGGGGGGCAGCAGCCCGAGGGCGGCCAGCTGCGCCCCATGAGAGCGCAGCAGCGCCTCAGGCGGGCCGTCGAGCAGCACGGCCCCGCCCGCCAAGACGATGACGCGCTGGGCAGCCAGCGCCGTCTCGTCCATGCGGCCGGACGCGGTGACGACCGTCCGGCCCGCGCCCTGGAGCCGCCGGCAGAGGCGCATGAAATCGTGCCGGGCCGGCGGGTCCAGGTTCGCCGCAGCGTCGTCGAAGACGACAAGCTGCGGCTGCAGCGCGAGCACCGCCGCGATGCCGGTGCGCTGGCGCTGCCCGCCTGAGAGGCGGCGCACCCGGGAGTCGCGCTCGGCAGCGAGGCCGACCGTCTCCAGCGCATCCGCAAGGCGGCGCCCGATCTCGTCCGGAGACACACACAGGTTCTCCGGACCAAAGGCCACCTCATCCTCCACCGTCTCGCGGATGAGCTGCGCATCGGGGTCCTGCAGCACGACGCCCGTGGTGGAGGCGATGGCGGCGATATCCGCCTCCGCCGGGTCCTGCCCGAACACGGACAGGCTTCCTGTCCGTTCCCCCAGGCCGGCCCGGGACAGCGTGCCGTTAAGAAGCTGGCAGAGGGTCGACTTCCCGCTGCCGCTGGCCCCGACGATGGCGGTATGCTCACCGCCAGTGATCGATAGCGTCACTTCGCTCAAGGCAGGTGCCTTCTCCCCATTGTAACGGTAACTCAACTGTTCCATGACAATGACGGGGAGCCTGCCTTCACCGCCGGCAGGCTCCCCGTTCCTATCTATCTTTCTCGCCTCAAGCACGCTCGTCACGGCTCCAGGCATACCGGCGCAGAAGACCAGTACGGCCGAGGGCGTCTCCAAGCCATTTGGTCAGCATTCCGCACAGCAGCACTCCACTGGCCACACGAACGACAAGAGCAATTAGAAGTACCGGCCATCCCCAGCTCGTATAACCAAACATATAAGCAGCCACGATGAACCACAGCGGAACCATCGCCCCGCCGGCGAGCATAAGCGCTCCCATATTCCAGGCTTTGTGGCGCAGCAGGGCAAAGACCAGCTCGGCTGCAATCATATAGCAGAGCGCTGCCGCAATCGCCGACATAAAGCCGTAAGCCGTGCCCATGAACGACTGTACCAGCGCGCCGAACGCATACGTGATCACGGCCGTGCCGGGTTTGCGGATAATATAGTAGGCCAGCAGACCATAGACCATATACAGACCGACAATGGTCGAGGTGGCGATCGGCCCGCCAAGGCTGTTCAGGGTCTTGTTGACCACGGACAGATAAAAGGTCATCGCTCCGTTCGCGGTGGCAAGCATGGCCATCAGGACAATGTCAAAGGTGGTAAATGCGGAAAAACGAAATTTTTTCACAATCGGCACTCCTTATTCTCCCATTTCTGAATCACTCTCTTTCACATGTTATGACAGGCATGTTCTATTGTCAACCGATTTTATTTGTGTAAGGTTGACAATCAGGGCGCAGTAACCCCTATTCCTCGTCGGCTTGAGGACGGGACTGACCGGGGCTAAGTCAAATGGTCCATATCAGCAGAAACACGACGACCACTAGCAGGGAAGCCCACCATGGCCCGGCAGAAGAAGCCTCGACCGGCCGCAAATAAGTCCTGTCTGGATAAGCGCCGAACCCCCGTCCTTCCATAGCCGATGCCGTCTGCTGCACGCGTCGGATCGCGTTAACCAGGACGGCCAAAGCATAGCCCCCCCACCAGCGGACCTTGTCCGCCAAACCGCGGGGCGGCCTGCTTCCACGCACACGCCGCGCCGCTGCGATCACCTTGCCTTCCTCCTCCAACAAAGGAAGGAAAGTCAATGCGATGGACAAACCGAAGGCGAATCTGTACGGGATCTTCAGCTTCTGATGAACGGCCTGCACGAAATCGCGCGGAGCCGTGGTAGCGATATAGATGAATGAAGCCAGCAACAGCACGAACATGCGCAGAGTCAACGCCCCAGCCGTATTCCAGCCTTCATTTGTGATGACCAGCGGTCCCCATTCCCGCCACACGCTGCCGGTGCGGACAGCCAGCAGGGTAAGTATGAAATAGGGAATGCCCATCCATACGAGAAAGGACATCGCCTTGAGCTGCCTTGAGAAGGAAATGCCCGCCAGCAGTCTGGCCGCCAGAATCAGTGCCGCGAGCAGCGCCCCCTGCAGCAGCACCGTATTCCAGATCATGCCGAGCAGGCTGACGCAGAACAGCATGACGAGCTTACTGAGCGGACCTGCTGCATGCAGTGGGGAGACGAGTCTTGCTTTACCGGCAATTTGCATGGGTACCATTTCTTTTCCACTCCTCGTATAACAGTGAATACATAAGCATATCCTTGTAGCCAGTCGATGTGTACTGAACCTGACGAAGCAGCCCTTCCCTGCTCCAGCCGAAGGATTCCAGCAGCCGCTGTGAAGGCTCGTTGCGCGGATCAATCATGGCCTCCAGCCGATTCAGCCTCATTGTCTCAAACCCGAAGGCATGCAGCAAACCCAGAGCTTCGGACATATAGCCCTTCCTCCAGTGCAAACGGGACAGCTCATAGCCGATTTCCCCCTTGAAGGCCCCTTGCAGCTGCCAGTGATTAAAACCGCAGCTTCCGATCAATTCGCCGTTCTCCTTCAGTTCAATGCCCCAGCGGATTGCATCCTCCGAACAGGACAGGCGATTGAGCAGTTCAATCATATCCTCCGCATCCTCCGGCGAGGACATGGATTCTATATTCATATATCGGGTTACCTCACTGTCCGACCAGAATGTGAATACCCGGCGCGCATCCTGCGCTTCCATTTTGCGCAGCCGAATGCGGCTGCTTTCCAATACGGGAATATTCCCCTTGCACTCATACATGTTCTTTCTTCCTCCCACTTCCGGTGCACCGCTGCCTGCTTTCTAACATTGAAGCACAGGACGTATGCAAATACAACCGCCCTCCGAAAAATGCAAAAGCACATCCTTGGTGCGTGCAGTTAAAGCTCGACTCGCACTTGTAGGATGTGCTTTTATCCTAATTGGGAGAAAGATCACATTTTCCCCTTCCAATTAAGCGAACATACGTGCTATAATCCCTGTGTCACACATTAACTATTGAATATATCGGATATCAGGTCTAAATGCGGTCTGGCTTCTTTGCTTGTGCGTCGATAGACGTTTTTCTTTAGATATCGGAAAGCATAAGCTTCATAGAACTGCTTCCTGATATCGCAAGAAAAACTTCAGATACATGCGGTCTGGCTTCTTTGCTTGTGCGTCGATAGACGTTTTTCTTATGAAGATGCCCCTGACATCTGTTTCCCTGCACCTTCTACAACTTCGCTGCACATGATGCCCAGTACGTGCTGAATCTCTTTTAGCTCTTCGATTCCCGTGCCGGTAATACTGAATTGGTCTTCATGGGCGGTCAGGAAATTTTCCTGGGTCAAATGCTCAAGCTCCTGCTTGACTTCACGCTCGGCCACACGATATCCCCGTTCCTCCAGAACAGGCTGGATGTCCCTGACGGTCAAATCCTGCTGCTGTGCGAAATATAACATATGGATGCGTATAAAGAGATTTTGAACCTCTGCATGCATGGTTGTATCTCCTCTCCGGCTTCAGGCCCGTTATTTACAGTTACTTACCCTTCAGGCGGAGGCCAGAAACAAATCCTGTTTTACGGGAATTTTCAGTTTCTTTCCTCTTGACGCCAAAGGGCAAAGCATTATATCTTAAATTAATTAACCGCTGGTAGACAGTTCATGCATTCCCCGGTAATTCACAGCCTCCAAGGAATTGAACAAGAGGCCTCCAGCCAATATGAATGTCCAGCCATGGGAAGACAGGAGTGAGAAAATCATGTTTCAAGCAATGCCCTCCGAAGGGACACGCGCTGAACAGTACGCCTCGGTATTGACTCAGCTCAAAGGACTGATCCATGACGAACCCAACAATATAGCCAACCTGGCTAATGCATCATCGCTGCTTTCGCACTTTCTGCAGGATGTCAACTGGACAGGCTTTTATCTGTTTGACGGAAAGGAACTGGTGCTCGGACCGTTTCAGGGCCTTCCGGCTTGTATCCGGATTCCGCTGGGTCGGGGTGTATGCGGTACAGCGGCAGCGGAGCGCCGTACCATCGTTGTGGAAGATGTTCACAAGTTTCCAGGCCATATCGCCTGTGACGCAGCCTCCAACAGCGAAATCGTCGTTCCTCTCGTCAAGGACGGAGAGCTGATTGGCGTAATGGATATCGACAGCCCGCTCAAAAGCAGATTTGACAGCGAGGACCAGGCGTTTCTGGAGCAGTTTGCGGAAATCCTGACAGCTCAGCTGCAGAATCCAGTGAAATAAGAAAACTGTCAATCAGCAGCCCGGGATTGCGGATTAAAACAAAGTGGCTGCCCAAAAGCATCGTAATGCTTATGGGCAGCCACTTTTCTGTTATGCAGATATGAAACGGACTGAGCAGTTTTTATTACATAATCCCGCTCGCGATAGTTCCTGCAATTTTACTGCCGGTTGATGACGATCAGCTTGGTCTCAAGCATTTCCTCCACCGCATATTTCACGCCCTCGCGTCCGATGCCGCTTTGCTTGACGCCGCCGTATGGCATATGATCAACGCGGAAGGTTGGAATGTCATTGATCATCACGCCGCCGACATGCAATTTGTCTGCTGCGTCCAGAGCGGTAGCAATATCCTTCGTATAAATTCCGGCCTGCAGCCCGTAAATGGAAGCATTGACTTTGCCCACGGCTTCATCTACGGAAGCTACGCGCTCAATCACGACAAGCGGCGCAAATGCCTCGCGGCAGGAGACACTGGCCTGCGGATCTACCTGCAGCAGTACCGTTGGCTTCAAGACAGGGCCGTCAGTTTCCCCGCCAAGAGCCACTACCGCCCCCATGCCGACCGCCTCAGCGATCCACTCCTGAACGCGCTGCACATCCTTGGCGGAAATCAGGGCGGATACATCGGTGTCCGGGTCGAGCGGGTCGCCGATACGCAGCTTCTGTGCCGCCTTAGTAAATTTGTCCGTGAACTCCTCATAGCAGTCTTCCAGCACGTAAATCCGCTGCAGGGAAATACAAACCTGCCCCTGATTGGTGAACGCTCCGCTCACACAACGGGACACAATGGCATCCATGTCCGTGCCGCTGTCGATAATGACAGCCGAGTTGGAGCCAAGCTCAAGCGTTACACGCTTCAGCCCCGCTTTGGCACGGATCTCCGTTCCTACGGCAGGACTGCCTGTAAAGGTGATAAAATTAACAC
Organism: Paenibacillus terreus; assembly: GCF_042138595.1. NCBI lineage: Bacteria > Bacillati > Bacillota > Bacilli > Caryophanales > Paenibacillaceae > Paenibacillus > Paenibacillus terreus. Next base: position 178,395 of record NZ_JBHIRX010000009.1, on the reverse strand, counting down.
GCGGGTCCGTAACCAGCCGGTCTCCGGCAACTTTCCCGTCTCCGCTCACCACGTTCAGCGCCCCGGCGGGCAGCCCGGCTTCTTCCAGCAGCTCGGCCAGCAGATAAGCGGACAACGGCGTCTGCTCCGCCGGCTTGAGCACGATCGTATTACCTGCCGCAATGGCAGGACCGACCTTATGGGCAACCAGGTTCATGGGAAAATTAAACGGCGTAATGGCTCCCACCACTCCAACGGGCTCCTTCACCGTATAAGCCAGGCGGCCTTCCCCGCCAGGAGCGGCATCCATCGGAACCGTCTCGCCATGGATGCGTTTCGCTTCCTCGGCCGCGAACTTATAGGTTTGTACCGTCCGGTCAATTTCGGCCAGAGCCGTCTTGATTGGCTTGGCCGCTTCCAGCGCAATCAGACGCGCAGCTTCGTCCTTGCGCTCGTCCAGCAGCACAGCCAGCTTCTCCAGAATGGCGGCACGGCGGTGAGCCGGCAGCGCACGCATGGCCGATTTCGCTTCGGCCGCAGCCTGAACAGCCGCATCAACATCCTCGGCGGCAGCCTCCGCAACCTCGGCGATGACCTCGCCGCTGTACGGTGAGCGCAGCGTTCTGTATTCCTTCGTCTCTACCTGCCGGCCGTTAATATATAAATGTCTTCTCATAGAATGTTCTCCCCTCCCTGTCCAGAGTCCGGATCAGTGACTTGATTCCATTCGGATCTGATTGACATGATGGCGGCGAATCAGCAATACCGCTACGCCGATCAGAACCATTAAAGCTCCGAAATAAAACGGTGCCTCTGCAGTGTACCACTCGGACAGCTTTGTAGCCAGCCATGGCGAAATGGCTCCCCCCATGAAGCGCAGGAAGCTGTAGGCAGCCGATGCTGTTGAACGTTCAACAGGTGCTGACTGCATCACGGCTGTTGTAATCAGTGTATTGTTAATGCCGAGGAAAATACCGGCTATGATCACCGCGATAATAACCGTAACAGGCGAGCCCAGCACGGTGCCGACAGCCATTGCGATCAAATCGAGGGCGAACAGCGTCAGCATGATGCTGATGGAGGATACCGTACTCATACGGGACTGCAATCTTGGGGCTACAAACACCGATGTAATTGCCAGCATAATCCCCCAGCCGAAAAATACGTATCCCAGCCCCCTCTCATCCAGATCCATCACATAAGGCGAATAAGCCATCAATGTGAAAAATCCGAAATTATACAGCAAGGCCACAATGCCCAGCGTCAGCAGCGCCGGATAGGAAAGCGCCTTGAACGGATCGGCGATCGAGCCGCGCCGCGCCGGCTTCGGAATCTTGGGCAGCATAATCATGATAAATAAAAAAGCGATCACCATCAATGCCGATACGCCGAAAAAAGGCCCCCGCCATGAAATGGATCCCAGCACTCCGCCAAGCAGCGGTCCTACCGAGATGCCAAGACCCAGCGCGGCCTCATAGAGAATAATGGCTTTGCCCGTTCCCGAGGTGGACAAACCGACGATGGCCGACAGTGCCGTAGCGATGAACAAGGCGTTGCCCAGCCCCCAGCCCGCACGGTAGCCCACTATACCGTTCACCGTATCAGCCGTTCCGCCGAGTCCGGAAAAGACGACAATAAACAAAATTCCCGTTAACAGCGTCCATTTCACGCCCAGCCGGCTTGATACAAATCCTGTAATGAGCATCGCGACCCCGGTCACCAGATTGTAGCTGGTGAACAGCAGCGAGACCTGGCTTTTGCTGGCATGCAGCTGCTCTGCAATGGCCGGCAAAATCGGATCCACGAGCCCCAGTCCCATAAAAGATATCACGCAAGCAAATGCTACAGCCCATACTGCCTTCGGCTGTGCGAGCAATCCCGAGCGTTCGCGTATTTCATCCGCACCGGCAGCCTTTGTATTATTCATAATTACTTCCTCCCTGAAATTGTAGAACATTGTTAAATCACTCCTGCTGTGGCATACCAGAATTATTCTTTCCCGAGCTGCTCCAGCCTCGTTCTCACTCTGGTGCGCACTTCTTCAAGCTCCTCCTGCAGCACCCGAATGCTCCCGATTTTCCGTTCCATGAGCTCCAGCTGTTCATTGAGCGTCCGTTCCATGTCCGTAAGCATTCTGCGCCGTTCCTCCGGCTCCAGCTGATCGGTACGGCTGCGGTAATCTTCCCGCTGATCTTTCAGCAGCTCGGCGGACTGAACATACCTTTGAAGCTCCTGAAGCGAAAAACCAAGCACCTCCTTGGCGCTGACGATTTTCTTAAGCAGGTCGATATCCTCCTGCGTATACAGGCGCATATTGCCGCTGCTCCGCTGCGGTGACGGGAGCAGACCGATTTCTTCATAATAACGGATGGTCCGCTTCGTCAAACCGCACTCCTTCGCAACTTCATCAATTTTGAACAAATTCTCACCCTCCTTTATGTAACATTTTATATACAAATAATTCTATAACTCTATAACGTTAACGTCAACGTAAACTTTAAAACAAAAAAAATCCAGCCTGAAGTCTTCTGCTGCTCAACCATGAGAAAAAGCCCCAACGCCGGCTGCGTCAGAGCTTATCTTTTACAATTCTAAATTATAGAATGTATGAAAAATCATACAGGGATTCTTAGATGAAGAACGTGCGGGAGATGATCACCAACAGGATGAAGAGAACCAGAATTACACCTGTGGAAGTCCAGGCACCACCAAAACCACCGCCGAAGCCTCCGCCGTAACCTACGCCTTTGCATGCGCTCATTTGCTCGACCTCCCTTCCAAAGCTGTTTGCCAAATTAGATCAAGAAGGCTCTAGTAATGATTACCAGCAAAATGAAAAGCACCAGGATTGCGCCAGTGGAAGTAAAGCCTCCGTATCCCAAACCTCCGTAAACACCCGACATGTCAATTCCTCCTCTCTTCCGTTTACATAGGCATCATATGCGCTTGGGTAGACAAACGTATGGGGCAAATAGCCCTGCTTGCCGCCTATTTTTTAAACGAAAGACCAGATTGCATGTCTACATCCCGGACAGGGTAAGGCTACCCGTCGTTTGCCAGCAGCCCGTCGAACAGGAGCAGGCGCGTCTGCTCAGCCAAATGAACAGGATCGTCCCTCCCCGGAAGCAGCCTGGTCAAGGTCAGCCGTTCAATGATGCCGATCAGCGCCTCGGCCGCAAAACCGAGATCCGCATCGGTGCGCAAATAACCAGCCGCCCGCTCCAGCGCCATCTTCTCTTTTAACATGTCGGCCAGCCTGGCCTTGAAATGAACGGATTCCCTGGAATGAAAAAAGCCAACCTTCGTTAGCGCAGGATTTCCGGACAAGAAGCGGAACCAGCTGACAAGGGCAGCCTGCACTTCACTTTTTACCTCATGCACCGCTTTACCGGGCTTAATCCGGCTGTTCTCCACCAATTCGCTCAATTGTGACTGGAAAACGTCCACAAGCTCGGCGAAAATCGCATCCTTGCTTTCGAAATGCAGGTAGAAAGCGGGCTGCGTCATGCCGGCACGGGCTACAATGGAGCTGATCTTCGTCTGGTAAAAACCGTACAGGGCAAATTCTTCAGCTGCCGCATCAAGCAGGCGCTGCCGACTCTTATTTCCGTTCGCGCCTTTTCTATGCAAGTGAGCTCTCTCCTTTTTTCAACAAATTCAACGTATTATACGGCGATCGGCGGCAGAGTTCAAGACAGCAAGCATGGGGATCGAAGCGCAAATGACGCTATTGCCTGAAAAAAATCCCCGCCTGATGCGCTGCATCGACGAGGATCCGTCATCCTGCTCAGCGGAGCTCCTTCATAACCTCGCTGATAATTTCATATGATCTTAAACGGTCCTTATGGTCGTAAAGCATCGAATTAATAATTAGTTCGTCCGCGCCGGTGTCCGCTATAAAAGCCTCCAGCTGTTCGCGTACCTTCTGCGGACCGCCCTTCATGGTGGATTTCAGCTGCTTCTCCACGGCGGCTCTTTCATACTCGGTCCATTGTCCTTCCATGTCGGCAGGCGGCTGAACCTTTCCGGTTCTGCCCCGGATGATGTTCAGAAACTGCTGCTGCATGGTCGTGCCCAGCCATTCGGCCTGCTCATCCGTATCGGCAGCCACCGCATTGACACCTACCATCACATAGGGCTCCTTGAGCACATCGGACGGCCGGAAGCTGCTCCGGTAAGCCTGCAGCGCGCGCTGGGTATAGTCGGGCGAGAAATGGCCGGCGAACGCAAACGGCAGCCCCTTCCTGCCCGCAAGCTGTGCGCTGAAGTCGCTGGAGCCAAGCAGCCAGATCGGAATATGCAGCCCTTCACCGGGAACCGCCCGGACCGGGGCATGATATGAGGTGGCCGACGGGTCAAAATAAGCCATCAGCTCATCCAGCAGCTCAGGAAAATCCTCCCCGCTGTCCAACTCCCGGCGCAAAGCCAGCGTCGTCCTTCTGTCACTCCCCGGCGCTCTGCCCAGTCCCAAATCGATGCGTCCCGGATGGAGCGACTCCAGCGTGCCGAACTGCTCGGCGATGACCAGCGGCGCATGGTTGGGCAGCATAATGCCTCCGGAGCCGACCCGGATCGTGGATGTGCCTCCTGCAATATGAGCGATCACAACCGAGGTGGCCGAGCTGGCAATTCCAGGCATGTTATGGTGCTCTGCCACCCAATAGCGGTGATAACCCCATCGTTCGGTATGCTGTGCCAGATCCAGGCTGTTGCGCAAGGCATCCGCTGCTGTTCCGTCTTCTACGATTGGCGCCAGATCCAGTACGGATATTTTGACATTCTGCAGTGAATTTCCCTTGGGGGATCTATGTTCAGACATCGTTTAAACCCTCCGTATCTCCTTTGGATTCAAAATGATTTTACAAAATTAAATTTCCTATACCATCATATCCTCTTTTCACCTCATAACGCAACAAGGATGCCCGAACAAAATAAAAAATAACACACATTTACATGGGAAATGATGAAAAATAGTATATACTAATCTGATATACTCTAGTATACTCATAAGTGTCATAACTTTTTTTTCTTCTCCGGGTACATGCGTATCTGGAGTTTTTTTGCGTTCTGTTCCACGAAACGCCAAGAGGAGCCTGTTCTCAGCCAAAAGCTGAGGATAAGCTCCTTTATTAGACAAGTATCATTCGCGCATTCTGTTTAATTTATCAATGCTCTACCATCCAGCAACTGTTCCGTCCGTGCGCCATTCCGTCCCGCCGACCAGCACGCCGCTGGCCTGATCGCGCAAAATGATCTGGCCGCGTCCAAAGCCGCCGGGACCGCTTGCACGCTTGATCTGATGGCCTTTGCGCATCAGGCTTTGGGCTAGATGCTCGGGGAATGACGGCTCGATCTCGATCGTCTTGCCCTCAATCCACTGCCAGCGCGGCGCATCCAGCGCAGCCTGCGGATTCAGCCCGAAATCCACCAGATTCATGACCACCTGCATATGGCCCTGCGGCTGCATAAATCCGCCCATGACGCCAAATGGACCCAACGCTTTACCGTCCTTCGTAAGAAAACCGGGAATAATCGTATGATACGTTTTTTTGCCCGGCTCCAGACGGTTATCGTGGGTCGGATCAAGCGAAAAGGAATGGCCGCGATTCTGCAGACCGATGCCCGTTCCGGGAATGACGATGCCCGACCCGAAGCCCATATAGTTGCTCTGGATATAGGAAATCATGTTGCCTTCCCCGTCTGCGGCTGCCAGATAAACCGTTCCGCTCCGGACGGGCTCGCCCGGCTCCGGCATCAACGCTTCTTCGCCGATCAGGGCCCGTCGTGTCTCGGCGTAAGCCGAGGAAAGCAAATCCTCCACACTTACACTCATCTTGTCGCGCTGTGTGATGTATTTAAGCCCGTCGGTGAAGGCCAGCTTCATCGCTTCCATCTGTTTATGGTGCGTATCCACTGTATCGCGGGCGGAGAAATCATAACCGTTCAGAATGTTCAGAGCAAGCAGCGCGACCAGTCCCTGCCCGTTCGGCGGAATCTCCCATACATCATAACCCTTATAGTTTACTGAAATTGGCTCAACCCATTCGGGATAAAAGGCCGCAAGGTCCTCTTTGCGCAGAAACCCGCCGTGCTCTCTGGAAAATGCGTCCATCCGCTCCGCCAGTTCTCCGCGGTAGAACGATTCGGCGCCCGTCTCCACAATGCTGCGCAGCGTGGCCGCATGCACCGGCGATTTCCAGATCTCTCCGATGCGCGGAGCTCTGCCTTCCGGGGCAAACGTATCGAACCAGCCCGCAAACTCCGGTCCTTTCAGCGCTTCGGAGAATCGACGGTATGCCACGCTCCAATAATGGCCCAGTGTCGGTGAAATCGGGAATCCTTTCTCGGCATACTCGATGGCAGGCTGAAGGACCTCCGTCAACGGCAGTCTGCCGAAGCGGTCGGACAGGGCCTTCCATGCTGAAGGAGCCCCGGGCACCGTTACCGGCAGCCAGCCGTATGCAGGCATTTTCTCATGTCCCGCCGCCTTTACGGCCTCGATGGAAATGCCTTGAGGCGCGGGACCGCTTGCGTTCAAGCCATGCATTTTATCATCCTTCGTCCATACGATGGCGAAGGCGTCTCCGCCGATCCCGTTCGAGGTTGGTTCGACGACCGTAAGGCATGCGGCGGTTGCGATGGCAGCGTCTATAGCGTTACCGCCCTTTTTCAGAATATCCAGTCCCGCCTGTGCGGCAAGCGGCTGGGAAGTAGCCACCATTCCGTTACGTGCATAAACGGCATTTCTTTGCGATGGATAAGGATAAGACAATGGATCGAACGGTGTCATAACATCCACTTCCAATCAATTATTTTTTTCACTATATGGCTTCCGTACACCGTCTCCCGACACAAGATCCTCCGCGAAATTTACAATAACAGCAATGGCCGCAATTCATCTTGTTGCCTAAGCCCTCTCCGGATTTAAACCCCATAGAAGGATTTTGGGAATGGCTGAAGAGTGATGTGGTTCATAATGTTTTCTACAAAAGGTTCTACCACCATCGAAACAACATTGCTGCTTTCATGAAAACACATCAGTTCTGAACCTGTGAAATGGATTTGCTTTGTATAGGAATGTAAATCAAGGGTTCAGTCAATTATATTGGAATAAACCAACAACATCTAAGGGTGACTAACTCAACCACTAATTCTTAGATTTTCTCGAGTTATTTTTAGGTTCGGGGTTGCTGCAACAAATATAAGATTAATACACACTGCTTATCTGTTCAGTTTTCACTTTACCAAGAAAGTATTTAAGTTATTTACGAATGATGTAATCTCCAATGATTAGTGCGTCTAGACTACTCTTTGAAAAACATTGCACTGCATCAGAAGGGGATTCAACAATTGGCATCCCGTCAAGGTTAAACGATGTGTCAACAAGAACATATATGCCGGTCATTTCCCCAAATGTTTCAATTAGACGGTGATACTTTGGATTCGATTCCTTCGTGACTGTTTGAAGGCGTGCCGTACCATCTACATGTGTAATCGCCGATAGGAGTGCCTTTTTCTCTGGACGCACCATTGCAGTGAACATCATCGACGGACTTTCTCCTGAAAATCCCTCAAAGTAGTCCTCCATTTTTTCCAGTAACACACTTGGTGCGAATGGACGGAATGCTTCACGCTTTTTGATTTCTAAATTTAGACGGTTGATAACTAATTTATCACGTGGATCTGCCAAGATGCTGCGGTTTCCCAAAGCACGAGGGCCAAATTCACTACGACCTTGGTACCATGCGATGACATTTCCTGATGCAATCAATTTTGCAGCTTCTTCAACAGCATTATTTAGCTTATACAATCGTAGGTTCGGATAATGTTCCAAAATTTCAAACAACTTCACTTCAGTGATATCAAATTGTTTCCCCAGGTATAGTGGGAATTTAAAATCGGCGCTTACTTTACGGCCCTCTTCCTTCATCTGTTCTGTTATGCCATAAAGAGCATTACCAATGCACAGACCCTGATCATGAGGGGCAGGTGGCACATAGACACCGCTTACTTCCGGTAGATTAAGCAGCAAGCTGTTTGTAAGGCAATTTAATGCGACACCACCACCGACACATACGTGAGTGAGCCCGTTTTCTTTCAATAATCGACGAACACGATGGATAGTCCATTTTTCCAATTGGTGTTGTACGTACTCGGCCATATCCGCGTGAATTTGGCGCAACGGATCTTTGGCTTGACGCGCCATGGGGATGCTCGCACCTAGCTTAGAAAACATTGCTTGGATATCCTTTTCAGTATCGCCAGTGTCGGGAACAATACAATGTAGGTTTCCATCGTAATCTTCTTCGTAGATATCTCCAATGTTTAATAGGCTGCCTGAACCATATGAAGTCAACCCCATAGTCTTTCCCGCATTGTGATAATTCCCAAGCCCAAGGTAACGAGTAATTTTGTTATAAACTTTCCCAAACCCCAAGGCATTAGGATAATCAAAATCTCTATCAAGTAGTGTTAACGTATCTCCTTCTGCAAGATAATACGAATTACGTTCACAGGCGTTTTCAAACATATTGGATGAAACTTTCGGACCAATGATCTGGCCTTCATTGTCATTGATGACGACAAGTGCTCGTTTGTAACCACTCGTAAAGAACGAAATGTATGCATGCGACAAGTGATGTGAAGGGATTACGATAAACTTTTGATAATCTTGCAGTTTTAACCGGCCCTTTATCTCATCGATCACAAGATCAGGCACCTCTAGAGAGACTCCGTAATAGCTAACCACAAACTGATCGACATCACTCATAGTCAAACTACACGCTTCAAGTGCATATGGTAAAGAGTAGCGGAACCCGCCATCGTATTTTTTATAAGATAGACGTTCTTCAGTGATGGCAAACAATATCTCTTCATCTCGGAATACACAGACGCCTCCACCATCAACTCCTCGAATATGTCCGTTCTCGTCTACGATGCAGGCATTTAAACCAACCGTAATCATATTTCTCAAATCCACCCTTCTATTCGTGAGTACACCGCCGTATTTCGCAGTTTGCCTTCCGGTGTCATTGTGTCGTTTCTCAGAATCCCCTCTAATAAAAATCCTGTTTTCTCAGCAATAGCTCGGCTTTTCATGTGATTTTCGTCGCAACGAATCTCTACTCGGTTGGCATTAAACTTTTGGAAAGCTAAGGCTGTCAACCCGTTAACAGCCTCTGTTACATACCCTTGCCCAGCAGCAGATGTTCTTACCCAGAAGCCAATCTCAAACTTAGGTATGTTCCAATCGATACGATGCAGCCCCGTACTGCCTATAAAGTTATCTGAGGCATCAAACATATAATATCGTAAGTCATTTTTGGACAAAAAAGCCTCCTGTGCATTTTGGGCGTTAATAAACGCTTGCTCAAGGGTTATCTCTTGATTAGCCCATGATAGCCACCTACTAAGTTCCAAATTTGACTCTACAATTGCTTCATAAATAGCTGGGGCGTAGATAGGATTAGGCATCCGCAATATCAGACGCTTTGTTCGTATCTCTGAAGGAATAACCAATTTTTCAATCATCGTTTTTCACTCCCAATAGAGGATGAAGTAGGAGCGCTAAAAACGTTCCCTGTCTTCTCATTTAAAGATATTCTACTAGAGAATAGTACGAACAGGGACAACAACATCACTACCCCTAATCCTACAAACACGGTATACATCGAGAAGGATTCAATCATCAGAACCGCCAAAGCCATCCCAATAGGATAAATAATCTGTTCAACTAATTGGAACGTTGAGTTGACACGTCCCAAGTACTCTTTCGGACAATGCGTTTGGATGATTGCGGAGCGCCCAATAACATACATAATTTTTCCTGCCTCTATAATTAACAGCGCGACCGGAATTTGGTACCAAGATGGAATAGCCAGAAGTAAGAGTCCAGCAGCTATCATAGAGTATCCGATAAAAAATAGATTGCTACTTTTCTTACTTTTTAGATACCTCGCAAACAGAGTGCCGGCGAATAGCCCGAATCCTGCACAAGAAGTGAAATAACCAATGTACGAGTCCGAGAACTTGAACGCGGATTTCAAATGATAAATCACTAATGTAATTTCAGGAGCAGTAGCAAAAGAACACAGGGCGATTGACAATACAAATAACCTTAAACTTTGATTTCCAAATGACATGCGAAATCCTTCCGCCATGTCTTTATAAATGCGCGTGAATTTCCACTTCGATGTTATCTTCCTATGTGGCAAACCTACCAATTGCAGACTAAAAATCATAATGAAGAACGTCAATCCGTCAATTAAAATCAAACCCATTGGGTATACAAATGGCAGTATAGCTGCACCAATAATCGGACCAATCAGCATTGAAAAAGTCCAGACAGTGGTAAAAGCTACATTAGCTTGTACGCTTTGGTCTTTATACAACAATGGGGTAATAACGAAGTTTGCTGAGCGTGCAAACAAATTCACAGCGTTCAGAAGAAATCCAACAGTTAAAACTATCCAAGGTGTGAGGATGTTTAGATAATAAGTAATTGGTAGGGCAGCGATTATAAATATTTGCAAAAAATATGAACAAAACAGCACTCGGCGAGGATTCAATCTATCCACTAACGCCCCAATCAATGGTCCCAACAATATTTTTGGTAGCTGAACAAGAATTGCCATCGTGCCCATCAGAGCGAGTGATTGGGTCATATTATATATTAAAAGGGGAACAGCGAGATCAAAGAATGAATTGCCTAATGAGTTAAATAGCATACCGAATGCATAACGAGAAAATTTTTTATTTCTCCAAATTGACATTGCTTAAATCACCTTTATACCTCGAGTTTATGTAGATTGAAAGAGAAAAGGAGGTACAAGACCTCCTTTTCAGTAAAAATTAGTTCATGATCTTGGCAGACGAACCTTTGATGGTTTTAACTTTGCGTACTTTTAACATGTATCTCACCTCCTTTCATGAAACCTGCCAGCCTATTTTACTGCTAAGATAACTGCAAAGTTGAGATATTTGAAAATTGTCGATATTTTTTCGAACCCAGCGAGTTTCAGCATCTCATAGTTTTCTTGCTCGGTGTACGGGATCAACACATTTTCTAGCTCCTCACGCTTTCTGGAAATCTCTATTTCTGAATAGTGATTTTGTCGTTTGAAATCGTGATACATGTTGATGTAATCACGATTGAACTGCATATTCGAATCAACCACTTTCTCAAACAACGCGAGAATTCCACCAAATTGCATATTGTCATATAATTTTGTAATAAGGTCTATTCGTTTAATAGGACGGACAAACTGTAAAGTCAAGTTGAGTAATACACACCCCGTTTTTTGGAAATTATCAAATTTTGTAATGTCAGCTTCTATCAGTTCAAATTGATCGGGACTCTCAAAATGTTGGTTAAGTTTCTGCTTAGCCTTCTCCAACATGAAAACTGAATTGTCGATACCCACGTATTTCAACTGTTTGTTATCTCTAACAGTTTGGTGCAGTAGTACAATGCTCGTGCCGGTTGCGCAACCTAAATCATACACGTTACTATTATCATTGATATTGTTTTTTACGAAATCAGCAATCAGCTTTTGTGCATCAATGTAATGTGGAATGCTTCGGGAAACCATATCATCAAACACTTGGCTAACTGAACTGTTAAACGTAAAATCTTCCACCGTTTTCTTGTCCAAATAAATCGAGTCAGAATTCATTAGACATTGCCCCTTTTCAGAACAAACACTTGAAAATACGGAATTTTCGAACACTTTTCAAATAGGATGGGATGTGATACATGGTAAGAGTCTGTTGGTTTTGGTTCCAGTAGAGAAACAACTTGAAACCCAGCTTGTACGAAAGCTTGAAAGTAGCTCTCAGTCGTACGATGATACGTTTCGATTGCATCTACGACTACCTCACCATCCTTATTCTCACGGGATTTGGTGATCTTACCTTCCTCAAAGTAGCCCATTATATTGAATTCTTCGTAATTCCATTTTCCGTTGTAAAATTCTTTTTTCCAAAATCCCACATTCTTGATTGGATGGGGCAAACTCACGATCAATGTTCCTTTGGAATTGAGCAGTTTATAAAATTTGTGAATAGTGGATTTTATATCTGCCAGATAGTCCAGAATGTTATTACACACAATATAGTCGAATTGGCCATCAACATTAAGATACTCTATGTCCCCATGAAGCGTTTGGATTAATCCCTTTACATGAGGAGAGATTTTCGCTTCTAAAAGATCCAACATCTCTCGAGAGATATCGTTGGCAACCACATGCGCTCCTTTAGCAGCGAAGCGTAAAGTCTGTTCGCCTGTTGCGCAACCTACATCTAGAATTCTGGTGTTCGGACGGATTTTGACAAGCTTGTCCATCAAATTGTCCAGTAAGATGAAGTTAAAAGAATTGTTCTCGCGTTCTTCAGTATATATTTCCGATAAAGTTTTGTTACGTTTCAATAATGACGGGGTGTCAGCACTTGCTAATACATGGCTACACTTAGGACAATTCATATTTCGTTCGAATTTCTCTTCGTATATTCTATAGTTCTCGGAATTTATAAGCAGGCGATTACCAGCGCTTTTGGTCTTTTCCCCAAGCAGATAGCGGATGACTTCATTTGCCTGAATTGAAGCAACCAATGCGTTCAGAGGTCCATAACTTGGAGCTTGGTATGAGGTGTTGAGGTTTGTGTTCAGTTCGTCATGATCGTCGGAAAAACGATACAAATCCCCATCTTTTTTATAGCATTCATAGCAAGAAGTTACACCTGGGATGACAAGAGGCCCAACAACCCCGAATGACTCAATGTACCCTGCATTACTGTAAGCAAATCCGTAACGCAACGCTGCGTTGTTTATCCACTCGTGGATAAACATCGGAGAATCGGCCGAGAGGACAATAAAGTCGCAATCATAAAAGTGGCGCTCAAATAGATCCTCTCCAGCAATCGATTCCACAACTGGGATTAGTTTGATTGTAGAGTTCAAGCGGCTTAATTGATTAACTGCTGTTTCTACTTTTAATTTACCTACATGGGATTCATTATATAAGAATTGGCGTGTTAGGTTAGACGTTTCGATCGTATCCCCATCAGAGAAAACGAGTGTACCTATCCCCGCTCCTGCTAAGTTCATTGCCACATTACTACCGATTCCACCCATTCCAATAAGACCGACCTTTTTTTTGCTGAGAACCTCTTGTGCGCGCTGTGGATCTAAACCAATCATGTCAAAGTATAGATGATGGCGCGAGTAGCGGTTTTCCCGGTCATACGAAATAGAAGTTAAAATCTCGTTGTCCAGCAATTCATTAACCAAGGACTCAATCTCTTCTTCAGTCAATTCTGTAAACTCCCTGAGATAGACTTTAATCTCTAACATTGATTTGGGTTGAGAAAGGAAGCTTAATAAATTTGTCAAATACTTAGGAGCATCATCTATCACGAGCGCGTGCGGAGGTAGTGATCCCACATGTATACTACCAGCTATATTATGTACAGATAGGTAACTTTTCAGTCGAAAAGAAACGCTAACTAGACTAGGTTCCATAATGAATAGATCTCCCTTCGTTACACTGAATAGATTATCGATATATATAATATTCCAATCGGAATACATATTATATTACAATCGAAATAAAATGGTGTCCATAGGTTTTTTTGTAAAATTATGTAGAAAAAACATGAATGGTGTCACTACCACAAAAATTGATTAAATATCTTGGCCCTACATATTAAACATAATGCTTGAAACAAACAACTAATAAACTTAAATAATAGATATACACCTTCACATTTTGTAAGATGATTGTGCGGCCAATCCAACACAAGGAATAACAGATATATAACCAGTTTGAGTGACCCGTCTTTACTTCAGTTGGTTCATGCTTTGATTCTGAATCATCATGCAATGTATAAGGCGTTTATCGCGTGTCTTTTACCATAATTTACATTTAATTTGCCAAAAAATGTTTTCTTTAAATTTACATAGTTTTAAAAACACAAAATATCTGCCTCCTTTGGGATAGCTACCATATCGGTCCTGTGTCATCATATCGGATGCTGTTTTGTTGTCAAAGTCAAAAATGTTGCGAACAATAACCCGCTCGGCTCGCCACTAGCCTGTCTATAATGACCGCTTGGCGAATCCCGTTCTGAACCAGCATCCTGCACCCGGTTATCTTTGTAGATTTAACTCTTCTGCCTCATCTTTCATGCAAAAAGGAGCTGCAGCAGATAAAAATCCGCCTCAGCTCCTTGATGCAGTTAAATGCAAAAAACGTCTGCGCCGTCTGGGTGTATGGTCCTGATGTTTGGCGCTAACATTTCGTGCTTATGCATTTTATACCTTACATGTAAAGTTGTCAATATGTCAGTTTATTTGAATTCAATGGACTCGTTCATCTCATCCCAGACATCCTGACCGATCAGTCCCAACCTCCAGACGGCAATACCTTTCAGATCATAACGCTTGGCCAGTCCGATTTTTGTATTGACCGACTGTTTGTTCTCGCTGGCCACGGAAATGCCGAGCACCAGCTTCTCCTTCCCGGTCTCCTTCAACGCCAGACGTATCGCCTCATCCACTTTATCAGCAGGCTCCGGGCTCTTCTCGTCTCCATAAGCATAAGCCATAATAATGAGTTCATCGGCGAGCTTGCCCAAAGTGCCGTAATCATAGCCTGAATAAGCGCCGTTCAGCGGGTGAAGAACGACCGTTAACTTCAAGCCGGCCTGATGGGCGCGGGATGCCAGATTTTTGACAAATGCGTTGTAATCCGTTCGCGCTTTCGCTTTATCCCCGCTCCAGCCCAAGCCTTCCAGGTCCAGGGCGATTCCCTTAAAGCCGTTTTCCGTGGCCGTATTCACAATTTGTGTCAGAGTCTGCTCCTGCAGCTGCTTGTCCTCCAGGTTTTTCGTCAGCTCCAGATTGCCGTCGACCGAATATACCATCAAATAAGGTGCAGTCCCCTGTGCAGCAGTGTTCTGAATGATCGACTCAGGTGTGACGTCCCCGGCTGCCTGCGGCCAGCCGTATTCCTTGGCACCTGTCGTGAAAACACCGTCCGTCCCGATACGGCTCCAGCCGAAGGCCACGGAATCAAATTCAGGCACCCGGTTGATCTCGCTGTAGGAAGACAGCGCATAGAAGCCGACGGTGTACATGTCCTCCTTGGGGGAGGTGATAGACACGGTTTTGGTCCCCTGATTCCAGGATACATCAGCGCCGAACTGCTGGCTGAAGAAGCTGAGCGGGATCATCGTTGTCCCCCGGATCGTCTGCGGGGCTATCGGCAACTGGACATTTTGCCCCCCAGCCAGAGCTGTCTTGCTTCCCATGGTAAGCACAACCTGCTGCGTTCCTTTCTCTCCCTGCTTTGTCGCCGTAATCGTCTGCGCGGCCTGGTTCCATACGACTTTAATACCGAGCGCTTCCGAGATCGCGCGGAAGGGAACCATGGTCGTGCCTTTCATGACCTGTGGCTCTACCGGAAAAGGAAGCGGGTAACCATCCAGCATAATGCCTACTCCGCCTGCCGCCTCCGCACTTCCCGCCAGCGTGCCGGTCCCCCCGAGCCCCAGCAGCAGGGTGGAGCATAAAACCCATTTGTGCATCTGTTTCATGGACATTCTCCCTGTGTTTGTTTTGGAAGGGAAATCCCCTCTCTATTACTCTAGCAAAAAAGGATAGATTTGCCACCTCTAAAAATTGGTTATCCGCCCATATTCAGCAGGGCCGGTATCACGGTTATGGGCTGATGAATAGGCTGAATTATCCACTCACCGGGAGGTTACAGGAATGACAATGGAGGATTACAATCAGTATCCATATAACGTCTATAGCGTTAATGGTGCCGATAGCTCCGGGCAGCAGCAGCCGGTGCATCTGGTGCCATATTATACCGTTCATTATCCGGGGCTGGTTCCCCGCTATTTGCCTTATTACGGAGGACACTGGGGGGGCGGCGGCATCGGCGTTCAGGCTGGGGGTTATCTGGGCGGCCATAGCGCAGGTGCGGGAGCCGGGATGAATCTCGGCTGGAATGGCGCCAATGTGCATACGGGAGGACACATTGGCGAACATCAGGCCGGGCTGCAAACAGGCGTTCATTGGGGTGGAGAGCACGGAACTGGCGTTCATGCGGGCGGACACTGGAACGGGCACAGCTTCGGCTCGGCCCCCGCAGGGCAATGGCCGGAGTCTGCCGCAGCGTCTGCCGCGAACGAAAATGCCAAACCGCATTGGGGACCTGACGGAGCGGGCGTTCATGCCGGGGGACATATCGGCGGGCTCACCACCGGAGCAGGTGCCGGGGTCAATTGGGGCGGCCACGGCGCCGGCGTTCAGGCCGGCGGGCATATTGGCCCGCTCGCTGCGGAAGTCGATGCAGGCGCAAAGCTCAACAAACAGGGCATTGAGCTTGCAGCTGGCGGGCATATCGGCGGCAAGGAGAATGAAACCGTCTCCGAAGCCAAAGAAAATGGCCATGGCATCGGCATGAAGGCTGGGGGACACATCGGCAAGAAAGGTGCGGGCATTCAAGCAGGTGGGCATATCGGCAAGATCGGAGGCGACATCCAGACTGGCATCAAGTGGAGGCTGTAAGCAAGCCAAAACAAAGCGGCAGCCTTGCAGGACGAAGATTCGTGCCTCAAGTCTGCCGCAGTCTAATTCACCGCAAAAGGGGCATACAACGAATCCCCCGGAATACGTCCCGCCAATTGGCGGTAAGCCTCTATCATCTGCTCCAGCCTATCATGATGCTCCTCCCACTCCGGAGGCAGCAGTTCTGCGGGCAGCATGGGATCCAGCAGGAACAAATCGCTGACCGCCTCCCCGAGGGATAGATACAGCAGAAACAACTCCAGCGGGGAGTCCTCCTGCCCTCCTGCCCGCTGCAGGAGTGGTTCAAATTCCGTCTGGTACCACCGCCACTTGTCACGGTACAGGGTATCCACCTTTTCCAGCTGCCATATTTTCTCCGCAAGCTGGGGTGTAATGCTGCCGATTTCCATCCTGCCGCTAACGAAGGTTACGCAGCCGGACAAGCCCAGACTGTCGACCAGGCGGTTCACTTCATTGACATTGCTCCAAGGGTTAATGTACACCCCGTTATACAGCATGCCGAATCCAAACTGGAGCAAGCCGGCGCGTAAAGCGTCTCTTTTTCTGCGCTGCGCCTCCGGTATACCCGCCATCACAACATGCCAGCGCCCATCCCATGCCTCCCTGACCCGTAGCGGTTTGCTGTTGATGGAAGCCAGGAAGGACCGCCCCATGTCTGTAATCTGATATTCGGAGCGTGCCGGGGAAATGACATAACCCCCTTTTTTCAGACGGGACAGGGAGTTGCGGATGTACGTTGGGGCATAACCCCTTTTTTCATAAATCCGCAGCAGTTCCTGAATATTCATTTTCCCCGTACGGGACATTAAGAACAGCATTTGCTTTTCAACCGATAACAAAAGATGACCCCCTGCTTGACTCGGAAATAGCTAGAATATATCATAAATATATACGATCGTATATTTGTGTGATATATTTTTAGCTGGAAAACATCACAGGAATGACCCGATACTCCAGCCGAATATTAATTCTATTATGTAGAAGGAGTGAACAGCCATGCAAATCATTTATCACGGACATTCTTCCATTCAAGTCGCGGCAGGCGGCAAGTCCCTCGTGATCGATCCTTTTCTGAGCGGCAACGAGCTGGCGGTCACCAAACCGGAAGACATCAAGACCGACGCCATTCTGCTGACCCATGCCCACATGGACCACATCCTGGACGCGGAGCCCATTGCCAAGGCGAATAACGGCATTCCCGTTATCGCCAACGTCGAGCTGGCCACCTACATGTCCTGGAAAGGCCTGAACACGGTCGGCATGAATATGGGCGGCACCTATGACCTCGGCTTCGCTACCGCCAAAATGATTCAGGCATTTCACACCTCCGGCATTGTGGATGAAGAAAGAAAGACGATCATCTACGGCGGCGAGCCGGGCGGATACATTGTTCAGGCAGAAGGCAAAACGATTCTGCACGCAGGCGACACCAGCCTCTTCAGCGATATGAAAATGTTCGGCGAACGCTATTCCATCGACGTGGCACTGATCCCGATCGGCGGCCATTTCACCATGGGGCCTGAGGATGCGCTGCAGGCAGCCGAGTGGTATAACGCCAAGCTGACGATTCCCGTGCATTACAACTCGTTCCCGATCATCAAGCAGGACGCCGAAGCTTTTGTCGCTCAGCTTGAAGCCAAAGGGATGAAGGGCAAGGTACTCGCTCCGGGTGAATCGATCGAAATCTGACCCTTCAATCGAAATTTGAACCTTCAGATGAGCCGCTCTTCAATGGCTGCACGCGCTGCCTTGGTCATGCCTTTCAGGACAAGCTCATAGGAGTGGTCAATCATGGCATACAGCTCGGACTGCGGTATGGACCCGTCAACTATAACCGTATTCCAATGCTGCTTGTTCAAATGGTATCCGGGGCGGATCGCCTTGTTTTGTTCCCTCAGATTCTCGGCGATGACGGGATCGCATTTCAGGGAAATGGACGGCATGCCGTCTTCTTCAACGAGCAGGGCGAACATTTTGCCCCCAACCTTGAATACCTGCGCGGACGGACCGAACGGATAGGTCGAGACCGCTCCCTTTTTTCGCAGGCAGTAGGACTCCAGCTTCTTGTACATACACTGCCTCCTTTTAGAGGTTGTTCTTCTCGGTGCTGAAAACCTGACTTTTTGAACACTCACTTTTATGTATTGGCTGTATTCTAACGTTAATAGTACACAAAAAAACGCCGGATTCCTATCTCCGGCGTTTTTGGTGCTGCTATAGGGTGCAAAGCTTATTTTACAACTTTCACGCGTTCTTCAATCGGGTTGAATTCCTTGTCTCCCGGTTGGGCAACAGGCTTGCCAAACGGCATTTGGGCAATCAGTCTCCAGCTTTCAGGAATGCTCCATTCATGCTTCACTTTCTCATCGATCAGCGGGTTGTAGTGCTGCAGAGAAGCGCCAAGCCCTTCCTGTTCAAGCGCTGTCCAGACCACCAGCTGAAGCATGCCGTTCGATTGGTTGGACCATACCGGGAAATTGTCGGCATAAGATGGGAAGCTTTGCTGCAGCCCGGCTACCACATCATTATCTTCAAAGAAGAGCACCGTGCCGTATCCGCTGCGGAAAGCGGCCATCTTCTCTGCTGTGGAAGCGAATGCCGCCTCATCCCCTACGACCTCACGCAGAATCTCTTCTGTAATATTCCACAGTTTGTCATGCTGTTCACCGAGCAATACGACAGCGCGGGCGCTTTGGGAGTTGAAGGAAGAAGGAGTGTATTTAACGGCCTCTTCCACGATCTCCTGAATACGTGCGTCCGAGATGACAGCTTCCTTGCTGATACCGTAATAAGAGCGTCTTTCTTTAATCGCAGTGAAAAAATCTTTACTCATGGTGTTCCCTCCTGTAATTAATATTGTATAGTCACTTCCTTTTTATCATAACAACATTTTATTTTAATATCAAGCTACTTCATTTAGAGTTATGTTGAATTTATCTGGATTTTTTGCCTGTTTAATTTACGTTAATCCTGCTCCCCCTGCTTTTCAATGGTCACCCCCTGTACATGCTTGCGCTTCATGAGCTTCCGTTTCTTGCGGTTTTCCTTCGAGTCAAGCACGATGTCCAGGTCATAGTCGGCCGGATATAATTCTTTACCCTCAATATGCAGGCGCAGCCTCTTTTTGTGGATTTTCATTTTATGCTTGCGGATCAGGACGCCGATATTCCCCTTGCTGTCCTCCATCTCACACACAATGCCGCTCTGATTCAGATAAGGAATCGTCACCCTGTCCCCCAATTGGAATGCATAGATGTCATTTGCAGGTTTTTCCTCGGACGACTCAGTTCCCACGGTTGGATCACCGGCATCGTTCGTGATGACCCTCACAGGTGGTGACTCCTTTTTCACCGTCTGGTCAAAAACAGGATCAGTTTCTACCGTTTCTGGCTTTTCTTCCGTTTCTGCCATTTCTATATCAGGTACAGTATTAGGGGCAGCTTGATCTGCTTCAGCCGGTTGTGCGGCACCTTCCTGCGTTATTTCCCGTGAACGCTGAATGAGCCGCTCCGGAATGCCCAGCTTCAGGGCAATCTGGAAGGCATAGCTTTGGCCCGCTTCTCCGATACGCAGACGGTACAAAGGCTGTAGCGTCTGCGCATCAAACTCCATGCGCGCATTCTCAAAACCCGGCGCAAACGCAGCAAAGCTCTTGATTTCGTTATAGTGGGTCGTCGCGATTACAGCCGCCCCTCTCCGATGCAGTTCTTCGAGAATTGCGATGGAGAGGGCGACACCCTCGCCCGGGTCCGTACCGGAAGCCATTTCGTCGATCAGCACCAGCGTCCGGTTATCCGCGCTCTGCAGTATTTCGATCACGTTCCGGATATGCGCGGAGAAGGTGCTGAGCGCATGCTCGATGCTTTGACCATCGCCGATATCCACCGCCACATGGTGGAACACGGCAAACATGCTTCCTTCACGGACCGGGACCAGCAGGCCGGACTGCACCATGACGGTTAATAGTCCGACTGTCTTGAGGGCCAGCGTTTTGCCGCCGGTGTTCGGACCGGTAACAATCAGCGAGGTATATCCCCTGCCGAGGGCGAAGTTCAAAGGCACCATGGAGCTGCCCATGAACGGATGTCTTGCTTCAACCAGCTGTACCACTCCCTGTTCGTTCAGCTCCACATTGCCGCCATCCATGGAAGCCGCGTATTTCGCTTTAGCGAAGAGAAAATCGTACAGCCCTACCGTTTCGGCATTAATGTGAATCCACTGGGCATGCTCTTCCACCAATAATGTGAGCTCACTGAGAATTTTCATCTCCTCCCGCGCTTCCTCCGCCTGCAGGGCGGACAGGTCATATTGCAGGGTCCTGATATCCTCCGGCTCAATATACACGGTCTGTCCGCTGGCCGATTCATCAAGCACAATGCCCTTAACCTGCTTGCGGTGTTCTTTCTTGACCGGCAATACATATCTACCGCCGCGTGTACTCAGCACATGCTCCTGCAAAATGCTGCGGTGTTTGCTCATAAGAGTGTTCAGCCTGCCCTTGCGGCGTTCTTCAATGACGGTTATTTTTTTGCGGATTCTGGACAGCTCCTTGCTGGCTGAATCGATGATGCGACCGCTGCGGATGCTGCCGTCGATGGCCGAGCGCACCTTCTCCAGCTCATACATCGAAGCCGCATAAGAACTGACAATCGGCGCCGCTTCGCGCTTGGCCTTCATGTATCTGATCAACTGCGAGCAGCTTGTAAGAAACTGATGGATTTGCGCAAACTCCTGCTCGGTGAAAACATACCCTGTGCCCAACAGTCCCAAAATATGCTCCATTCCCTCCATGGAAGGCACCGGCACACTGGCCCCATGCTGCAAAAGCACTTTGGCTTCCGCCGTTTCATCCAGCGTTTTGCGGATCAGCTTTCCATTCGTCATGGGCGCCAGCCGCAACACCTGCTGCTTGCCCAGATAAGACACGGCGTAACGCTCCAGCTCTTCCTTTACTCTTCCGTATTCAAGACGCTGTAAATCCTGTTCGTTCATCTGTTGATTCTCCTTTGTAAGTGTATTGGCAACAAAAAAAGGCGAAGAATGAGCAAGCTCATTCTCCGCCACAAAAGAAGGATAGGCTGAATAGACGGTTTAATCCCGTCATTCAAATGCCGCCAAAAGTGCCCAAAAAATAAAAAAACCGCGCTGAACTCAGCACGGATAAGGGCACAATGGCAGACCTGTTCCAAAGGCTTTGTATGATATCCGCTGTTCTTAACTAATTCCAAGGCTGTTCGAACGCATTACAAAGAAACACTGCTCCCGCAGCATTTTTTCAGCAATACACCAAACATCCTTGCATATGGAATTTGATTAGTTAAGAACGCTCACCGACATCAAAATCTCTCCTTTGAGAAAAGGTACCTACAATATAGCCGAAGGTGGAAGCCATTGTCAACAACTGACGCCCCCGTGCCCTGCCTTATATCCAGTAGGTGTTGCACTTCATATTACAATCTGTCCTTATTTGTTTTTTCAATAGGAAAATACAGATATAAAACTCCATTTGTTTCGGACGGATTGTAGTATTCATGCACTGCCCCAACGATTGAATAGCTGGTACTGGGTATGTATTCGTTAATCATATAATTGAACTTTTCCTGATATGTATTTTGATTGCACTTCATTACTGCGAATTTGTATGAGGGAATAACCCATTTAGCCCATCCTGCTGGAGCCACTGAGTCATCATATACTTCACACCCAGCTAAATACTTGCCTTGATCTGTCCAACGTTTAAAGCTCTCAGTTAAATCACTCATCGCCCCCCATATCCCAACGATATTCCCTTCCGCATAAAAATAAGCCCTAACTTATCATGTCGGGGCTGGTTGTCATTTATATATGGATCCTCGCTCAGATTTTCAATTACACTCATGATTCTTTTTTATCATAGTTTTGTCAAGCTTTCAGATAGCCTCCTCAGCGTCACTCGAAAAAATAAGCCTATATCTCGATCTCACGCTTCAAATCCCCCAGCGATTTTGTTTGTCCGTTCTGAAACTCTAATCTGCCCTTCTCAATTGCTTCTAGATCGCTGGCTGTTAAATATTCATCCTCTTCATCCAATTGCTTATCAAGTAGCCACGATAAAAAGCTCTTGGCCACAACTTTGTTCCTATCATTTAGCTGATCTATAATTTGTTCAAATTCATTATTCGGGACACTCATGAAATGTACCTCCTCCACCATCTTTAACCTTATTACATACCAATACATTATGATGCTCCAGAACTTTGATTTTTATATAACTTCCTCTAAGTCTTAACTTAAAATGCACTTACGCTGATTTCATATAACGTTCCGATATTCACGACGTCCGACAAAGTCGGATGTGCCTGCTGAAATGCCACCTCGAAATCTATCCCGCGGACCAAGGCCCCAACGGAGCCGATGCTTGATTCTGATATAATATGATGGAAATACTTCTTCAAGATTGCTTACTAACGTGTCCTTATACTTCAATTATTTATTTTGGTTTTGATTCATCTTTTCTCATGTGTTATCATATTCTTAAATAAAGACCAAGTGCGTCAACACTTGGTCAGTACAATTGGCTTGGATGGTTTATTCCCTTCTAAGCTCCAGGATTAAAAACCCACCTTCGGCGGTCAACCTTTGGGTGGGTTTTTACTTTCTCTTGTTGTTATTGATATATGTTAAAAGTGCAAGAATAAATGTTCCAAATAACAGCATCAGAGTCATCGCATCTTTCACTTCCATGGTCTCACCTCCTTTCGAAGGGATACCCACCCAAGATTCAATTGTATCTATATTTTACCTGTGTCTAAATCTGCGCACAAGTGTTCTCATCTACTTTCTTGTACTTTCTTTTCTTGATCCTTATATCTGTTTGTCAGGAAAATCATTCAGCCTAGTGTTCCATTGGTAGGCGTAAAATTTAAGAGACTGTTTAATAAATTCCATCAGTATATGATCTTTTTGGAGATTGTTGGAGGCTTGAATATGCATAACATACTTATCGAATATTTGCAATAGAGTAATTCCATGCTGACTTGCATATTCTGATGCTCCACTTTGAAAACCAGATGTAGAAATTAGTATCCCTTTGTATGCACCTAAGCTTCGTACCTTGTCAGCTAAAACCACAATTTTCTCACGTTCCACTGGTCTCGTATAACGCTTACATTCAACAATAACTTTAAAGCCTACAGATAGTGCCATAAATTCTGCGATAATATCAATTTGGTACAATATGAATGTATTCTTGGTGATTTCTCAGTGATGATATAGTGATATCACCTAAAAGGAGAGACAATTGTGGCAACAATAAAAGAGTCTTTACTTTACGATTAGAGGATACGAACTTTCAAAAAATAAAATTTATTGCAGACAAAAATAAACGTTCCATTGCTATGCAAATTGAATATCTAATTGAGCAGCATATTCATGACTACGAGAAGAAAAATGGTCCTATTCCTGCAGATGATTAGTTTAATCCTCTAGTATCATTCTTTGTGTTGCACTGGTTTCAGATATCGTCCTTGTATTCACGACGTGACCCAACCTTAAATACCTCATATCTTAGGTTGGGTCATTTGTTGTCGCCGTACACCGATCGTTTTTTCTTCCTGATAGAGTATGCTGATCTTCACCTGACTTACCTTAATTTACCCAATTACTTTACTACATCATCCTCTTACTCTTTGCGCGTTCAAGCAACATTGCCGAAGCCGAAAATAGCACATTGGAATCAATTTTTTAAATAAATTCCTTGTTTTGGATTTTACACATTTTTATGACTGGGAGTTTCACCATTCGCGTGTTAGAGTTCCTAAGTGCACTTGAAACATCTACAGAGAAAAAGGGGAAGATTGTTAAATGAAGAAAACTGCAATTGTATTGGCAGCTTTGACGATCATGCTGTCAAGCTCCCTGGTGTTCCCTGCCATATCATCGGCAGCTGAAGCAGTTAACAACACCACAGAGTCAACCAGTACGAACACCGTATCCGGGGAAGAAACGGCCCCCACAGATGAAACGGTCGACCAAGAGGGATCGTACGAGGATCTTGATCCTGAGCTTGTGCAGGAGTACTTGGAGTACTTGGACTATTGGGATCAGTTGGACCAGCTCTATATTTATGAAGATAAAGCGATAGACGGGTATAACAATGCGCCCCAACTTACCAACGCTACCCGCAAACAGATCTTTCTTGTCCTGAACAACACGGTTATTCCTAACTACACCAAATATGTTTCAGGACTTAAACAAATTCAACCTTCCAACCCGGAGCTTGCATCGATTCACCAAAAGCTTATCCGCGGGGCTTACCTGCAGCTCGAAGATATGATGCTCTACAAAAAGGCGGTATCCAAATCGAAAATCAACTGGTCTATGTATTATCAATCCAATGCCAAAAATGCGGCAGGCAAAAAGCTGCTTGATCAGGCTGAAGCAGATCTGTATCAGTATGAGGCCAGATTTGAATAGGAGCTTGCTTCGTCCAAGATCTAATGCTGACGAAAAAGAACCGGTGCACCCGGTTCTTTTGTTTTTTCATAGGTACTATTATTTACTCCCGGCATCAGCCGCTAATGCCTCTACAATTTTTTGCCCCGTCTTCATCCCGTTTGTTATACAGTCCGGAATGCCGACTCCGTAATAGGAGCAGCCCGCGAGAATGACGCCGGGATGGCTTGCGGCCAGCTTGCTCTCCAGCGACCGGACAATGTCCGGATGCCCGAGATGGTAATTCGGGATGGAATCCCGCCATTTTGTTACCTCGCAGGTCACAGGACTGTTCGTAATGCCGATGCTTTTCTCTACATCACTGACGGCAACGCTCATCAGCTCTTCCTCCGGCATCTGCTGCAGCCTGTCAAAATGCGGATTGGAGCTCTTGTAGAACATCCGGATCAGGAGCCGCTGCTGTGCGGAGGTATGCTCCCATTTGCGGCTTGTCCAGGTGCTGGCATCACACACGAGACCGCTGCCCTGAGCGGCAATAAAGCCGGTTCCGTCCTCCGGCAGTCGCTCATCCGGGACATCATAACCGAGATACACGCTGATCAGCGACCGGCTGCTCAACCTGTCGAAATCACCGTTCAGCGCTTCATCCTGCAGCAGCGATTGCGCGGAGGTATGCACTGTGCTCAGAACGACAAAGTCCGCTTCCAAAGTCCGCCCGCCCGCCAAAACCACCGTATAACGCTCACCGGTTTTCGTTACGTTCAAGGCCTGTGTGCCCTTCAAAATTTCCACATCACTCATCCGGGACTCCAGCCTGTCGATCAGGTCGGAAACCCCATGATGGAAGGAAATAAACTTTCGTCCATCCCCTCGCAGGAACCTGTCTCTGTTCTCGCCAAGTCCCTTCATGATGCTGCCGTATTTATTTTTGTATTCCAGGAGGAAAGGAAAGGTCGATGCAATCGTCAGATTGTCCAGCTCGCCTGAATATACACCGGAGATGACCGGCGAAATCTGCTTGCGCACAAGCTCCTCGCCCAGAAAATGCTCCAGAAAAGCCCCCAGCGAGTCATTCTCCGTGAACGTCTCATTCGGAGTGTAATAATCCTTGAGCGCGGCCACCTTGCCTTCCGCCGAGATCAGCTCGCTTTCAGCCAGCGCCTGCAGATTGACGGGGATGCCGAACACCGCGTCCGCGGGGATCTTTTTCAGACCTCCGTCCGAATAAATAAATGATCTGCCTGTTGCATTGTATACAATCTCCCCGGCCAGTCCCAGCTCTTCCATCAACTCGGGGTCATTTTTACGGGCCACAATGGAATCCGCACCGGTCTCCATAATAAAACCGTCCTGGCGAACCGTTCTGATTTTGCCGCCAAGCGTCTCGTCCGCTTCCACAAGGACAAGCTTCAGCTGCAGATTCTGCTCCTTCATGGCCTTTTGCAAAGTATACATGGCCGTCAGGCCTGTAATTCCGCCACCTATCACCACGACAGTTTTCAAATGTGAGCACCTCAATATGAGAAATTAGTCTACCAAACAGTATAACACAAGCTTCACACACGTTTTTGATACAAAAATCATTATCGTGAATACTCACCAACAAAATTCACCGGCTCTTCAGGACATGCTGTTGACATGCTCATAACTTGTAACTATTATAGTTACATAAATATGTTACACGAGTGATGAGTCAAACCATTCAAATCCCGGGAGGATAACAAAATGAAAATTGCAGTAATTGGAGCCAGCGGCAAAGCCGGAAGCCTGATCGTTAAAGAAGCGGTGGACAGAGGTCATGAAGTGACGGCCATCGTCAGGGACGCTTCGAAGGTAAGTGATATGGCAGTCCTTGAAAAGGATGTTTTCAGCCTGACAGCAGACGATCTGCAAGCTTTTGATGTCGTCGTCAATGCGTTCGGAGCGCCTCCAGGCCAGGAGCATCTGCATGTGGAAGCAGGCCGCGCACTGATCAGCGCTCTGAAAGGAGTACCGCAAACCCGCCTGATCGTTGTCGGGGGAGCGGGCAGCCTGTATGTGGATGAAGCCAAAACCGTACGTTTGATGGATACGCCGGATTTTCCAAAACAATTTCTCCCTACAGCTTCCAACCAGGGACAAAATCTGCAGGATCTGCAAAACTCAAACGGCATTCAATGGACCTTTATCAGCCCCGCGGCGTTCTTTGACGCCAAAGGCGCAAGAACGGGAGCATACCAGACGGGCCAGGACAACCTGTTCTTCAACGCGAATGGCGATAGCTACATCAGCTATGCGGACTTTGCCCTTGCCGTCGTGGATGAGGCTGAGCAGGCCAATCATGTGAATGAACGCTTTGCCGTAGTGGGAGAAAAGAAGTGAAATAGCAATTAAACTCTATATAAGGCAGCAAGCCCTTTTCCGGGACACGGTTCGTTCTGCCCGGGTTCCGCGTATGAAGAGGGCTTTTTCTTCCCGCCAAGGATAAATATAGGTGCTATATGGGACCCAAAACTATGGTAAAATAGCCATACTGCATTATTTTTCACGAAAGGAAGCTGTAAGCTATGATCAGTACCCGGTTTGCCGTAGCCATCCATATTCTCTCCCTGTTGGAGTACAATAAAACGGGCGTAAATACATCCGAATTTATAGCCAGCAGCGTGAACACCAACCCGGTGGTCATCCGCCGCATCATCGGCATGCTGCACAAGGCCGGGCTCGTTGAAGTCAAAGCGGGTGTCGCCGGAGCAAAGCTGCTGCACAGCATAGACGACATCACCCTGCTCGACGTGTACCGCGCGGTCAATGTCGTGGAGGAAGATGCGCTCTTCTCCGTGCATGAATCGCCGAATCCGGATTGCCCTGTCGGACGCAATATTCAGTCCTCGATCGTACCCGTGTTCTCCAGCGTGCAGAGAGCGATGGAAGAGGAACTTCGACATGTGAAGCTGAGCGAAGTTGTGTATGATATATCGGCCAAGGAAGAGGCCCACACCAAATAACGCTCCATCTCCTAACGGAGAGGAGCGTTATATTTTTTATCAAGCTTGTACTAGCTCGAACAATTCTACAATCAGGACCGTATTATCGTTCAGCTCCATACCAGCCTCGGTCAAATTCTGCCATGCCAGCCGATGGTCCGCCTGAAATTGCGCGGTATTGTCGCCGTTCCCTTCTCCGCGCACAAGCCGCGGATCCGGATTGCCAAACGTCGTTTCAAACACTTCAATCATTTTTACATTACATCGCGGCTGGTCATGTTTATCATACAACGTGACAATATGCCCGACCGGCTCATAGGTCTGCTGCAGCTCCTCGGGAGAATATTCCGATTTGGGAGCACAGGTGGCCGTCTTCTCTCCTTTAATGATTTGCTGAATCAGCATTTCTCCAATGCCGTTATCATTCTCCCATCCAAAGACCATTTTGAATGGCTGTATTGGAATCGATGACATCATAATCCCTTCCTTTTGTAAAAAGACTATCAAGTCTTTTGAAAAATCTGTGACCTTTTCCTTGGTTACAGTGCATATATTCCCTAATCCATTTTAAAGCATAACAAATAATAGGAACTAATTCACTATTATATTTTTAGGCAACAAAGCTCTTGAGCTTCTTGAGATATACAATATCTATTTAATAATAGGGTATATGATGTAGCTAACAAGCAGACCCAAAATAAAAGCAACCGAGACATTTAGCCATTTGGGTCGCCCCTCTGAATCCGAATCCAAAATACCGGTGATACAAACCAAGATAAATACGCCAATTTTCCATGGTGTATTAAAATAAGGATTAGCTAAGCCTGCTGCAAAAGCCACAACGCGCAACAGTGTGCTCCAGAAAAAAGAAAGTTTGAAAAACAATTCTTAAACCGCCTTTCTAACAGGAATCATATTTCAACGAAAAATAAGCGTTTGATCAAGCAGTAAATCATTCCTCTTTAAATAAATACCATGAAAAGTGATAGGTACCGAAGTACCATTGAAATAATCACTTGAATTGTCATGTCTTATAGCATGAATATGAAGATGAGGCTCACTACTGTAACCTGAATTCCCTACTTTCGCTAATTCTTGTCCGGCTCTGACAAAGTCATCTTTCTTGACTAACAGACTATTTTTCTTTAAGTGCAGCAGCAAAATATCATAATCCTTATAATTGATGATAACCATATTGGCGGCATTTCCACCCAGAACGTTCGGCACATTATCATCTATTCCATCCATCACCTCAACAATTCTGCCATCAACCGGGCTGTATACTGAATCATTATATACAGGATAAGACGTCAAAGGATCCATAGTCCCGAATCGTTCTTTGCGTGAGCCTAGAGGGGTAAGTTTAGTTATATCCACCGCATACTTCAGGGAACGATACGAAAAGTGATAATTCATTGATGAATTCATCCCACCATTGACCACTTCGTAGAGCCCTCCCTTCAGAGGAAACATTAAATCGACTGCCTCCTTTTGTTTTGGAACAGATTCCATATACGTGATGATAATTAATATACTTATTAGGCATTGGTACATCGCCAGTAAACCATAAAGAGCAATAAATATTTTTGTTGTTTTATTTAAACGCCCAGGTTTAATAGAACGCAAAAAAATCATTTTGCGTAATAAGGAACATACAAACAATAAGATGCATACTGGACGCAAATAATAGCTGATCTCTGTCCAATCATTTATGAATAAAATCATAAAGGTATATGCACTTGTAAAGAAAGCGTGAATATACCACGAGATACGACTTTTAAATGGAAAGTAAGCTATAATCCAATAAAGGATAAGCGGCACGATTAGCATTTTCACAACATAATAGAACATTCAATTTCTTTCCTTATCATTTGTTAGTTTACCACTTACCTCTTCTTGAAATGTCACATCCGTTAATAGCTTGTAAAAAAACAAATCCAGCTTATGCTTGAGCCAAATATAATCTATACCTGATTCTTCTTGAATAAACAAAGCCAATTGAATATCGTTTCCTTCCCGATCCGTACAGTAAAAAGCCTCCGTAAGAACGGAAATGGTAGACCCCCCCTTATTCCCAAACTCTTTTAAATTGGAATGATCAACTTGCCGCTCCACTAGCGGCTTCAGATACGAATTGATTGCAGAAGGGACCAATTCTTCCTTGTGTATCAGTTTCATAATATGAGCATATTCTTTGGTTGTTGATCGGGGAAGTTTTCTTGATTCCAGCACTTGAAGCTTTCGAGCATAGTTCTGTTTCGTGTTCCATTTCTGAATATTGCTCAATCCAATGTCACTGTTTAATATACTGTGAATTTCAACAGCTGCTTCCATGTATTCCTCGTAGCTCATTTTGTTTATTTTTTTTACCGACTCCTTAAAATCTGTTTTGTCCCTTTCTTGAATATAAGAAGACATTAATCCAGCAGATGAAAAGGGGAAAATTGGATCATGTGAGGAAAGGGACAGCTTGATTACATTCTCATTAATCTGATCCAAACCTAATTTTTCAATTAAAAATTCAGTATTGGCATTGGAACTGTGGGTTAACATGCCACGAGCAATTTCAAATAACGTCGTCTTCCCTTGTATCACTTTATGAGCAGTTTGAAGCCACTCGAGCCAGTTTTTATGAGCATTACCGTCAGACCCGGGAATATAAAATTTATTCAATTCTTCTAAAGAGACAAGTTCGTTTTCGTCCAATATATTTGCTGCTAGCTGACGGGCAAACTCAATAGCGATGATCAGTTTTACAGTACTGGCTAGCGGCATTTTAGCTTCTGCGTTGTAACTGATTTTCTCCATACCATTTTTGATCATATACAAAGAAGCTTTATCCGGATTGTCAAGCAAAAAGGCAAGAACATCTTTTTCCGTTTTCATACGATTCTGACGTTTCGCAATCAAGAAAAAAATAATAAAAATAACAACAAAGATAAGTATTGTAGCCACTATAAATAGAAGTATTTTCATGTCTTACCCCTTAGTCGGCACGGCTAGGATGAAGCTCACACAAGTCATCGCAGTTTCCAACAGGAATGACCATTCTTTTAGAAGCCAGAAAATCATACATATAACCGCCTATACCTATAAATCTAAATAAAAATATAAAAGGAGCTATGAGCCACAACTGTGGTATTCTGGTGCTGATTTGTAAGACGGCATCAATTCCTCGTTGGACTTTATGCGACTCGTTTATTGAAACACTATGCATTCTTCGTTCCAGTTCGGAGTAATCCAATCTATAGGCTTGAACCAAAGAAGAATCCCTGAAACTAACGAGACATAACATCCTGAAATAATCCATCTTGTGCAGCTTGTCTTTAATACTTGTACAAACAGGACACCAACCGTCATAAAAAATGATGATCTTCATATTGTGTAGATTTGCGTATCCCCATTTTCTTGTTTTTCTTCGAATTGTCATTGATAATGTTCTCAAACGTTTTTTCATGATTGCGTATATTTTTTTATATTCCCTATCTGTAAACATTAACAATTCCATCACAATCATAATCAATGAAAAGGTCAACAAGCCCATGCCTATACCAATTCCCGCATGAAACAAGATCATGGCCATGATTATAAACGGTTTAAGCCTTTTGTTAATCACAGCAAAGGGAAATGCTATTTTTATAAGTATAGATAAATAAGTAATTAAAATAGTGAGTCCAATAAAATGATTCACTATATAACCCAAAACAGGCCTACTAAACTCTCTGACTTGGGATATGTAATAGAGCGCGGTACCATTCTGCCACATCTCACCCATAAGCTGGTATATACCCGAAAAGAAATAGACAACGCATAACTGTATAACACAAATAAGCACTGCAAAGTTGTGGATGATTACGGATAACTTATAATGTAACGACTCCTTTGATTCTTCTCTATCCGAGCTCTTCAGCATAGAATCAAAAGAGAAATAGGCAGTATTATTGGTAAACATAAGAAAGAACATGTTCACGACGAGCAGATTGTCCCCTCCGTCAGTTATATGAAAAGAACGAACATACAGTGAATAAAAAAAAAGATAAGCCAGAATTGAAAAAAGACGGCCTTTATATCCAATCAAATAAAAAATTGTAATTATAATTCCGATGTGATAGATACAATCGAAAAATAGAACTGAAGAATTCAAGTTGTATAAAGACCATGTTAGTGATTTGTACTCCGCAGAATAGATATTAATTCCTGATTCATGCCAAAAAAAATGCCTTTGTTTATAGTGGATGAAGTAATTGTAAAGTAATATGAGGCCGATACAAATTCTAAGAAGACTTGCTCCAATAAGGAAGCGCTCAGTCATAAGAAATTTACGGTAATTTAACAACATCCTTTACAACTCCTTTCCAATCATATACCACATTGGTTTCTTTCACTTTAAAAAGAGAATCCCCTCGCTTTGAATAGGGAATAGCATCCGATACTGAAGTCATAAACTGAACTTCAGTCAACTCCACTTCGGAAAACTCTCTTTTGGCAAAGGCTGAAGCATAGCGGTATATAATTCCCTCTACCTCCTTTGAATCATTTTCCAATGATGCATTTATTTCTTTACTATCCTTCTCTTCTTCAGATATTTTGTCCATCAATTTGTATGTAAGATCATCTTTCCCCCCTATATACAATTGATGTATATATCCGCTTCCAATTCTGAGCATTCGATTATAGGGGGAAAATAGGGTGCCCTGGTTGGTCTTAATCATAGGTTCAGTCACATCATGCCAATTGCTCATAACTGTTTTTGCGCTGTCCTGCTTCTTATATTTCACTCGCACATATAATTTTAGATTCTGAGTCATAGGTTCAGGAGCAAACAGATGCCAGTTCTGCTGAAAAAAACGCCCGACATAGCCATCTGTTACTGACTTAAATGAGACCGATACCGGGTTAAGAGGGCCGACATGCAGAACGACAAAGAAAAAATGTACCACCAAGAATAGCGACAGAGACAACACAGCAATATTTAAAATGAAAGCTTCCCTTCTTTGCTTCATTGAACAGCACCTCTCTTAAAATCAACAGGGAGGGAGAAATTTAAGAATTGCTATCCCTCCCATTCTTATTAACTATTTATCAAAAATCACGTCTACATTCTCTACATCACTGCTCGAGACACCTGTACCCAAAAGACTGCCATTGCGGGTAACTTCCCTCAATGCATCCTTATTGGCTTCCCAAGCCGCTTTCCCGTATACCACAGCTTTACGAGCAAGAGAAGCTAACGCCTGAGGCTCAACGGAAGCGCTTGCACTTTGGCTAATTAAAGGAGCTTTTTCGTCGGAAACCTTATAATCAGAAGCGTAAGAAGCACCTAAACTTACTGTAGAGAAAGTTGTGATGGCTACAACCAGACTAAGAATTGTTAACTTTTTTTTCATTTCCATTTCCTCCAGTAAAAAAGTATTTTTCTAGTACTTTTCTTTAATAGACGCTAATCATTCACTTGTAGACTGATAGAGTGCTGATGTAGAAGGATTCGAAAAGTAAAATTCATTAGCAAATCATCTTTTTCATTCATTTATTGTTATTCATGCAAATTAGACCACCACCTTCCATTTTTTTTAGATTATATTTCTTTATGTCAAAAAGAAAAAAATGAATATTTGCAATCCATTTATTAATTATTACTCTGCGCGTTTTACAACATGCAAAAGCAGTGCCCCAGGTCATCAGAAGACCTTTCGGGACACTCCTTTAACTTATGTGTTATCACTTATTGCTTTAAGTCCTCGCCGTTACTGTCGAATGCATTTCTGATACCAGCAAAATAAGCTTTTTTGATAGCTTATATAGGATATTTAGCAGACTGCGGGCCCGGACATGAGCTTAGATCTGAGAGCCCTCCGTCTACAGGAAGTTCGGCCCCGGTGGTGTAAGTAGCGTCGAATGCAAGGAATGTGACTGCTTTGGCAACCTCAAGGGGGTCACCGAAACGCAGCATTGGGTTCTCCTGGCTCATCTGTGCCTTGGTCTGTTCTGCAGCTTCCTTCGGCATCGATCTATCCAGGATGCCTGTGTCGATAGGGCCATTTCATAATTCGACCAGGACTTATCAAACGACTCCAAAAGCAGCTTAAAAACGGCCAATCGCAACAATCAAGGCTAACACCAGGAACACGATGTTCACACCAATGTCCCGGTATTCCTTACGCTGTACATGGAACAGGGCTCCGAGAAGAACGACTACGGCAAGTCCAGCTGCCGCAAGCGGCGTCAATATAGGCGCAATATTCAACGCCTGCGGCAAAATCAAACCAAGCACCCCAAGCAGCTCCACGATTCCAATAAAGGAAACAAGCCCTTTTGGAACATCGTTTACCCAATGCCAGGACACTTTTGCCTTCTCAGGCTGAAACGCCTTCATCCAACCGGAATAAATAAATCCGAATGCCAGAAGCCCCTGCACAATCCATAAAGCAATATTCATTAACTGCCAACTCCCCTCTCTTGTGTCCCTCGACTGCTAAGGTGCATAATAAACCATAGAAATTCTACTTGGAAGTAGTTACTTTAACTAAACATAGTATGAAAAAAGTAACCTTAAGCAGGTTGCGGATTTGGAGGTTTTTTATGGAGACTTATTGTAAATTCGAAACGGCGTTGGACATTTTGGTGGGGAAATGGAAGCCAGTGATTCTGCTTCGCCTTTTTGAACATGGCACGATGAGATTCAGTGAGCTGCAAAAAGCAATCCCGGACATCACCAAAAAAATGCTTACCCAGCAATTAAGGGAATTGGAGTATCACGATATCGTTCACCGCGAGGTGTATCAGCAGGTGCCACCAAAGGTGGAGTATTCCATTACGGAGTACGGCCGAGGCATGCATACTGTCCTTAAGGCCATGAATGACTGGGGAGTATCACATATCGAGCATTTAAATGAGCTGTACGGGGAAAATCGCCTGAAGGAGAAGGGCAGCAGGTAATTATAGAGGTTAAGAAGCCGGTTCAGCGAGTTTATGACAGGAGTCTCCCCAAGGGGGAGAACTCCTCAAGGCAGGGAGGCAGGGAGTTTCAGCCTTAACGCATCCGGTTCATTGTAGTAAATACAAATTTATCGTATCGATGACGTGAGAAGGAGTATTCAAAGGGGATACCCGTATCCAGAAAACCCACCTGCTCAATCTCCAATATGGGATCATCCGCCGCACAGATCAGGTGCTCCTGATCCATTTTTGTGGATTTGGACGCGCGAATGGTACGGTGTGAACCGACAATATTAAGGCCTAATTCCTCTTTGATATGTTTGTATATAGAACCGTAAAGGATTTCTTCCGTAAGACCGCTAATCAGGTTGACAGGCATGTACGTTTTTTCCATCACATAAGGCTCGCCTTCCACGATACGCAGACGAATAATATGATATACAGGAGATTTAGGATCAATAAATAATTGACTGGCCACTTCCTCCGTGGGAAACTGAACATCAAAAGCAATAATCTTATTTTTGATTTCCTTCCCGTGAAGCAGATTGGTCAATCCGAGCATTTCATTCACAACTACGTTTACAGGAGAATTGTAGGCTGACTTGACGATAAAGGTTCCGTGTCCTCTTTTGCGAATCAACAGCCCCTCGCTGACCAGCGTATCCAAAGCCTTCTTCATGGTCATCCGGCTCACCTGAAACTCACTGGCCAGTGAAATTTCGTCAGGTATAGGCTCATCACTGCTATAGGTTTTATTCATGATCCGCTCTTTGACCTCTCGGGCAATTCGTTCATATTTATTCATCTTTATGATCACCTGTATTCGATATTGTTGTACGGGATTAGTTGTAAGTATACAAAACAATACACTCGATTTGGAAACAAATTTGCGTTTGGCACAAACCCAACCCGTTGTATGCAAACTCCAGTTTTAAAAAAAGATGGCCCAAAGGACCATCTTAAAATCCGTTTTGTTCAATCACCTGTTTGAACCAGTATCCGCTTTGTTTAATGGATCTTTGCCCATCATTCGCAAGATCCACAGACACAAAGCCATAGCGGTTTTTATAAGCATTCGTCCAGGACCAGTTATCCATGAAGGTCCACAGATGATAACCCTTCACATTAGAGCCCTCTGAAATCGCACGCTGCACCCATTTTAAATGCTCGCGAATAAAATCTATGCGATAGCTGTCACAAATCATGCCCTGCTCATTCCTGAACTTTTCTTCCCCTTGTACACCCATACCATTTTCAGAAATAAAGCATTCAATGTTGCCGTAATTCAGCCGTACATTCGTCAGGATGTCATAAATGCCTTTCTCGTAAATCTCCCAGCCCCGCATCTCATTCATCTTCCGGCCAGGCATGACATAATAGTCGAAATAATGCTCAGGCACAAATGGGGCATCCGGATTGGGCAAGCTTTCTCTTGCCTTGACCCTGCGCGGCTGATAATAGTTTATCCCCAATAAATCAACGGTACCCTGGCGTATAATCTCCCGATCCCCGTCCAGCATGGATGGCAAATATCCATCTTTGGTCAGCAGCTCTACGAGTACAGGGTTGAATTCCCCAGTCACAGACGGGTCCAAAAAAGAGCGGTTGAAATATGCATCACAGATCTCAGCCGCACGAAGGTCTGCCGGATGCTGGCTGCGCGGATAGGTCGGAGTCAGATTCAGAATGATTCCGATTTTACCGTTATAACCTTTCTCCCGGTAGGATTGAATCGCGCTTGCGCTTGATAACAGGGTATGATACGCCACCTGAACAGCTTTGCCAAAATCCAGTTCATTCGGATAATGGAAATCATACAGATAACCGCCTTCCACGGGAACGATAGGCTCGTTGTGGGTGAACCATTTGGCTACACGATCACCGAAGAGCTCAAAGCAGATATTGGCATACTTGACATAAGCCTCAACCGTCTCCCGATTCACCCAGCCCCCATGCTCCTGCAATGCCATCGGCAAATCAAAATGATACAAATTCACGAACGGCTCAATACCGGCCCGCCTTAACTCATCAATGACCGCATTATAAAATTCAACGGCTTTCTGGTTTACCGCCCCCGTCCCCGCCGGAATCAGGCGTGACCAGGAAATGGAGAAACGAAATGAATTGTGCCCCATTTCCTTCATGAGTGCGATATCTTCTTTATAGCGGGTATAGAATCCGGAGGTCTTGGCAGGACCTACTCCGTCATAAAAACGGTTAGGCTCTTGTTCAAACCAGTAGTCCCAAATATTCGGGCCTTTCCCGTCTCCCTCCACCGTACCTTCGGTCTGTGTAGCGGAGGCCGAGGAGCCCCACCAGAAATCGGTTGGAAACGGATATTTCATTTCTTTCTGCACCGTCTCTTTTGCTTCAGTATGATTCATTGTCCTTCTCCTTTCGCTATGTGCCGCATCTATCAAGCTGTGCTGTCCCTGTGTGTTACATTCCAACCGTTTGCTCTTTGGCGGAAGCGCTAATTTCCTCTTCCTGCTCTTTACGAACATTCATCCGGTCAATAAATTTCAGGAACGGGAACCAGATGACAAACACGACGGCCATGTTGAACAGCTGCAATAATCCCCCTCTCAGGGAGCCCGTTCCCATCATGCCGCTAAAGAACAGTGGCATGGTCCAAGGAACCTGTATACCATTCGGTGGCGGAACAATCCCTGTATACATGGCAAAATAGGTAATTAAGGTGACAACCATTGGTGCAAGAACCCATGGGACAATAATAAGCGGATTCATAACAATCGGCAGACCGAAAATGACAGGCTCGTTAACATTGAAGAGGCCTGGTCCAACAGCCAGCTTGCTGACCTGCTTCAACTGCTTGCTCTTCAGGAAGAACAGAATCGTGAGCACCACCGTCAGGGTCATCCCTGTCCCCCCGATGCCTACGGTATAAATGTCAATGAATTGCTTTGTGATAATATGCGGCATTTCCGCACCTTGCGAGTACGCTTCATAGTTCTCAAGCGACAGCGTATTCCAAATGGGGTCCATCACCGAGTTCACAATAATTTGACCATGAAGCCCAAAGAACCACAGAATCTGGATCAGGAATATAGCTATTAATGTAGGAACAATGCCGCTGCCC
This sequence comes from Paenibacillus terreus, assembly GCF_042138595.1. NCBI lineage: Bacteria > Bacillati > Bacillota > Bacilli > Caryophanales > Paenibacillaceae > Paenibacillus > Paenibacillus terreus. The sequence continues at coordinate 140,387 of NZ_JBHIRX010000009.1, read as the reverse complement.
AAATGTACCAGCGGAGCCTGAACCGCCTTGTAAATCAAATCATGCAAGTTGTTGTGGAACGTCACATTAACAATCACGTTAATGATCAGGAATATGCCCAGGGTGATACATGCAGGCAGCAAGGCTGCAAACGACTTGGCTACTGCCGGCGGAACACCTGGAGGCATTTTAATAACAATATTTCGCTGTGTGACCTTACGGTAAATTTCACCCGCAATAAATGCCACAATCATCCCGAGGAACATGCCCTTGGCCCCAAGACGCTCCTTCGGAATAACATCCGCAATGGTAGTCCCGCCATCCTGAGTCAATATGAACGGGGTGAGCATCAGGAAGCATGCCAGCGCAATCATGCCGCCAAATATGGGCTCTACCTTATAGCTTCGCGATAGATAATATCCAATCCCGACCACGACGAACACGGTCATTATATTGAGGGTTGCATTGGGCGCAATGTTCAGCAGCTCCTGCAGTCTCGCCAGGTTGTCTGCCCCCATCCAATCATTCAAGAACGGGAGATTGATAATAACGACGATAATCGATCCAAACACGGTTAACGGAAATGACAGCATAAACGCATCCCGCAGCACAGAAAGATAACGGTTATTGTTCAATCTACCGGCAATAGGTATTAATATCTGGCTTAATTTCTCAAACAACTCCTATTCCTCCCACCGAAACTAATTTGCCTTTCTCTTAAGCACCGGCACCAAACGCTTGGCTTTTAGTGAGGATTTGATTCTGCTGCTGCAATTGACTATACTCGGTAATAAGCGCTCTCCTAAATTCACTCCCCAGTGATAGGGTCCTTGTTCAGGACCCGGACAAGGAGACGCTTTTTTTGCATCCAAATAGGTGTCAGCATTGAAATGAATCCTCAAGAAGCCATCTCAGTGAAAATCAGCTCACGCTTTCATGTAAGCCGTTTCAAAGATCGGCTTATAAATTCCTCGATTTAAACAGTTCCAACAGCTCATGGACCAGATCCTTCATGGTGACCGTGGACATCAGGTGATCCTCCGCATGCATCAGCAGCAGTGTCAAAGACGTTGGATTTCCTTCGGCTTCCTTCTTGACCATCTGAAAATGGATGTCATGTGCAGCCCGTAAATCCTGCTTCGCTTGCTTGAGCAGTTCATCCGCGCCCTCCACGTTCCCATTGCGATATTCGGTCAGAGCCTGAATGACTTTACTCCGGGCACTTCCACTATGAAAAATAAGCTGGAAGCTGATTTGCTCCTCCGTTAAATCGGCAATATTCACCTTATCCATTTTTGCGTTCCACCAACTTCAAAGCCTGTTCATAAGCCTTCTTGCCGTCAACCATTCCATAGGCCATCATGTCTATAACTTCTACATGAATGCCATATTGAGCAGCCTCTTTCTCCAGCTGGCCTTTCAGAAAGCTCATTTGGGGGCCAATCAGTACCGCATCGGCCTTCGCCAATTCTTCAGACGCCTGATCTTGACCAACAGCCCAGATTTCAGCCTCATCTCCGATCGACTTGGCATGCTCCTGCATTTTGGTAACCAGCATGCTTGTAGACATACCGGAGCTGCACGCAAGCAAAATTCTCTTCATAATGGTTCTCCATCCTTTCAAGCTTAAAATATGAATTAGCAGAAAACGTTTACAGGGGAAATTATAAACCCATCTTTTTTATTTGTCTAGACATTAAAAATATTTGTATATACTTTTGTCTAAATTGCGAATTTTTATGTTCGCACTGATCCATGTGATCATTCATATTGCGGAAAGCCAAATACTCCTGCAAATCGGTTGTTGGATTCTACAGGGGTCCTCGAAAAAAAGAAAGGGGAAGCGTCAGACGACTCTCAGCTTTTAACTGCCACCCCTCTTCTCGTGCGGTGACCTAAAAAGCTTGTGTTCGCCCAATGCTTCCCCAGATGCAAGTTGCTGATTATGTCCACTATCTCGCGAAAACACGATGTTACATGTATTTTAAGCGCATTTGCTATCTCGAAGCAGTTTAAACGGCATGTTGCCCCATCTGCAATCTATAACTGTCAATGTGTCGCTATTTTCATCATAATGACAAGCCCGAAGCCGCATTCGTAACCAGCTCCTCGCGTTTACCCGTGACCTCGATCATCAAGTTGGCCCCAATCCTGAATCCATGCAGAAAAGCAGCTTCAACATGCATGCTGTTCACGCTGTCGCACAGGTCAAAATATTCCTCAAGCTCACGAAACACTTCCTCACCCAATCGGTTCCGCCATTGTTCTGCTTGTGCCGCCACTTGTTGGCTTAGGACGCGATATTCAGGATGAGACGGTACAATTGCCTCATCGGGATGAAGCTGTCCACGGTATAGGGCTTCCAGAATCGATTTCATATTCATCCTCCCGTTAATGTCATCGCATCGCTTGAATGAGATTCCTGCACATGGTAGGATATTTATGCAGTCTGCTTATTCAAGCGATTGCGGGATAGGAAGTAGCGCTGTTCTTCTTGGGATTCGCGCTGCTTCCTTCTTTATTTTTGGAGCTCGTCATACACCTTCTCAATCCCTTTGCGCACGATATCTGAACGTGTCGTGTTCAGCTTCCTAGCAGCAGCATCGAGCTTGCTCATAATTTCCTGATTGACACGTATCTCAATCTTTTCACTTTTGGGATTGTCAGATGGAGGACGCCCCATCTTCCTGGAGGACATTGTTTCACCCCACTTTTCGTCCTGACAATAATATATTGTTGTCAGGACGAAAAGTCAATCCTATGATTCCACTGCTCGCAGCTTTTTTCTCGGCAGGTGAAGTATTTTTGACATGAGACTTCTGTCTCGTATTGTTGCAAGCACTGAATTGGGATATCCAAATTTGTTTGTTACGGGCATGCCTCTAAGGCCCATATTTCTTCGGCGAACATACAGCATGTGGAATGCTTGTACTGCTATATTAATTCTGTTGAATAAAGGGATTTAGAATAAATTTGAGTATCGATAATTCATAACCGCGCATGGACACACTCGACTTTAGCCGTGTGAGGAATTGCGCTCGGCATAAGGGCTACCATCGGTAGGCCGCAAGCCGAAATCTCCATGCTTCCCCCTTCCGTCATGAAAATTTAACCATGGATCACTTGATCCATGCTATACTGAATTCAAGTGAAAAGATAGTTCAAGAGAAAACCGTTAGTTGCTGGATGTCCATCACCAAGTAACCAAGGCACTCGTTGAAACAAACCCTATCTATCACTATGGCTTTAACAATCACCATACCTGTACCGCAAAGGAATGAAGTACATGGGGTACAGTGCAACATGAGTATACCTCTTGTTGCAGGGGCGAAGTCAGCCGTCCTGATGTTCCAACACGCTAAGGTAGGAGCACGATAAGGTGCGTTTGCGCTACCGGTTAGGAATAAGTCTAAAAGGCTTGTGCGAAGCGCAAGCACTGTCTACGAAGTAGGCAGAGACAAGCTCGTGACTTGAGTCATGAGTTGTTGACGCCATACGAAATAAACACTGTGATACAATCCACAGTGTTTATTTCGCAAGTACGGCCTTTAAATTTTACTTGGATGTTTAATTATTATGTTCAGAAAGATACATTACTTCACTCATTTCGAGCATGGTTTATAACCAGAATGCTTTTGAAATAATTACGAGGAGAATGAACAACACCAGAATAGCTGCTGTGGAAGTACCAAAGCCCAAACCTCCACAACTTCCTACTCCATATGCTCCACCAACTGCTCCCATTCACAATTACCTCCTTGTTTTGTAGTACATCTCAATGTATGCACAGAATTCCCCTTAGACAGGGCATAATGGCAATTATGATTTGAACAAACACCTCGCCCAGCCAAGTCGATGAGCTGATGATTTCAGTCTCTCAAGCAGATCAAGCAGATGCTTCGGAGCCGTGCGGCCGTCTCTGTGCCACGGGGGTTAGTAACCAGTTGCTCGTAATGATCGCCTTCAGGAATAAAAGGGTAACCATTTGAAAATCGATTGGAACCTTCAGCACAACTAAAAGGCCGGTATCTCTGCTGACCAGATAAAAAGTTAATCCTACCATCCCGCTGCGCGCCGCTTTTTCTCGGCAGGTGAAGTATTTTTGATACAGGATTGCTGTCTCGTGTTTTTGTATGCACTGAGTTTGGATATCCAAATTCACTTGTTAGGGGCATGTCCTAAAAACCCATATCAATAATTCCTGCAAAAGGAAATAAACACTGGGATACAACCCACAGTGTTTATTTCAGCTAGTGCAACTCTTGCCTAAATTTCTACTTGGAAGTTTAATTATTATGCTTCATTTAGATACATTACTTCGTTTATTTCCAGCATGGTTTATAACCAGAACGCTCTTGAAATAATTACGAGAAGAATGAACAACACCAGAATAGCTGCTGTGGAAGTCCCCAAGCCTAAACCTAGGCCTCCACAACTTCCTCCTCCATAAGCTCCACCAACTGCACCCATTCTCAATTACCTCCTTATGCTTTAGTACATTTTCAATGTATGCACAGAATCCCCCCCGAACAGGGCATTTCGGCAATTAAGATTGAATCGACCAGCGGTCCACATGCATTCTTCTTTGCTGTTCCCTTAGCTTCAGCGACATGCAGGATACGATACCATCTTCTCCAAGTAAGCGAAACCTCCCGATTGTACTGCTGATTCGCTTCTGTAGCCAGAATAATAACTCCCTCCTCGAAATGGTTACAGAAAGCTGATGTGCAACCCTCACCACAACAAAAAGGACCCTCGTAGTGAGAGCCCTTCGGCTTTCGTGCTTGCGCTGTTGACCTATATCGAGAATAAAAGGAAGTAACCCGCCACAGGTTGACGGCCTGATGGGTTACACTTCGCTTTTCTGAATTGGGGGGAGAAGGCGCATGCTCAAATCAGATGTGAAAACCTATACGTATAAGGTCGGCAAAAACAATTATATTGTGATCAACATTTTCCAATCTGCCACAGCCCATGCCGATAACGGGAATGTCCTGGCCAGTAATGCTGTGAATTTGAAAATTTACAAGAATGCCAAGGGTAAGCGGTAATTTCCCTGTTTCGGGGGATGGGAGGTGATAAAATTGCCCAAGACGAAACGAACAGGTGTAAAGAAAAAAAGAATTTCCGTGGACGTCAGACAAACCTCTTCGGCGCGGACAGGACAAGGCGGGAACCCGATTGCCATCAATGCTTCGGATATTGGTGTGGTCAGAACGGATGTCAGACCAAGTTAATATTCCTGGGGAGGAGCTGTTCAAATAAGCAGTTGTCAAATGCCAACCATCAGCCTCCAAATACGAGAACTACCATAGTACGTCAGACTTAAATGACAGAAGATCGAGAACAAGGAGTTTGCTCCTGTCCTCGATCTTCTTTTGATATTTCGGTGAAATCATTACAGTTTCGGAGGGCAATACGATTGAGGAACGGTTCGTTCACGGAAGTTCTTACAATGTTTTGGTCATAAATACGCTGTTCGGGTCTTCTATGTAATCCGCAAATGGCCCACAGTACTCGAAGCCGAAGCTTTCGTACAGTTTTCTGGCCGGTGCGAAGGCCTCCATGGAGCCGGTTTCCAGGCTGATCCGCTCATATCCCCGTCCCTTGGATTCCTCGATAATGTGGGCAAGCATTTGTCTGGCAACCCCTTTGCGTAAATGCCGTGCAGCGGTACGCATGGACTTTACCTCTCCGTGAAGCGGGTCAAGCTTCTTCAGCGCCCCGCAGCCAAGCAATTGATTCTCTTCCCAGACGCTCCAAAAGGTAACCTCCGGCTTCTTCAAGCCGTCAAGATCCAGGGCATGAACGCTCTCGGGCGGAGAGGTCAGATGCATGTCCTGCAGATGCTCCCCAATTAACGCGATAATGTCAGGTCCGCTTAAATCATCCTTTATAATATCCAATGAAGTCACTCCCTAGGGCTGTATTTAATTCAGCATCATATCATGTTATCCGTCAAATGAATATAGAAATTATTCATGCTCAAGCTGAAAAATCGGCGCTTGACGACTTGCCGTTGGAACATGGTATCGCCGTCCTTTTCCGCTGTCGGGCTGGGAGAGACATTCTAATAACCTGCATCTTTTTTTTATTTTCATGTCACAAATCGTAAAGAAATGGTGGTCATATAGGCGAAGTTAAAACACAGGGGGTGAGAGATTGGATAATAAAACAGCGTCTTCGATAAACAGGGCAGAGCGAAGAGCTATGGTTGATGAATGGGCCCGCCAGGCGCAAGCGGGTTCACAGGAAGCGTTTATAGAGATCACCCGCCACTTCGAAAGAGAGCTGTATATCTATTGCTATTATCTGATTAGGGATCGTGAGGAGACCAAGGACGCGCTTCAGGACATTTTTATCCGTGCCTATCATAATATAGGCCGCTACCGCGGGGATGCTTCATTTTCGGCATGGCTGTACAAAATTGCCTACAATCACAGCATGAATGTGCTGAAAAAGAAAAAACGAGTTCAACGAATTGTGGACAGATATCAAAACGAAGCCGCATTATACACCTATTCCGAAAGGGAATCCGCTGTAATGGAAATGTTGGATCCGCTGACTCCCAGTGAGCGAAATCTTGTGCTGTTAAAAGCGGTGGAGCAGTACACTTTCGAGGAAATCGGTCAGATTATGGACTGCAAACCGGCCACATTACGGAAACAATATGAGCGCATCCGCAACAAACTAGTCCAATACACACGGAATAAGGGAGGAATGAAAATTGAAGCAAATCTCCGATCCAGCAAAGCAGATTACTGAAAACCTGGAATATATGATTCAAAATACGGAAGTTCCGGAATTAAACTTGGGAGAAGGGATTGTGAAACAAATGAACAGTAAAAAAACAGAATTGAATCAGCGCCATCGCATGAAGAACAAACGGATGAAAAGAGTGGCGGCTGTCTCGGGTATAGCCGCAGCCTTGGGTTTGGGGGTCTTCGGCAGCGGGTTCGTATCCCCGGTCATGGCGAGCGCGCTGAGCCAGGTGCCGCTCATCGGCAACATTTTTCAGCAGTATGGTGATCCGGGGCTTCAGGCAAGCGTAGCCAACGGATTGTATCAGCCTGTCCAAGCGAAAGACAGCCACAATGACATGACTCTCGAAAGCACCGGTTATATCTATGATGGAACCCGCATATCGGTTGCTTTAAAAAGAGACGGTCAAGCAGATGCTAAACTGCTTGGCGAGAGCATGGAGAACGGTGACAGGGACCTCAGCGGCAAAGGCATCCTGAAAGACATCCATATATATATTAACGGCGAGAAGTACTTTAATGGGGGCTATACCATGAAGGACGGAGATACCCGGGATACGCTCATTCTGGAATTCAACGACTCGCTTCCTGTCGCCCCGCTTAATGCTGATCCAGATAAGATCCTGCGGCCTGAACCGCTGGGCGACTCCTTCGATTTGAAGCTTGAAGCGACCTTAACCGGTTCTGACCAGCCCTACGTTTTGACGTTTCCGGTGAAGAAAAATACCGAAAGCCTTGTATTGAAGCCGGAATCGGTTCAATCGCATGACGGATTCCGCTTTACTCTGGACAAGCTGGAATTGACACCGATCACGACGCGTTTGACCATGACCGGCAGCGGGGAGCTTGCCAGCCTCGGAGATGAATACAAACTTCCAGTTGAAGATCTATATGCCGGCAAACATTTGTTTGGATTCGAAATCTATGATGAGAATAGCAACCGGCTGGAGGAACTCCCAGGCAACAATATGAACTTTATTGAAGGGCAATATGTTTTCGATTATAATTTCACGCCGTTTAAAGAGAAGCCGAAATCGATTACGATCAAGCCTTATGTACTGAAGAAAGACAAATCTTCCGGCAAATTCAGCGAAAAAGAATACATCAGCGAGCTGGAATTCAATGTGGATGTAAAATAACAGGAAATCCGTTGCATGGGTACAGGCCCGGCCCTTACATAGGAGCCGGGCCTTTTTCATCATGGCAGACAAAGGACGGCCCATCGGGAGTAAGGAACCTATACCCGATCCCGGGCTCCGTAATAATCAGCTTGGGCCGGGTTGGATCTTCCTCCAGCTTCTTGCGCAGGTGGCTGATATAGACCCGCAGGTAATGGCCTTCGGTGGATTCATTGTGGTGACTTCCCCACACCTGCTGCAGCAGCTGCCGCTGTGTAACGACCTTGTCCGCGTTTGAGGCCAATATTTTCAAAAGATCGTATTCCGTCGGTGTCAGCTTGACCCGTTCATCACCCAGCATGACGCTCCGCTGCGCCAAATCGATGACCAGCTCGTTGAACCTGAGGACAGGCTCATGGGCCGATTTCGCTACATGCCGCAGCGCAACACGGATTCTCGCAAGCAGCTCTCCCATGCCGAACGGCTTTGTAACATAATCATCCGCACCGCCGTCAAGGGCGGCGATCTTGTCTTCTTCCCGCTCTTTAGCCGTGAGGACAATAATCGGTACACCGGACCATTCGCGAATGCGCTGGAGAACCTCCATGCCAGGCATATCGGGGAGCCCCAGATCCAATACGATCAAATCGGGATGGGAAACGGTGGCTTTCAATATGCCCTCTTCGCCGGTCGCCGTCTCCTCAATTTCAAATTGGTGGGCTTGCAGGGTTACTTTAAGCAGCTTGCGAATCTGGGGTTCATCGTCGATCACCAGAATTTTGGCCCCTGTTTCGGATGTCGTCATAGGTTCTCCATTTCCCCTTCTGTATGCATGAACATGCTCTTGTTTTCTTCACTTCGCGGGAGGCGGATCGTGATGATCGTTCCCTGATCCGGAGCAGGAGCGGCGGAGATGGTGCCATCATGAAGCTCCACAATTCCCTTACAGATCGCAAGGCCGAGACCCGTGCCCGGCACATGCTTTGTTTTGTCCGCCCTGTAAAACTTCTCGAATATCCGCTCCCGATCGGCTTCATCAAGTCCCATTCCACTATCCCTGACAGAGATGATGACCGAATCCCCTTCCGTATGAACGTCAATGCTCACTTCACTGCCATCCGGCGAGTATTTGATCGCATTGCTGACCACATTGACCAGCACCTGCTCCAGCAGAATCTCGTCCCCCAGGATGAGCGGGACATGATCCGGCATATGCACAAGCAGCTTCCGCTGCTGCTGAAAATCCTGTACCTGCTGCAATACAACCCCGATCAGATCCTCGATATCACACCATTTTTTCCGCAGCTGCAGCATACCGCTCTCCAGCTTGATCATGCCGAGCAAATTGGACACGAGCCGATTCATGCGCAATGCCCCATCCCGAATCGTGGCCAGCAAATCCATCCGGTCTTCTTTGGAGAACAGGCTGTCTCCTTCAAGCAATGCTGTAGCGGAACCGATCACCGTCGCCAAAGGGGTCCGCAGCTCGTGGGAGACAGAATCCAGGATCGCCGTCCGCAGCCTTTCCGACTCTGCAGTCAGATGGGCCAGCCGTGCTTCTTCACTCAGCTTCAGGCGGGCGATGGCACTTGCGCCAATCTCGGCAAGCGCCTCAATCAGCCTTGCCGTCTCCGGGGACGGCAGTACAGACTTGAGATTCACGCCCAGCACCCCGTAGGTTTTCTCTTCAATACGCAATGGGATGTACAATCCCGCCGATTCTCGCAGCTTTTCCGCACCTTTTCCGGCCCGGTCACCGTGCCTGTATACCCATCTGGCAATGACCAGCTCCGCTTCACTCCTTCCCCAATCGGAAGTCCCCGGGGAGGACGCAGCCAATTCCAGTTCATCCCTGCTGTCCGGCAAATATATGATTGCTTCGGATTCTGCAGAACGGGACACCTGAAGCACAATATGGTCCAGCAGGGCCTGGATATCTGTAATGGCATTCATCTCTTTGCTGAGTGCGTACAATGATGCCGTATGCTCTTCCCTTTGCCTGGAATATGCCAGCTGCTTCTTCAATCTTGCTGCCAAACTTCCCGTTAATGCAGCCACAGACAGGAATATGACAAATGACACCGCATAACGAAGATCCGCCACGGTAAAGCTCAATTGCGGAGGGACGAAGAAAAAATCAAAAGCCAGCACACCCAAGCCCGCTGCATAGAATGAAGATCCTTTACTCCCATACACCGCGCTTATCAACACCGGCAGCAAATATATAAGAGCAATATTCACAAGGTCAAAAAAGGAGCCAATCCATTTCAAAACAACGGTCAGCAATATGATAGACAAAGTGACCCATATATATGGGCGCTGTTGCACCATTCACGTCACATCCTATGTGTCTCTGTTATACAAAAACAAGTATGGACAAACAGCCTGAATTAAGCAACTCTCCCGCTTATACCGGTTTACCGCTCTTTCTGACTGAAACCTGATACGACCAGCACATCCATGTGACGCCCGTATCTCAGAATCGTATTGACCGTGCTGCCTGTCAGCATGCGCTGCCATACATTTTTCTTCGTCTGTCCCACAATCATTTGCGTGCTTGCATACAGATTGGCTTTCTCGAGCAGCTTGCGGGCTACTTCCCTTGGTTTCCTGGCATATTGAAGCTCGAACTGTCCCCCGAAGCGCCGGGTAAGCTGCTCCAGATCCTGGATGCGCTTCTGCTCTTCTTCCGTAAAGGCACTCTGAAGCGCGACATAATGGACATACCAGTTTGCTTTCAAACGGTGTGCAATCCGAAAGCCTCTGCGAATGAGGCTCTCCGCCCGCGCGCCCAAGGTCACGCAGACGAAGATTACCTCCTGCCTGCGCCACGGTCCACGCAAGGAACCCCACCGCTCCCATGCTTCCAGCCGTTCGTCCACGTCATCGGCAATTTCCCGCAGGGCCAGCTCACGGAGAGCAATCAGGTTGCCTGTCTTGAAAAAATGGTTCAAAGCCTGATCCACCTTATTCGCAGCATAAATTTTCCCTTCCCTAAGCCTCTGCTGCAGCGCATTCGGAGCGACGTCGATTAACTGAACTTCGTCGGCAAGACGCAGAATATTGTCGGGAACCGTTTCCCGCACTCTGACGCCGGTAAGCTGCTCCACGGCATCATTCAGGCTTTCCAGATGCTGCACGTTCATGGTCGAAATCACGGAAATACCCGCGTCCAAAATCTCAAGAATATCTTCGTATCTCTTTTTGCTGCTGCTGCCAGGAATGTTGGTATGCGCCAGCTCATCCACAAGCACAACCTCGGGATTATAACGGATGATCTCCTCTACATCCATTTCCTCCAGCCGGGCTCCACGGTAATCGACCATTTTTCTGGGAATGATATGCAGGTCACCGATCTGCTCAAGTGTTTCCTGCCGTCCATGCGTTTCCAGCAGCCCGATCACCACCTGAATCCCTTTGTGCAGCAAAACATTTCCTTCCCGCAGCATCGTATACGTTTTCCCTACACCTGGCGCTGCCCCGATATACACCTTGAAGGTCCCCCGCTTGATCCGGCTGATTTGCTCCTTCACTTCCGTATCACTGAGACGCCGGTATGGATTTGTATTGTGCTGCTGCCGGATGGAGGTCGGCAGAATCCGCTCCCCCTTCGCCTCGGCGGTATCAGCAACAAAAAACAAATCCATATTGTCGACCAGCCTCATCAAGGAATTAGGGATCGAACCCTTGAGCCACTCCTGCCAAGGCGTCTGCTTGGAATGGCCCAGCACGATGCGTGTCACCTTGTTTTCAATCGCGTAATCCACAAGCTGTCTTGGAATCGCCCTTCTGGAGATGAAAGGAAGCTCAATGAAGTCGGCTTCGATTTTCTCCGTCATTTTCACCATGGACCGTTTAAACGCAGTCTGCTCCCGGGAAAGCTGCTTCCGCGGATTTATGAAGGTGACGACCAGCATGTCGCCGTTAAGCCTTTTGGCAATTTGCTGGCCGCGCCGAATATAGATCGATCCGTTCCAGTGGTACTGGGTGGAGACCAATATGCGCTCCGCCGCGCCGGAAGGGCCGTTTAACCCCAGTTCTTCCCTGTGCTTCTCCAGCGATTCATTGACATCCTCAGCCACCAGCCGCAGGGCCAGTTCCCTTAGTTTAGCCAAATTATTCCGTTTCGAAAGCGATGCCAGGCGGACCTCCAAAGCCCCCTCCGACAAGCGGGCAAGAATCGATTCGGGTGTGACGTCGATCAGACGGACTTCATCGGCCAAATCCAGAGTATCGACAGGAACGGTTTCCTCCACCTTAAGGCCGGTCAGCTTCTGGGCAAGCACGTGATACCCAACCAGTTCATACACATTGATCGTGGTAATTACACTGATCCCGTGGCTGAGCAGATACTGAATATCTTCAAGACGGGTCTTGAACCGTGCCCCGGCCCGATTCCGGTGCGCCAGCCCGTCAACAAGCACCACCTCCGGGTTCCGCTCCAGCAGCGCTTCCAGGTTCAAATCCTTCTTCTCCACGCCACCCTGGTGCCAATGGATGCTGGGGACTCGTTCGAGGCAGCCGATCTGCTCGATCGTTTCTTTGCGCTGCATGGTGGAAACGGCGCAGATCACCACATCGATCCCCCCCTGTCTGAGGCTGTTGCCCTCGCGCAGCATGTGATAGGTTTTGCCGGAGCCGCTGAATGGGCCAATATAGATTTTCAAGCGTCCGCGCTGCAGCTTCGAGATCGACTTCAATATTTCTTCAGGGGTTTTTCTTCTGAAATCTTCCATATGAACCACCCGCAATTATGCAAAATGTTGAATCTCCACGGAAAAACCATGACCCCGCCCAAAAGGAGTCTCTGAGCGGGGTGATCGTCATTTCATTTGCTCGAGCAAAGCCAGATTCAGCTTCAATACGTTCACCACGGGTTCTCCCAGGAAGCCCAGCTCTCTGCCTGACGTGTTGTCCGCCACGAGCTCATTCAGCTTCTCTGCCGGAATTCCCGTCAGCCGGCTGATCCGTGGAATTTGCGCCTTTGCCGCTTCCGGGCTGATATGCGGATCAAGACCGGAACCGGAGTTGGTGATCAGGTCAACTGGCAGCTCACTGACCGGTACGTCCGGATTGTCCTTTTTCCACGCCTCCACCGACTCCTGCGTACGGGCCAGCATATCCGGGTTGGAAGGGGCATAGTTGCCGCTGCCCGAACCGGCCGCATTATAATCAATCGAAGAGATACGACTCTGGAAAAACTTTGGCTCAGGAAAACTTTGCCCGATCAGCTCCGAGCCGATGACATTGTTCTGATCACCATACAGCAGACTGCCGTTCGCCTGCTTGGGCATTAACGCTTGGGCAATGCCTGTCACCACAAGATTATACAGCAGTCCGCAGACCACCATGAACACAAGACTTAAGCGAAGGCTGTTCACTATTACTTTCATTTTCATAACCGCCCTTTCTATTTAGTGCGCGTTCAAAAAGTTAGCTTTTCAGCACCGAAGCCTATGCTTCCGAAGTGCGTTTTTTCAAAACGCTTGGGTTGAATGAAGATAGGGACTGAGGAGCGGAGCGTACTTGGGGGTACGTGAGCACCTGAAATGTTTCCGCAGGAAACATGCTTCGGAAGCATCTGCTTAGTCCCGGCTGAATTCAAGATTCGATGTCGAGTCTGCTTCCTGATTTACTTCGTGATCAAAAGATGACTTTTTGAACTACCTCTATTACACCCACAGATGGACAAGCAGATCAATCAGCTTGATGCCCAGGAACGGCACGATTACGCCGCCCAGGCCGTAAATGAGCAAATTGCGCTGCAGCAGCCGGGACGAGGACATCGGCTTATACGCCACACCCTTCATCGCCAATGGAATGAGCAGAGGAATGATGATCGCGTTAAAAATCAGTGCCGATAAAATGGCCGAGCTTGGCGAACCGAGCCGCATAATATTCAATACATCCATTTGCGGGATGGCCACCATGAACAGCGCGGGAATAATCGCAAAATATTTGGCAATATCGTTCGCGATACTAAAAGTTGTGAGCGCACCGCGCGTCATCAGCAGTTGCTTCCCGATCGCCACCACTTCAATAATTTTGGACGGATCGGAATCCAGGTCCACCATATTCGCTGCTTCTTTCGCCGCTACCGTACCGCTGTTCATCGCAATCCCTACATCCGCCTGCGCCAGGGCAGGCGCATCATTGGTGCCGTCGCCTGTCATTGCCACCAGCTTGCCTTCGGCCTGTTCCTTGCGAATGACGGCAATTTTGTCCTCGGGCTTGCTTTCCGCGATGAAATCATCGACACCGGCCTCCAGGGCAATCGTTGCCGCAGTCAGAGGATTATCTCCCGTACACATAATCGTCTTAATCCCCATCTGCCGCATTTGCTCAAACCGTTCCTTCATGCCTGGTTTCACGGTATCCTTCAAGTAGATAAGCCCGAAAATTTCCTGATCGACTGCCACGGCCAGCGGTGTGCCCCCGGCTTTCGCAATGCGGTCGCTGTGCTGGTCCAGATCCTTGGGGATTTTCCCGCCCTGGGCGGCAACCCATTTCTTCACGGCATCCACCGCGCCCTTGCGGACCTGGCGTCCGTCCTGCAAATCCATGCCGCTCATGCGGGTCTCGGCCCGGAATTCGAGAAACTCGGCTCCTTCTCCCAAGGAAGCGTCATACGTAAAGCCCAGCTTTTTCATCAACTCCAGCACCGAGCGTCCTTCCGGCGTCTCATCCTTGAGCGAGCTGATAGCGGCCCACTCCGCCGTTTCACTTTCCTCATGCCCACCGCCAGGGACAAACTCGCTGGCCATCCGGTTCCCGAACGTGATCGTACCGGTCTTGTCGAGGATGATCGTATTGATATCCCCGGCTGCTTCGACAGCCTTCCCGGACATCGCCAGCACATTGAATTGGGTTACACGGTCCATACCTGCAATACCGATCGCGGACAGCAAGCCGCCAATTGTCGTGGGAATCAAGCATACCAAGAGCGCGATCAGCATCGGGATTTCTAATGAGACATTCAAATAAGCGCCGAAAAACGGAAGTGTCACAACAACGATCAGGAAAATCAGCGTCAGGCTCGTCAGCACAGTGCTCAGCGCAATCTCGTTTGGTGTTTTCTGGCGCTTCGCGCCTTCCACGAGCGCGATCATGCGGTCGAGAAATGACTCGCCGGGATCGCTGGTGATGCGCACCTTGATCTGGTCGCTGATCACGCGCGTGCCGCCGGTGACGGAACTGAAATCACCGCCTGCTTCTTTAATGACAGGAGCCGACTCGCCCGTAATCGCCGATTCGTCCACCGAAGCGAGGCCTTCGATGACCTCACCGTCTCCGGGGATCATTTCCCCCTGGGCGACGATCACAACATCCCCTTTGCGCAGCTCTGAGGACGACACGACCTTGACCGAAGCAGGACCTGTCATTTTGTTGGCCCGAATATCCTGCTTTGTCTTCTTCAGCGTGTCCGCCTGTGCTTTGCCTCGCCCTTCCGCGAGCGCTTCAGCGAAGTTAGCGAACAGCACCGTGAACAGCAAAATTAAAGCAACCGTCAGATTATATCCCCACGATGCCGTTCCGCCGAACAAATCAGGTACGAAAATTAGCAGAACCGTAATGATAAAACCTATTTCAACAACGAACATGATCGGATTGCGGATCATGACGCGCGGGTCCAGCTTCAGAAATGATTCCTTGATAGCCTTCTGAATAAGTTCAGGGCTTATCATCGATTTTTTTTGTTTCATGGCCAGCTTCCTCCGTTACTTTCTAAGTCAAGGCTTTAGCGTTAAAAATTCCGCAACCGGTCCGAGCACAAGCGCCGGGAAAAAGGTCAAAGCTCCCACAATCAGCACCGAGCCCAGGAACACCCCTGCGAACAACGCATTATCGGTCCGGAATGTACCCGACGTTTCCGGTGCGGGCTTTTTGGCAGCCAATGAGCCTACAACCGCCAGCATCGTCATCATTGAAAAATAGCGTCCCAGAAACATAACAATACCAGTCGCAATGTTCCAGAAAGGCGTGTTGTCGCCAAGTCCCTCGAAGCCGGAGCCATTATTCGCAGCTGATGACGTGAATTCATACAAGGCCTGTGTCAGCCCGTGAAACCCGGGATTCGAGATCGTATCCGGATTTGTGTACAGTGCAAGCGCCGTCGGCGTCAGGATCAGCAACGGGTGAATCAGCATCGTCACCGCGATCAGCTTCATCTCTCGCCCTTCGATCTTCTTGCCGAGGAATTCAGGCGTCCGCCCGACCATCAGACCGGACAAAAACACACCGATCATCGCGTACATCAGAACGTTAATGAAGCCTACTCCTACACCACCAAACACCGTGTTCAGCATCATATTTGCGAGCGTGATCAATCCGGCAATCGGCGTCAAGGTATCGTGCATCGTATTGACGGCCCCCGTCTCGGATGCGGTAGTGACCACGGAATACAGGGAGGATTGCGCCACTCCAAAGCGAACCTCCTTGCCTTCCATACTGCCTTGTTCATGCTGAATACCCAATGCATTCAGGGCAGGGTTGCCGGCACTCTCCGCGCTCAGGGAAATCCCCAGCATAACAATAAAGAGCATCGCCATGGATACGAACAGGACCCGCCCCTGCTTGGCATTGCCGACCATTTTGCCATACGTAAAAGGCAAGGCCGTAACGAGCAGCAACATCAGCAAGATCTGCAACAGGTTGCTGATGGCGTCCGGGTTCTCGAACGGATGCGCCGAGTTGACTCCGACGAAACCGCCGCCGTTATTTCCCAATTCCTTAATAGACAGGAACGAACCTATCGGACCGCGTGCAATTTCCTGCTCCTGCCCGCCAATCGTATGCGCTACAGCCGTGGCATCCAGCGTTTGCGGAACGCCAAGCGCGATAAAAATAATCGCTGCAACAAAAGCGATGGGCAAATAGATACGTGTGATCGCACGGACCAGGTCCACAAAGAAGTTACCGAGCGGCTTGCCCGCAAGTCCTCTGATCACAGCGATCCCCACTGCAAGCCCCGTAGCCGGGGAAGTAAACAACGTAAATACGATGGCCACCATTTGCGAGAAGTAGGAAAGGCCGCTCTCGCCGCTGTAATGCTGCAGATCCGTATTGGTCATAAAGCTTACCGCCGTGTTAAAGGCAAGCGTGGGTTCCATATTATCAATGCCGCTCGGGTTAAGCGGCAGAAACTTTTGAAATCGGAAAATCAAATATACCAAAATCATCATGACCAGATTGCTGAGCACAGCGGACAGCGCATACTGCTTCCAGGACTGATTGTCCCGGCGAATGCCGCCAAGCGCAAAGATCGGCTTCTCGATCCACCCGAACCATTTGTCCAATCCGGTCGGTTCATAGTTAAATACCCGGGCCAAATAAAGACCCATTGGACGCGCCAGCAGCAAAACGAGCAGCAGCGTCACCCCGATAGACAGTACAGCATACATAACGTCTGAACTCCTTCCTCTACAGCCATATTAGTTCCTCTATTAGAATTTTTCCGGATTCAGCAGCACGTAAGTAAGATACAATCCGATTAGAAGAACCACGATACCGAGCAGCCACATCATGAGCGTTCACTTCCTTCGTCTGCTACCTTGCCGGCCCAACCCAGCAATCCGACCATCATCAAAGTTAAAAGAATGAAAGACGCTACCATTACGATGTCCAGCATGTATTCCCAACCTCCTGTTTATAAGAACAGCAAAAAAGCTCCGGCAAGAGAGACTTTGTCGAACATCTCTCTTTAACACAGAGCCAATGATAATACGATTCGGTATAAAAATGGGGTTAAGATCTCGGCGGGGGGCGTAAAAAAAGTGTAAAAATGAAAAAGACTCTGCCAGCTTAAGCCAGCAGAGCCTTTTTCATATTCAGAGAGTGCCGCGCTTCACTGCGGTAAACGCACCTCAAAGACCGTACGAATCACATCGCTTTGGACGGAAATGGTTCCATCATGCTGCTCGACAATATTTTTCGCAATGAACAAACCCAGACCAGTACCCCCCTCATGATGTGTCCGGGCTTTGTCCCCGGTATAGAACATATCAAAGAGATGAGGCAGATCTTCCGTGGGAATGGAATCGCCATAATTCACTACCTGGACGACCGCTTCTCCCTCATCAAGCTTACAGATCATATCTACAAACTGACCGTCTTTGCCGTAACGGGCGGCATTTGCCAGCAGATTTTCGAATACACGGGCCAGCAGCTCTCCATCCCCCAAAATCTGCACATGCGGAACGAGCGTTAATCTGGCCGTCAGATGATTTTTTTCAAAGACTGGGTATAACTCTTCGTTTAATTGAGTGAGCAGCTCGCTCAGGTCAATTGGTTTCTTATCAAGGGTAAGCATGCCGTAGTTCATTCGCGTAATTTCAAATAATTCATCAATCAGACGCTCCAGACGCTGCGATTTCGTAAAAGCAATGGTCGTATAATGCTTTACCTGCTCCGCCGTCAGCTGATCGTTTTGCAGAATAACATCCAGGTAGCCCAGAACCGAAGTCAACGGCGTACGCAAATCATGGGCCAAATTCAGGACCAGTTGATCCTTGCTGCTTTCAGCAAAATCCCCTCGCTCCACCGCCTGCTGCAGCTTTTCACTGGCCAAATTGATGTCGGCCGCGATCATCCCCAGTTCATCATTTGACGATATAAACACACGGCTCTTAAAATCACCATTGGCAAGCCGATGAATCCCTGTTGAGATTTCGCGAAAATACTTGGCATAAGGCTTGGTCAGCAAAAAGAAAAACAAGATCGCCAGCGGAATAAAAAAGATTAAAAAGAAATTCAGATCTCCGAAGTTGCGGATCATTTGGCGATAGTGAGCCAGCGGATCCTCGTATCGAACCGTTCTATAATAATAGATCTGCAGAGCTTTATAGATCGCATAAGTGATGAGACCCGCCAAAAGCATGCTTAGCCCTAATAAATAGAGCATTCTGGATCTGAAGCTTCGGGTTATTTTAGCCATTGAATGTGTAACCCACTCCCCATACGGTTTTGATCCATTTATCTTTATTGGCATCTTCGCCAAGCTTTTTGCGCAGGGTGCGGATGTGCACCATGACGGTGTTCCCGCCTTCGTAATAATCTTCTCCCCACACCTGCCGGAAAATATTTTCCGCGCTAAAAACTTTCTTGGGATGACTGGCGAGCAAATACAGAATATCAAACTCCTTCGGAGTCAGCTCGATGCTGTTGCCATATAAAACAACTGAGCGCTTGTCCGGATCAATGATCAATCCGCCTGCTTCCAATACGGAAGTATTGCCCAATGCCGGCTGGTTTAACTGCATGGAGCGCCGCAGCTGCGCATTCACCCGTGCAACCAGTTCCATCGGGTTGAACGGTTTGGTCATATAATCATCGGCTCCCATCACCAATCCCGTAATCTTGTCCAGGTCAGACGTTTTTGCACTTAGGAAAATGATCGGCATCCGGTGCTGCTCCCGAATTTGGCGGGTCACCTCGTAACCGTCCAGCCCCGGCATCATAATATCCAGGATCACCAGGTCAATCGGATGGGATTGGATAACACGAACCGCTTCTTTCCCGTCAGACACTTTAATAAGATGGTAGCCCTCTTTTTCCAAATGCAGCGCAATCAGATCGGCAATTTCCGCTTCATCATCCGCTATCAAAATTGTGGCGCGTTTCATCCTTGTTCCGCTCCTCTAAAATAACCTTAACATTGCATGTAGTTCATATTGTACACCTACTTGATTAATCCGCAAATCTGTACCTATTTTCACCTGATTTTTGGTCGCTTTATGTCCACGATCCGTATTCCAAACTTTAGATGTAATAATAAACTGTTCACGCGGGATTGGTTTTGAAATCTTGCTGTCTTATTCCAGAAATGTTATCACGTGCGATCTCCTATGTTAGACTGAGCCGGAAGCGCTAAGTAAAGGAGACGATAGCAGTGCATAAAGTCATCAATCCTAACATTCTTTATTTCGGAACGCCGGTAGTTCTCATTAGTACTCAAAATGAAGACGGCTCAAGCAATCTGGCTCCCATGTCCTCCGCCTGGTGGCTGAATCAGTCTTGTATGCTGGGGATGAGCAGCAAGTCGCAAACTGTTCAGAATATGCTGCGCGAACGGGAGTGTGTTCTTAATCTTCCTTCGGAGGATTTGGTGTCGGCGGTAGATCGGCTTGCATTATTCACCGGAAAAGACCCGGTTCCCGAAAGCAAGGCACAAAGAGGTTATCGTTACGAGCCTGACAAATTCGGAATCGCCAAACTCACGAAGCAGCCTGCAGATATCGTAAAAGCCATGCGTGTAAGAGAATGCCCCGTTCAATTGGAGGCCTCGGTAGAACAGGTTCATTCCTTCGAGCTGCCAAGCAGCCTTATGGCCATTGAAGTGAAAATATTGAAGGTTCATGTTGCGGAGGAACTCTTAATGGACGGAGAGCAGCATTATATCGACCCTGAGAAGTGGAAGCCGTTAATCATGAACTTTTGCGAGTATTTCGGGCTTGGCGGCAAGCTCCATCCTTCCAGATTAGCGACCATCTTCGCTCCACCTGTGACCGATAAGAGGCATTAAGCCCAAGATTAACGGCGAAATAAGCAAACGGCTGTTTCGAAAATTCACTCCTCGTTGCGTGCCGTCCGCCGTATTTGAGATAATAATTACCACACATCATCTACAACCATCAGAAGGAGTGAATGCCATGAAATTCCACCGCCTTGGCAGCAGCGGGCTGCAAGTATCCACACTCGGACTTGGGACAAATGCGTTCGGCAAGCGTGCTGACGAAGAGACCTCGATCCGGATTATCCATCATGCCCTCGACAGCGGCATGAATTTCATCGACACGGCCAACATTTACGCGGGTACGGAATCCGAGAGAATCATCGGC
Organism: Paenibacillus terreus; assembly: GCF_042138595.1. Taxonomy (NCBI): domain Bacteria; kingdom Bacillati; phylum Bacillota; class Bacilli; order Caryophanales; family Paenibacillaceae; genus Paenibacillus; species Paenibacillus terreus. Next base: position 119,693 of record NZ_JBHIRX010000009.1, on the reverse strand, counting down.
CTGGCACTGCAAGGCAAACGGCAGCAGGCTGTGCTTGCGACCAAAGCCGGGCTTCCCAGAGGACAAGGGCCCAATCAAAGCGGCTCTTCCCGCTATCATCTGCAGCAGGAGCTGGAAGACAGCCTCCGCCGTCTGCAGACGGATTACGTTGATCTGTACCAGATACATACTTTTGATCCCTCTACCCCGCTGGAAGAAACACTCCGCACCCTGGACGATATGATCTCTGCCGGCAAAGTCCGCTATATCGGGGCATCCAACTATGCGGCATGGGAATTGATGAAAGCGCTGAGTGTCAGCGAACGGCAGCGGTTCGCCGCATATATCTCCATTCAATGCAGTTACTCTCTGGCCGACCGCACACCGGAAAAGGAATTGGTGCCTCTCTGCCTGGATCAGGGCATCGGCATCATTCCGTATTTCCCGTTGGCAGGCGGTATTTTAACGGGAAAATATGCCGGAAACCAGACACCGGCTGGATCTAGGGCTGACACCGATCCCAATTTCGCCAGATTCCTTACGGAGGACCGGATTCAGCTCGGCGATGAAGTAGGCCGTATTGCGGGTGAGCTGGGTTCCAGCCCGACCGCCCTGTCTTTGGCCTGGCTGATGAATCGACCGGCGGTTTCCACCGTTATTGTTGGCGCCACCCGGGTCGAGCAGCTGCAGGACAGCCTGCAGAGCTTGTCCCTGTCTTACGACGCCGAGACAGAGAGCAGGCTGAATGAAGCGAGCAGCCGGTTCATGCACAGCGAGCCTTTTGCCGTGTATCGTCTGCCGGATAAATAAACCAGGCTCCTCATTTCAGCTGTTACTGCAATGGAAATAGCGGCAAGCATAGACGAGGAAATGTCCAGAGCTGCCGCTATCTCATTTTAGCCATTTGCCCGACTATTTGGAAATATCAATAAACCCCTCACCGAAAACGTCGCGCACGTCATGTATGGTGACAAAAGCATTCTTATCCTCAGCGCGCACAATTTTCTTAAGCATCGACACTTCCTGCTTGCTGATCACAATGTACAGTACATCCTTCGACTGGCCGGTATAATAACCGTACCCCCTCAGCACCGTTACCCCCCGGTCCATGATTTTGGTTACCTGTTCTGCAATGCTGTCGTGGTGGGCAGATATAATCGTGACCGCTTTTTTGGGATTCAATCCCTCAACAATAAAATCCATCACTTTTGTTCCAACATATAAAATAACGACAGTGATCATGACCTTCTCAATCCCGATGACAAAGATGGAGAATCCGGCCACGATCAGATCGAAGAATAACAGAGCATAGCTGATGTTCCAGTCCCAGTATTTGTTGGCAAGCCGGGCAAGTATGGCCGTCCCCGCCGTCGTTCCCCCTACCCGGATGATAAGTCCGATGCCCACACCGACCAGCAGCCCTGCAAAAATCGCATTAATAAAAGGCTCGTTCGATGAAATCTTCCAATGCTCGGTCAGATGCAGGAACAAGGAATTGAAACCGACTGCGATGATCGTATACACCGTTGTTTTTTTATCCAGCAGTTTATATCCAATGATCAACAAAATGCCGTTAATGACGATGCTGACGAGTGCCGGGGACCAGTTAAGGAGATAAAACAAAATGATGGAAATCCCGGTCACACCGCCTTCCCCGAAATCGTTCGGAATGATAAACAGATTAACCGCCAGAGCAAACAGAAATGCCCCGACAAGCAGCATAAGTAAATCAAACAACCTGGTTTTCAAACGAATACCTCCAATGAATAGTGAACTCACAAAAAAAGCGATTAAAGGAAAAAAACATCCTTTAATCGCTTGATGCACACATAAGTCGCCCAGCTCTTTTAATACTATCATTATAGTAATCGGCCCGCATATTGTAAATCCTTTTCAGTTCTCAAAAAGTGAAATTGCCCACACAGACTGATTGGTAATAGAGACTGTCAATATGTATTCCAAGCAACATATCCAAAATGTTTATGTAAACCCGAAGTTTCTTCGATTGCGAAACGTGGTAGGTATATATAAGAAACCAGTGAGACATACTTCAACATTACGCTCAAAAATTCAAATTTAATATTTATAACAATTTAATTTTACACAATTAATTTGACTTTCGCAAAGCAAATGGGTTATGATTTGGACATGAACCGATGCTCACAATTTAACCAACCTCACAACCCTAAAGGAGATTGATGAAGAATGACAAAAAAAGTTGTATTGGAACCGGCTGCCCAGAAGTTTGTTGAAGACACTGCGAATCCTCCTTATCTCTTTGACCTTGGTCCAGAGGAAGGTCGTAAAGCAGTAAATGAAGTCCAATCCGGTGATGTATTTAAACAACCGGCGGATATCCAGGATATCAAGGTTGAAGGCGGACCGACCGGCAGCGTGCCGGTACGCATTCTTCGTCCCGTGAACGCAACCGGGGATCTTCCAGTCATTCTGTATATCCATGGAGCAGGTTGGGTTTTTGGCAACGCCCATACACATGACCGGCTTGTCCGTGAGCTAGCCACAGGTTCTGAAGCGGCTGTTGTCTTCCCGGACTATAGTCTGTCACCGGAAGCGAAATATCCTACGGCTATTGAAGAAATCTATACTGTATTGCAATGGATTGAGGCCAACGCCAAGAATGAAGGTTTTGACTTGAACCGCCTTTATATCGCAGGCGACAGCGTAGGCGGAAATATGGCTGCAGCCATCACCTTGCTTGCCAAGGAACGCAAAGGGCCTGTGATACATAAACAGCTGCTCTTTTACCCAGTCACCGATGCAGCCTTTGACACGGAATCCTACCATCAATTCGAAACAGGATACTTTCTGCGCAGGGATGGAATGCAGTGGTTTTGGGACCAATATACAACTGATGCCGCTGAACGCAATCAGATCACGGCTTCTCCATTAAGAGCATCCAAGGAACAACTGGAAGGATTGCCGCAAGCCTTGATTATTACCGCTGAAGCGGATGTTTTACGAGATGAAGGAGAGGCATACGCACGCAAGCTTCTTGAAGCCGGTGTGGCTGTAACCTCAGCCCGCTTCCAAAATATCATTCATGATTTTGTCATGCTGAATGCTCTGGCAGAGACGAATGCAGCTAAAGGAGCCATGCTCCTGGCAAATACGTGGTTAAAACAGTAAACGCCAAAATCAAAGCAGCGGCAGCTACGGACAAGAAAGCAAATGTCCGTGACTGCCGCTGTATTTTTTTGTCCTTATCTCGATGTCGGATTAGCTGATATGCGCTAACATTTAACATTGGATTAGGCATTAAATTTAACGATTTACTTTTAATGGTTAATATAAACTAAGTTGACATCATGTTCCAACCCTGTTATGGTAACAGTAAGACATTTCGCTTGCATCCGGGCGAGATGTCTTTCGTTCATCTATTCCGTTTTAGGAAAGAATGGCTTCGGGAGGTGGTCCATGTTTGCTGCTTTTCCCCATTAGGGAGAATGCATCACGAAGGACAAAAGACTAATTTCAGAGGGTGAACATGAACATGAGGCGTTACCCAATCAAAAAAATTTCTACAGAGAATATGGTGGAAGCTGTAGTTTGGAACTGCTCAGAAAAAGGGTGCAACGGATGGATGCGGCAGCAATTCACCCTGGAGAAGCAGCCGAATTGTCCTCACTGTGGCTCATCGATGTCACTGGACAAAAAGCTTGTGCCACCCTTGAATGATCCTTTACCTTAAAGCCTTTTAATTCCCAGTAAAAACACGGAGGTAAATTATCACATGAAAACGTATTCACACAACCCAATTGACCTTCGCAGAGGAGACGATATCTACTATGAACCATAGTTTAGAGGGAGCGCGAAATCAGTTGGTCAATCAACTGGTATATCTGGACGAAGGGCTCGTAATTTTTTTAAATGAATATTTCCCCAGCCCCAACCAACAGCGCATTATCGTTGAAAATACTTTAAATAACTATACTTCAATCCTTGAAGATGTGCTTCGAAATTTTTCGGTTAACAACTTGAATTCGTATGCCTTAATTGGAAGTAAAGTCACTGTTCAATACTTGGACGATAACACAACCGAATCCTTTGTCATTGTGTTCCCTGCGAGCACAAATCCTGATAAAAATATGATCTCGTTCCTCTCTCCAATCGGACTTCAGCTGCTTATGACACAAATAAACGAAACTTACGAGCTGGAAATCCCATCTGGAACTATACCTGTCCGCGTGCAGGATATTCAATACTATAACCATGGAAGCGTGGAATGACCTGTTCAGTCGACATGGGATAGAAATTATAGGCATTGTTGCTTATTTGTTGATACTGTACCGATTTCATGCATGGCTTAGCGGAGGTACTGGGAAAATGCTTCACTGGTTACGGCATAAGTGGTCAAATATGACACCAGAGATGAGAGACAGGCGTTTCTTCGAGTTATTATCCTACTCATCTGCACTGGTTTTGGCGGCTATGATGGTATACTACATGATCAAGTGGCTACAGGGCTAACAAGAGTGTCAGTTCAGAGCATGCATTTGTGAAAATCCAGGAGGAAGTACACTGAAGTTTAAAGAAGGAGCATCAACTAGATGCCCCTTCTTTTACTTATGGATGTGAAGAGGTCTTTCTTAACTCAACAACTGATCGAATTATTGATGATAGACTAACAATAAACGGGAATAACAAAATAGGTGATTTTGTATAAATCCATACAATAACGAAGGTTAATGAAGCAAGGATCGAGACAATAAGTAATAACTTGGTGCTGCTAAAGTTCCCTTTAGTTAACCTATTCCCAATCCATTTTGCTCCAAAAACCGCGATTAAGGCGTAAACAATGCTGTATAAAGTCAACAATCCAATAGCTAAAGCTACCATATCAACCTCCTAAGGATTTGTACTTACTGTATAGTACAACCGAAGAAGACATGGAGTTAAAAGAGGGAGGCATGCTGGGGACACGCTCCCTCTTACCAGTTATTCCCATTCCCCCTGCTTCGGCTGCAATCAGTTTATTAGAGAAATCTCGTCGCCTACCTGAACTGCACCGGTTTTTATGACAGATGCATACACACCGAAAAAGTTGTTTCGCTCCTTTACGATCGTTTTTAATAACGTAGAATCCTTATCAGCGGTATCAGGATTAACAGTAATGATCATGCATCTCTCGCAATGCCGTTTTAAATCGATTTCCACATCATTTCCGATTTTTAACCGTTTGCCAAACCAGGTTTCTTCAATAAATGGCACCTTTTCATTTAATGAAATGACCAGATTCGGACGGAACCGTCTATGGTCTGTTTCCTTCCCCCATATTTCTCTCATCTTATGTAATGAGGCGTCCGTTACCAATTGCAGATGTTCTTCTTCAATTGCCCCGAAAGGAACATGAGACGGTGAATATTGTACAGGAGAAACAGCTCGTTTCGATTTATTTTCCAGCTGCTTAATCAGTTCTTCGTCTCTCCAATCGAATACCTTGCCGTCCGGGGTTGTGACCTCGACTTTTGGGTAATTCTCCAGACTCTCATCTCCTGCAAATTTTGCTTTATATAAAGCCATTTCCGGGAATTGCGTTATGGTCAGATACTTGCCGGGTCTTGTGTCATCTAAAAAGGCATGACTGCGGTCTCCATATAAGCCATAATGCATCACCTTGGTTTTCTGTACACTTTCTCCATAAAATGATTTCACAGGATGACGAACAATTTCTTTGATATGACCGATCAGCACTTCATTATCCCCCTATTTTCATGGATGTATATTTCTCCTTTGTGTACTCTTCGTAAAAAGATTTCAGCTATTCGCGGGAGTTTATCTAATGGAGCCATGTGGCAGTACCGCATGAACCCCGCGTACACCATTGACCAATTGCGTGATACGCAAATCAACGACCAGACTGGCAAGCGCTAATGCTTCTTTACGATCAAATCCGTACTGCTCTCCCATCAGGTTCAACATCCCGTCCAAAGCAATAATCGATGCCTCATTCAAGTCTTCGTGAAACCCCATAGTGATCCACGCGGTTGGCGTTTTGGCACGGGGCATGCTGATGTTCATATTTTCATGTACGCTGAATTCGAGGTCAACGATATCCATCGGGCATTCTAAGGCCGGACAACCAACTTCTCCATCACCTTGTACGGCATGCCCGTCACCCACTGAAAATAATCCGCCTGGCACTGGGATCGGCAAGTATAATGTACTCCCCGCAATCAGTTCTTTACAGTCGATATTGCCACCACAAAAACGAGGTGGAAATGTAGAATGAACACCAGGTTCATCGGACGGCATTCCCATTACACCCATAAAAGGACGCAAGGCCACCTTATGCCCCCTATCGCTGGTGCCAATCAACAAATCGATGTCTAAATCCCAATTCAGATGAAATTCTTCTCCATCAGCGATCCCCAATCTTTGATTCATGGGATGCGGGAACCCTCCCGCACTATTCCATCCCCATGCTCCCGGGCGTATTTCGTTGATTTTTATTTCGAGCGTCATACCTGGTTCTGCCCCATGTATGGCGACAGGTCCACACAAGGCGTGGCCTCCATCCCGCGGGCGTTCCCTCGGCTCGAATTTTTTTCGTGTTCCTGAAGCTGAAAATGGCTCCAGTCCCCAACCTGCATCAAGCGTTCTAAAGCAAACCGAATCCCCAGAATTAATCGTCAATACAGGATCAAAATCCCTTGAAAATGAGCCGTGAAGTGTTGATCTTTCAGGATGCAGTGAATATTGGGCCATCGTATCCCTCCAGAAATAGAATCACTTATATGACAAGCTTCCTACCACACAGATAATCTTGTTCAGCAGTCATTTTCGCCGGTAATAAACTGAGGACGAGCAGCGAGTTATAAATCCTGGGACAGCCGAATCATATCCCTGCATTGTATCCCATTCTCATATATCTCCTCTTCATAATGGCGAATGAAAAAATCCTGATCAACCCCGACAATTCTAAAGCCACACTTTTGATAGAGAGCTAATTGTCCTATGCTTGAGTTTCCGGTGCCAATTTCAATGGTTTTGTATCCTCTTTCCTTGGCTGTCTGAATGGCATGTAAGACTAACATTTTTCCTAACCCTTGTCCCTGACTCCGCTCTGCTACCGCAATATTCACCAATTCAACGGTTTCCGGCCTTGTAGGGAGAAGTACATAGATTCCCAAAATTTCATGCTCCTCTTCGGCTATGAAACTTTCTCCCCTGGTGATATATTCTTCAACAAGTTTTCGTGATGGGTCTGCTAATAATAAGAGTTCCATTGGGTAATTTTCGTTTGCTTGCAGTTTTCTAATATTCATATTTTTCTCCTTAAGGGTTGTTGGTCTAATTGTCTTATTCACCATTGATGCCTTGGTTATGTGAAGTATGATTGAAAGTGATCACGCATAAAACGAGTCAGCGCATCCTCCAGGTTTTTATGCTTGCTCAAATATTCAAACAAGTTGTCAGAGGTGAGCGCGGTTTTTGTGTCCTCGATTTGAATGATCCAGATCGGTGGTTCCTCAGGATTATCACTATAATCCCTGATGATCCCATATGCCACGCCTAGCTTCCCCATCTCTTCGTCAACTTTCTTGAATAGAATCCGATCGACCTCGTCCGTCAGTTTATTGATACAAATCCCTATCTGTTCCCGGTCGTTCTCCTTATTCCAATCGTTCAATGAAGACTTAACCCCCTCTGTTCCCCATGAATAAATCCAACTCGGTCAATTATTAATCCATTAAGTCCATTCCATAATATCTTGCCACTACCTTTGCAAGAACTGGCTCTAATTCATCCTGCGCTATACCGTTACCAGAATCCTTAAATTCCTGACCGCATCTGTTTTTGGTTACTTCAATCCCGGTATATTTAATTTTTATTTGCTTGGCACTTTCGGGGTCATTTCCAAAGCTCCCTGTTCCCATTCCTCTAACACATTCTTCATTAATCTTGGTTCTACCTCCTTTCTCATCTACATAGTAGTATTGATCTGTGACGAATCCGTAACTCATATCCGGAGTAGAAGTGGCAAAATATCCTTCTTCATTTATAGTATAAACCTGGTAATCCCCTTCTTTTTGGATCTCTGGAGCACCTTTTGCGGGCCTTGTCTTTCCGCGGCGGGACGGCCAATTCAGGACGCAGTGACAGAACCGGTCATTGAAGTATGATAAGATCTTTATATCATGAGACGGCAGAATAAGGAGGAGCCATGAATCTAAAAAACCTCTTTTTCCATATTCATTACTGCAACAGACGGTATCCGAACGATCCAAGGAAGCCGTGGACTCGCATCATACGAACCCTTCAGCATCACGAACTGATTTTGGTGACCGGAGGAACCGGCCGCATTACTGTGGATAACCGAAGTCATGTGGCGCAGGAGGGCATACTGTATTATATTCGGCCTCATGTTCTGCACAAGTTCGAGAACGATGCCCGCGATCCGATATGCTGCTTCACGGTGCATTTCAGCTGCGCAGATATCCGCTTCGACGACGGCGCATGGTCGGTCGGGGACGAAGCGAATCCGCTTCCGCTGCAAGAGGCACAGTCCCTTAAAAACGGCTATCACATCGCCGATACGTTCAAAAAGCTGGTGGAGAGCTGGTATGCCAAGCAGCCGGGATACGAGCTGATCGCGAAGGCGTACCTTCAGCATCTGCTGTTCGAAATTTTGCAGCTTCGGCTGAAGCAAAACGAAAATCACGCCGTCAGCTTAAAGATCGAGAAAGTGATCGAATACATGCATCAGCATATCGGGCAGCGTGTGGCTTTGGCGGAATTGGCGGAACTGGTCCATTTGTCCACGTATTACCTGTCCAGGGCGTTCAAGAGCACGACGGGATACTCGGTCATCGAATATTTCAACAAAATCAAGGTGGACAAAGCCAAGGAACTGCTTGCCGAGGGGGACAAAAAAGTAAAAGAAGTCGCCGCGGAGCTTGGATTTGCGGACGAGTTTTATTTCAGCCGGATCTTTAAGCGAATGGAAGGGATCAGTCCTTCCGAATTTTACAGCAAAATTGTCCATGGAGTTTAATATTATGCATGGTGCAAAGCCTTTCTTTTAGTTAATATAATCCTGCAATATTGTTCATTGCGCATGCGCAGACATTCAAGTTTTACGGGTTTTAACAGAAGGAAGGCTTAGTTGTATGCCGATTTGGAAAAGGAATTTGCTCGTGTGCTGGTTCGGCATGTTCGTAACGGGAATCGGCATGAGTCAGATCGCGCCGATTTTGCCGCTTTACATCCGGCAGCTTGGAGTCGATGATCCTGGAGCGGTCGCGCAATATTCCGGACTCGCGTTCGGAATCACGTTTATCGTGTCCGCGATTTTTTCGCCGATTTGGGGACTTGCCGCGGATAAATACGGGCGCAAGCCGATGCTGCTGCGGGCCAGCCTCGGGATGGCGATCGTGATCGGCTGCATGGGGTTTGCAGCGAATGTGTACGTCCTGATCGGATTGAGGATGCTGCAAGGGGTGATCACGGGCTATGGCACCGCCTGCACAACACTGATCGCCACCCAAACGGATAAAGAACATGCGGGTTTTGCTTTAGGCACGTTGTCCACGGCCAACATCGCCGGTTCCTTGCTGGGGCCGACGATCGGAGGCTTTATCGGAGAAAACTTCGGGATGCAAAACGATTTTTTTCTCACTGGCGCGCTGATGTTGATTGCTTTTGCGACGACGATGTTGTTCGTTAAAGAAAATTTTACGCGGACAGAGACCCAAGTGCCGGGAATGAAGGAAATTTGGAGCGCGATTCCCGAGAAAAGCTTGACGGTGACTTTGTTCATTACCTTTTTCGTCTTGAGCTTGGCCATGTATTCCGTGGAACCGGTCATCACGGTGTACGTCGATCAGCTTTCTCAAGGAGCAAGCCATGTCGCGCTGATCGCCGGGATCGCTTTTTCGGCCTCGGGGCTGGCCAATATTTTGGCTGCACCGCTGCTCGGCAAGGTGTCCGATCAAGTGGGCACCCATAAAGTGATGCTGGCCGGGCTGCTTGCGGCGGGCATCGTGTTCATCCCGCAGGCTTTCGTTACGAACGCCTGGCAGCTGACGGGGTTGCGTTTTTTGCTGGGGATCGCGGCGGCGGGGCTGAACCCGTCGGTCAATACGCTAATCAAAAAAATAACGCCCGACTCCCTGACGGGGCGCGTGTTCGGTTTCAGCATGGCGGCCGGGTATTTGGGCGTTTTCGCCGGTTCGGTGATGGGCGGACAGGTGGCGGGCTGGCTCGGCGTCAAATATGTATTCCTCACGACCAGCGCTTTGCTGCTGGCAAATGCGGTTTGGGTTTATTTTAGGGTGTACCGGAAAATGAGCAGGGCGCAGACAAGCGTCAATGCGGAAGAAACCAAATGAATTGGAGAGCAGAAATATGACGGATTTGAAAGTGACGGATATTGAAATCGGGAAAACAGCGCTGGTCGTGATTGATCTGCAGCAGGGGATCGTCGACTTCGGACGTCAAGGTGCTCCTTATACGAGCGATCAGGTCATTCAAAACGCCAGCAAACTGGCGAACGCGTTTGCGGAAAAAGGCGGCTTCGTTGCGCTGGTCCGCGTTTCATCGTCCCCGGACGGCAAAGATGCGCTGAAGCCGCAAACTGATCAGCAGCCTGGCATCAGGCAATATCCCGAAGACTGGGACCGCATCGTGCCGGAATTGGCCAGCGTGAAAAACGCCCATGTCGTTACCAAGCGACAGTGGGGCGCGTTCTACGGCACGGATTTGGACCTGCAGCTGCGGCGCCGCAGCATCGATACGATCGTGCTGTGCGGGATTTCCACCTCCATCGGCGTGGACACGACGGCCAGAGAGGCGTTCCAGCACGGGTATCAACAAATTTTTGCCGAAGATGCCATGACCGCGTTAACGCGGGAAGAACATGAGTATGTATGCAAATATATTTTTCCGCGGATCGGCAAAATCCGGACGACGGATGAAATCGTTTCGTCTCTGAAATAAAATGAACAAGAACAGGCTGTCCCAAGCGCTTAAGCTGCTTGGTGGCAGCCTGTTTGTTTTGGACAAACTCCCTTGAAAATCAACGCATCCTCCAGTCATCAACTATCTTGTGAAGAATCCGATCGACTACATATGATTTTTGGTTATTACTTTAATCTGGAACTCACACATTGCGGGGTCACAGAAAACCATTTAGAAGCATGATGTCGAGGCCGATTGCGCTGATCAGCATCCGTTCTTTCCGGTTATTCAGCAGCTGCTGCGGCCAATCAACGAAACCTCCGTCCCCGATAGGGATATGTTGTCCTTTGATATTCACCATAATGGTAAATTGTAGCCCCTTGTAGTATGAGTTGTCTTCTTTGCCTGTGCTCTCGGAAGCGGACACTCGAACGGATGATTGCTCTCCATACTGCATGACTCTTTGGATTAGCCCCTCCGGATCTTTGTAACCACTTCGTCGCACGTTCAATACGATTTCGATTTCCGAGTTGCAAAGTAATTTAAAAATATCCTGATAAACATGAATGTGCTCCCAAATCGCCTGCTTTTCGAAGCTGTAAGACCCTTTATCCTTGCCCGACGTAATCATGCAGAACACATGAAAGTGCGGAAACATGCCCGGGGTATCGAAGTGCTGTGCCCTCACATGGCGATGTGTCGTGGACAAACGAATGAAGTTATCTTCATTGCTGGCTCTACCGGATTTTACAAGATCGCATATGTGCAGTGCAAGAAGGTTCGTCGCATCCGCAACAACCTCTGTGCCTCTCAATGCGGATATAACTTTGTTTTGATCAGCAGGAGCGACGATGGAGCAAGAGCCTAATGGAGCTACGGGTGACAACTGAATAGGTGAAAATGCATGATTGTCTGCAATCTGCAGTATATCGATCTCAAGACGTTTCATCTCGATCGGATTCATGGCGGCAGGATGTACGAATCGGTTCGATTCGTACCTTCTCAACAAGTCACTGGCGGTCGATGCCCGGATTCGCTCACGAAACACTTCCAGCAGTAGTGTATTCAAATCCGAGCTGGACATGGTTTCGGTCAATACAGAAAGTAAGCTATCAAGCCCCGACTCCCGAACGATCCGTTGAAGCTTTCTTTGTTCTTCAGAATTTGGTGCCATCACGTCACACTCCATTGTTCGGTGTTTTCAAATTCAATCATAGAGTATTTTTGTTCCTAATGGTTAGTCCATTATACCAGCACAGCCCATCATTCATTCCACAGCACGCTAAATTATCCTGTCCGGTGTTCATGATTTTCCAGAAACCTGCCAAGGAGAAAAGAAAGTTAAAAACATTTATGCCACCATGGTACCAATATGTGTGGTGCCCTGATGATCGAGTTATAGGGCAAGCTAGCAACTGGTGGCAGGATAAAGAGGAAGTTATCAGGATCAAAGCTGAACTGCATAAAATCATCAACGGTGTGAAAGGGAAGTATTTCGTAGATGTCGAAGTGGAGTTAGATAGTTGATTATTTTGAAGTCACATAAACGAGCGAGGACCACACTATCGGGGGGCTGCCGATTATTACGGCAGCCTGGTATCGTTGTGCAATATTTCGATTTCCAAGGATCAATTTTAACGGGCAGTTTGAGTTGAAATTTACAAGCTCCTCGAATTTTGTACGTCTTGCCCGTTATTTAGTTGTATTGAATTAACAACTTCCAGGGAGATGTGGGATCAAATGGGACGCCTTCATTTCCCGTTACCCTCATCGTACAGTTAAACCGCCATCGATATTGAGAATGGTCCCGGTGACCCACTTTGCTTCATCAGAGGCCAGATAGACTGCTGCATGCGCCACATCCTCTTCACTTCCAATGTGCCCCAGCGGGTATGCGCTTTGAACATAGTTCTGATATTCGAGAAGCTGTTCTTGATTCATCGTATCAAGCCACTTCCGGAAAGTCGATGTGTCAACAGAACCAGGAGCAATAGCGTTAACGCGGATATGGAACTCACCCAACTCGTTGGCGAGCGCTTTTGTGAGCGTATTGATTGCACCACGTGTCATCGAGTAGGCTGATGAAGGGCGTCCGGCAATCATTTTTTGGGACCAATAGGTTGAAATATTGAGAATATTCCCTCTCGTTGCCCTCAGTGCTGGCAGCAAGTGTTGAATGAGAAGAAAAGGGACTTTGATATTGAGGTTCACCATTTCATCCAAGAGGCTCACTGAAAGGTCAGGAAGAGGTTTGAAATATGCCACTCCTACGTTGTTGACTAACACATGTATCTGGCCATTTGTTCGCTCAAGCAGTGTTGCTGTCAAATGTGGAATGCTTGCGAGATTATTGAGATCGGCAGAGATTGTCTCGACTGAGACACCTTTCCTCTGTAATATTTGCTTTGCATGGAACAATTTTTCTTGATTGCGAGCGACTAAGATAAGGCTCGCGCCATTTTCGGCAAATGTCGAAGCGATGGTAAAACCGATCCCATCGCTTCCTCCTGTAATCACAGCTGTTTTTCCCTCTAATCGCTTCATAATGGTTCCTCCAAAACATATAAAATTAGTGCGCACGGTTACGCTACGAGCTGTCACTTTGGTGGAAGTGCCTTCATGCCCGTTCAATACTCTATCGTATTACTGAGTTGGGGCGAGATGGATAGGCTATTTGCAGTGGCAATTTAATAAAAGGGCTAATAATGCTTTTCATGTATAGGTTTTGCGGTAGAATCCATTGTCAATCTCCTTCGACCATAGTTTTGTTGAACCTGCACTCAATATAGATTAAAATTAAACGGAGAGATCTCCTTTTTATATTAAACGGAGAGATCTCCACTTGTCAATAATGTTCGAAATTTAACATTAGGGGTGTTTCTATTTTGGAGAATACCAAGCAAACTCAGCCACGTATTGAACGTCGTGATGCCGCCGAAAATCGTCGACGAATATTGATTGCTGCCCATAAACTTTTTGAGAAAAATGGTGTGGCGCAGGTAAGCATGAATCAGATAGCCGTGGAAGCCCAGATCGGCCCGGGCACACTATATCGTCGTTATGCCAATAAAGGTGAATTGTGTTTGGATTTAATAAAAGAGAGCGTTCTTCAACTCTTTGAGGATATAGAGATGTATCTATTACGGAATCAGCAAGAGCCGCCGGAACAACGGTTAAAAGGAATTCTCAGAATTTTCATGCCCTTCATTGAGAAGAAAGCACAACTACTTACCGGAGGTACAGATTCCACGTCAGCTAAGCGACTTCCGTATCAATCACAGAACCCTCTATATAACAAGATGCATCAAATTACAGTCGGATTATTCGATGAGATGGCAGCGGTGGATGATTCAAGCCCTAAGAGTTTATTTAAAGCAGATATGCTGATGACGGCCATAAGTATTGATTCGTATTTGTTTCAAAGAGATGTTCGTGGTTATTCACCGGATGAATTTTTGGAATACCTTTGCTCTACTTTCATTTAACTTCAATAGATTATCGGTACCCACGAGGCCAGAAGCCGTTATCTCAAAGCTACGTTTTCGGTAATCACTGCATGTCCTTGTCCTTAATCGGTAATGGATGTAAGTTCTTGTCTGAGCAAAAGGACAAGAACTTACATCCACGAATGCCATGAAAATAACTTCTTTAACATACTCAATGATATCCTGAACCTTACAGTCCAAGGCCTCACAAATTCTATTTAAGGTGTCGAACTTCACACCATCTGTTTCTTCGTTGTATAGCTTGGCAATGCCATTTCTATGTAATCCGGTTAAACGGGACAGATCAGCAATGTTAATTCTTTTTTCGCCCATAAGACGAGATAAATGGACTTTAAATTGATAAAGGCGCAACATTCTTAGGACAGCCGATTCAGGCAGCCTGTCAAAATCCGGAGCAGCATAAAAGCTTAACAGCCACTGTTCAACCTCTTTAATATCCAGCAGCTTTCTGTTTAATGCTCTTGTTACAGCCGCAGCAATTCTCTCATCCTCCTCGTAGAGGTAAATTTCGTCATTGGAACAAATTTTGCACTGCAGAACCTCAAGAATCCTAAGTAGATGTTTTCGTTCTATGTAAGGTGATTGAACAAGATCCTCAAATGCATCTGCCGTATGAGCCACCGAATGTGCCCACCCTTTTCCTGCGACATATCCTCTTGTGTCCTTTTCAGATTTACAATAGTCGATAAGTCTATCATAGATCTTCAATATATCCTGTTGCGTAAGAAAAGAGCTTTTCCTGTCCGAGATTAGAATCAAAGGGATGATTAACACGGAAAAGGATCTGGTAAAAATAGAATCCGTCCCCTTCTCACCAATTCTGTAAAACAGGTGATTTTCATCCATAGCAGTGTGTAAAAGTTCCTTAAGCTGATCAGGAGAAAAGAGATCTGCAAGCACCCATTCAGAAAGCAACGAATAAATCAGTTCATCTCTTAGAACAGCATCCGTACTTCCGATATGGTTCATCATATGCGTGGACAAACCATACAACTCCGTGTTTTCGGGTCTCTTGCCACCCTGATCCTTGATTTTAATTAATGTTACTTTCAAATTTAGCTCATCATTAGTTGTTACCAATTACTACACCCCTCATTTATCCTGCCTGTCTAACTCGCTCAATCGTCTCACGAACATCCGTTGGCTTCAAATAAAACAAAATCGGATGTAACTCCTGAATCTGCCCCGCAATCTGTAATACATGCTGAATAAAACGGTCATTCCCGGCATCATGCCGGGCGAGTAATGCACATCCTGGATTCTGTAAAAAACAGCATTCAAATATCGTGATCATTTCTTTTCCCCGCTGACCTTTAACAAAAGACTTCCAACGATTAATCATCAACTCGCAATACTTTTCTACGGGTATTCCATCGTAAATTTCATAATGCCGAATTTCTTCATACAAGCTGGATGGTATTCTATTCTGAGCTGATTGCTGCGCAAGCGCATATGCGATTATAGAATCGTTCCCGTCCAAAGTTATAAATGAATCAATGTAATGAAACACATCGGAATAAATAGATCTCAGCCTATCAAGCACCTGGTTCGGCATATATGCAACGGATTCATAATCGGCGGGATGCAGTAAATCCCCTTCCAAAAACAGTTCCGATTTTACTTTATGCGTATTTAAGATGTCATGTATGTATCTGGATAATGTGGATTTTCCGGAGCCAGGTATGCCTTCCACAATAACCAGTTTTGTTTTCTCAGGTGATGTGTTCGTCATAGTGTCACATCCTTTTACGTCGGCAGTTTTACATATATTTAGCCGAGAAAGCCCTTGCCTTTAGGTATGGGATGAATCGGCTTCGAGCAAGAACAGCCTTTGGGCCGTTCCATTGCTCGACAAGGCTTCATTTGATATAATGAAAACAGGTGTTCGCTCTTTTGAAAACAGCATAGATATGCGGTTGCTCGGACTTAAAGAGGACTTTCCGAGCGTAAAATCTATGGAGTCCGTCAAGCGCAAGACGTAAAAACATTTGAACACCCCTCTGTGGCAGATGGTAACAGTCTGCCAGCCTAAGATGCTATACGCACTGTCTTAGGATGGGCTGATGACACAGCCCCGAACTTGGGAGTTGCACGAAGCAGAAATGAATTGAGTGCGCTAACGATCCAAGAATCCCACGGCTTTAGTCGTGTGGAGTGTCAATACTTCTTTACTCGTATCATCTGCCGTTCTTTCCACTCAAACTCATTCCCCAATGTAAATGTGGTTAGTTCAATGACGAGATCAAGTTCCTTTTTAGGCATGTCATTGAATCTCTCCAATCCATCAGCCCAGCATGAATAGAGTTCAAACTCTTCGCCTGTCTCCATATGATGTGCAAGATAATTGAACAGCTCTACTAAACACTTTTTACTTGTCTGGTACAAAACGGGGTGTGAGCTTTTAAGCTCATCATTCATTTCGAAGGAGCCGCCATCCGGATTCACTTGATACACCAGCCTATTTTTGAACATACGTGAGGAATCTTGTCCGGTGAGAGGCCCGGTTATATATAATCCGGCTGCATCCTCCTCTGTCTCATAAATCTCTATAAATTTATCCCCGTGCGGGTATTTTTCCAGTAGTGTTTTCATGGGGAAACGATCCTTCTCAGCTGGATTCACATGAGTTACGTAATCCATAAGTGTCATTACCGTTCCATTCTTTCCGAATGAGCCTGTTGGAAGCTCACGATTTGCAGCTATATAATAGAAAAGTGTCACAGTGAAGCTCTCATCTCCTTTTCCAATTCACCAAATATCCTTCACCATAAGCAAATGAATATCGATGAGCTCATACCCTAATGATTTATACAGGTTAATCGCAGCCGCATTCGATCCAATAACGCCTAAAGTAGCCTCGCTTTTCTGCTTCTGATCCCTTAGGAATTTCAATGCCTCAACAATGGCGAGCTTGGCAACTCCTCTTCTTCTCCACTCTGGAACGGTAAAAATTTGTTCGGTCGCACTTCTTTCAGAAGATATTCCCCAGGTCATGCAGCTGCTGATCGGTTGATGATCATGGAATGCAGTGAATGTATCCCATTCTGAACCATGCTGAAACCAGGTTAATCTTTCTTTACTCCAGGACTCACCATCAAAGCCATCCTTCTCGGCTTGCAGGTAAAGGTTCTTCTCCTCCTCGGATTCCATTGCCCACCTCTTCACTTCGATTCCATAGCGATTAGAGAGTTCAGGCAGTGGTTTAGTTAAGTCTCGCCTCATGATCAGATAATTTAATTCGTGGTAGAAGCCATTTAATAGTAAGAAGTCAATATACTGAAAATCGTTATGAGAACAGGTATGGCCGATTTGGATACGTTTTAGGGGATACGATTGTTTGATCTCCATAGCCCTGTCCGTAATCCGGTCAAATAGATCGGATTCCAAATGATCGCAGCCCTGAATAGAATCCGTGTCGAATAAAAATCGATGAATGTATGCAGCATCTTTTCCTTCCCGACCCAGGTATTCACATGAATCCGTTGGCTCCAGGTGGCCGGATGCAACAACTCTGCCCTCTAGCTCTGCGCAAAAAATATTAGCTGGTTTGAAGTCTTCATTGTATTGATAGGCCAGGTTAAAAAGTAAGTTGAACTCCGCTACGTCCTTTGCATCTTTTGGCTCGTAATTACGAATGTTTGCTTCCATGACCGGCTCCTTCATATTTAATGTTACTTTTACCTTACATTAATAATATTTAAGCCAGATAATAATTCATTCCCTGAATTTCTAGAAGTTCGCTTGGTCTTTTAACCCCCCCATACTTCTCCAAACAAAGCAAGAAATTGTATAACTCAGGAATTCTATATTTTCTCTCTTATCCCTGCATATTAATGAAATAAAGGTATTATGTTGTGAGTAGTTCAACTTTTCTGACTTCTCGTATTATGATGGTCTATCGGCTACATAAATGAATAAGCTGCCGTCAAACCGGCAGCCTATTGTTGATTGAACTATTTAATTTACCAAAGTTCCTGCCTCATCCTACAATACTTTCAACAACCGGATAAGAAACCACATTTCGATCCCGATAAGTTTGATTGATGACATCCGGCTTTGTGCTTAAAATTCCGTTCTGCAAAATGACGGATTTAAAACCTCTTTCAATAGCACCGTTATAAGTGAAAAGCACGCAGTGTTCCGCAGCAAAACCGGCTACAATCACCAAGTCAATGCCGTTATTCACCAAAATTTGTTCCAAATCTGTTTTCCAAAAGGCATTGGAATACTCCTTCGTAAGACGGATATCCTTCTGATCTACTGTTATTTCAGGAATAACCTCCAATAGTTCGGAGCTTGTTTCATCGCTTCCTTCAATGTCTTGAATATGGACTACCAGATGATGATTTGTACGCAGCAAATCTGCGACATGGTTAATATACTCACATGCCTCCTGGACATTGGGCACTTCCAATTGATTTTTCAGAAATATGTTTTGCATGTCTACAATTAGAAATCCAATTTTCATTCGTTGTCACCTCGTTATTTTAATTTCCCGGCACGCCGGGATAGACGACCGCTGACTCTTTGCGATCCGACAGGTTAATCCTCCTTTGAAGAACGGTATATAACCTTCTACTTTAGGTTTCCAATCTCTTAACCCCAAGTTCTTTTTTCATTGATCTCCATTTTCTGTTTGAAAGCCTGATCCAGATCGATACCGAGCTTATTCGCCAGGTCAAAAATATTCCACACCACATCATACATCTCATGCCCCAGGTTTTCTTTCTTTTCTGCATCCGGATGGAAGGAGACGGATAGAACCTCTTTAGCCAGTTCCCCCACTTCCGTCATAAGATAAAGTGTCCTCTGCTCAATCGTACTTTCATCGAATCCCTTGTCCTTGCTGTATTCTTTTACGTATTGTTGAAACTCTGCTGTGTTCATTTCCCCGTTCCTCTCTCCCCAAACATTTACTCCCTTCTATAATACTATTAAAATTCTCCCACAACACCTACAACCCATTGACCGCAACTCGCCCGATATGCAGCCTAACCCGGAATACCCGCTGATACGGGTGCTGACTACGGAGGCTGGCATCGCTCTGGGCATCATGATGGGGACGATCATCTTGCTGGTGCTGTACAACCGTCGGCGAGCTCTGAGAAGCCGCTTTGACCGTGCAGACAAGGAGATTGGTCTTTGAACAAACGGGAACTATAATGGGAGCTTGCTTCAAGGCTGCTCCTCTATTGGTGCTTGAAGTAACAGGCTGTTTAGTTGAAAGTATACTATAGGTTCATTTATAGTGATGGTTAGGATGGACAACAGGAAAAGAGGGAACGAATGCCTACTATACTGGTTGCTGACGACGATGCGAACATTCGCGAACTCGTCTGTTTATTTCTACGCAACGACGGGTTTGCAACAGTCGAAGCCGTGGATGGCAAGGAAGCACTGACCGTCTATGCCTCGACGCATGTCGATCTTGTAGTACTCGATATTATGATGCCGATTATGGATGGTTGGACGTTATGCAAGGAGCTCCGCAGAGCCAATCCTGATCTTCCGTTACTTATGCTGACTGCGAAAGGCGAAACATGGGAGAAAGTGAAAGGTTTCGAACTTGGGACAGACGATTATTTGACGAAACCATTCGATCCATTGGAGTTGACGGCTCGTGTTAGGGCATTACTGAAGCGATACCGGATTGGCTCAACGCAGACGATCCAGTTCGGCAACGTCATCCTTGATCGGCAGACCTATAAGGTGATGAAAGGGACGGAGTCGCTCACGCTGCCGCTCAAGGAGTTCGAATTGCTGTATAAACTTGCTGGAACACCCGGACAAGTCTATACACGCGAGCAGTTGATCGATCAGATTTGGGGGATCGATTACGCTGGGGATGATCGGACGATAGACGTTCATATTAAACGCCTGCGCGAACGGTTCGCGACTACACGCGAATTTCGCATCGAAACGGTGCGTGGGCTTGGCTACCGGCTTGAGGTGTACGAATGATCAGATCCTTATATACACGCGTCGTCCTGACATTTCTAGTCTCCGTAATCGGGGGCACGACCATTTCCTTTTATGTGGCAACTTGGGTATTTAAAGATAAATTGAACGAAAACATGCAAATCCCCTTACTTCACTTCAGCCAGGACGTTGCCCGGATTTACGAGACATTACCGTTACGTGAAGCGGACAATTTCTTAAGTGGAATGAATCAGCTCAAATCTTATCATATTCGAATTTACGAAGAAACGGGTCAGTTCCAGTCTTACGGAGCGCTTAACGGACACAATCCTGCCACTGTCACTATGGAACAAGTAAAAAAAGTACTGGATGGAGAAGTTGTTATAGTCAATCCGATTGATGCTACTGCTAATCTCTTGGGGATGCCGTTAACAACTGAAATGGGAACGAAAGCGATGTTTGTAGAACCGATTGGCCACCCTTCCACCTCTTTTATCATAAAATGGATTTTGAATATTTTGACCTTTTCGTTGGTAGCAGGAAGCCTATCGATTCTGGTTGCCGCCATGTTCCTTGTAAGACCGATCAAGAAGCTGACTAAAGCGACTAGGCGTATAGCAGCTGGAGATTTCAACGTGAAGCTGAATATTAAGCAAAAGGGTGAGCTAGGTGCTTTGGCTCGTAGCTTCGAAGAAATGATGCATGATCTGCAGCAGCTTGAGCAGATGCGTAGGGAATTCGTATCGAACGTGTCTCACGAAGTTCAGTCGCCGCTCACCTCGATATCCGGTTATGCTCTGGCGCTCAAGCAAATAGACATCACAGATACCGAGCGAAGCCGCTATCTTGATATTATTATCGCTGAAGCAGATCGGATGTCCAAGATGAGCGACAGCCTGCTAAAGCTGAGTTTGCTTGAATCGCAGTCACAGCAACTGCGGCTCGTCACATTCAGCCTTGATGAACAGATCAGACGAGTCATCGTCGCGATCCAGCCGCAATGGACGGCTCGCAACATCCGTTTCGAGCTCAATTTGAAGGCCGTTCGACTAACGGCGGATCATGATTTATTAAACCAGGTATGGACGAACATACTCGGCAATAGCATCAAATTTTCCAGGGATGACGGCGTTATTAATGTCAGCATCAAGCAAGATATCAAAAACGTGACAGTCCGAATATCCGACACTGGCATTGGTATTTCCCTCGAGGACCAGAAGCGTATATTTGAGCGTTTTTTTAAGGCCGATCGTTCCCACAGTCGTAAGTATGGCGGCAGCGGTATGGGACTCGCCATCGTTAAACAGATCGTATCACTTCATCAAGGCGACATCCGAGTGGAAAGCGAGCTCGGCCGAGGGACGACAGTCATTGTCACCTTGCCAATCACAACGCCGACAGAGTAATTAGATTCATGTTGTACAGTTCGGATTGGCTCAATGCTATCCCCTTATTCTCCATGTTACGGCATCTTGTGCAAACATCCTTGCATGTGACGCCGCAGCATTTTTTTGTGCTTGTTCATACTCCGTTCATATTGCCGTCATAAGGAGTACATCTTCGTCGTATAAGCTTTCCTTAGCGGCTCGTTAAGGCAGCCCAATAAACCGATGAGGGAGATGAAATCCGAAGGATGCCCATGTCATTATTACAATGAACGTTCGATCTATAATTACTTCATAAATTAGATTGTGACGTCAATTTAAACTGGAGGTTTTTTAGCATGAGTAAAAGCTGGTGCCAACTAGCGTGCGGGAGGCAGGCCGGATTAGCCGTGAATTCGTACGGAGCGCACCTTCGATCCGCTTTATGGGCGTTGTGCACTCCCCAGCGACAAGAACTGGCCGCATCAAGTGAAAACGTTGCAACCAACACGATCGGAGGCTGGAAATGAGTAGCCCTTCCACTATGCCCCAAGTCCGACCTGGCTGGCCAGAAATTCTAACTGCACTGGTTCTCTATCTGATCGGCATTATCATGCTCGGTCTTTGGATGACGCAAATCCCTGACGAGCAAGCCATCTTGCGAATTAATATCGGGGGTGTAGGCAATGGTCTCGTTGGCCTCGCCGCCTTGTTCGCAGCCTACGCCCTGCGAGTTCGTAATCTGCGCTCTTTCGGTTTTCGGGCGACCGAACGGAAATGGCTGCTTGTGGGAGCCGCCCTCGGTGTTGTCGCGTTCGGCGGATGCTTCATTATAGAGGGAGTGTATTTTCACTTCATCACCGAGCCGAACAACCAAGCGGACTTCCAGGCGGCGGCGAAAGGTGGCGCGTTCTCACTTTTCGTTCTAATGATCACTGGCGCCATCCTCACGCCGCTCGGCGAGGAGTTTGTATTCCGTGGCGTTATTGCCAATGCGCTGAACCGTTACGGAGCATGGGCCGGCGTGGTCGGCAGCGCTGCAATCTTCGGCGTCGTTCACGGATTCAACGTCATCCTGCTCGACGCATTCATGGTCGGCATCCTGACGGGCATACTGTTCCGTAAGACGGATTCCGTCTGGCCCGGGGTCGTGGTGCATATCGTGTATAACGGCCTCAATCTTCTCTACTATTCTACGCTATAGATCTAATTTCATGAGACTTCGTGGCAGAGACAAACAGCTCGGTCAACTGCGCGCGACCGTGGCAGTCTATGATCGTAGTGTTATAGCGTAGATGTAGTGCTCATCATCGTCGGGCGTGCGCATGAGCGATTTAACGCACTTAAAAAAGACTTCAATGTCCCACCGCATTCGGTAGTGTTCTATCATAGAGAAGACACCTCTTCTGTGTGGTAGTGATTGTTCGTCACTCTCACTTTACCAAACGAAGCGGTGTTTTTCTGTTTTCGTCAAGCTGACCATCATTAACTCTTCAAACTCAGGCGGCACAAGGACCAATCACGATTTTGTCTCTGCGAAAGTTGAGTTAAAAAGAATAACTCTTTTCCTTTAATGATTCAGCTTCATGAGCCATTGCCTTCTGCATATTGATGATTTTCTTGAGGTGCTGAACCCGTTGTTGAAGCGCAAGGTTTAATGGATCACCATCAAGCTGCACAGATAATGAGCAAAGCTGAGGCACCTCCCACACGCTTCGTAAAGCAGCGCTCAAACAATAACCATATCGGGCCAACTCCACATTTCCTTGCCAGCCCAATTCTCTCATTCCTTTAATATAGAAACTGAATAAAGAATCCCGATAAGCTTCATATTGATCAACAGGAATCACATCTAAACTCACATTTACGCCAAACATTTTGCCTAAATCCTCACCAATGCCTGAAACACTCAGAAACTGCCAATCCATCAGCACCAGCTGTTCGTAATCCGAAGTCATTTCGATTAACATGTTCTTATGTGACAAGTCTTGGTGTGCTAATACACGCGGCAGCCTCTCAAGAGAGCTTAGCTTGTAATCCAAATCTACAGTCAACACCTGCAACCATTCCCATGCGGACTTTACTTCTTCATCCTGTAGTCGGCTTAGGAATGATTCCGTTCTTGGCGCATACATTTGGCTTGAGGTCGTCCATGATTTTAGCCATCCCCTGCAGATCCATGCCTCATTTGGCATTGCTCTTGCGGTAAGATATTCAGCGTTGAACATGCCCAACTGATGTGCAATGAACTCGAATTGCTCTTTGGTATGGGCAAAATGTCCCTTTACATGCTCCATCCATAACCAGACCATTCCATCCTGCTGTTCTTCAACAAGATAACGGATCGGAGCTCTGATTAACCCGGGAAGGTCATCAAGAAGATTGGATTCGAACAAAAGCGCCTCGCGGCGCCAATAATTGTGATGCTGAGGATTGTTTTTTTCTTCGCTATCCGGCTTGATGACTTTGAGAACAATGGACCACGGCAGATATTGGTTGTCAGATTTTACGGCTCCAAATAGATGATATATCCCTTCTGTCGTGAAGTTCAAAGCTTCATTTCCTAAAGGTTCACAAGTGAACTCATCCAACTCAAAGCGAGTGTCCCCAAATATCTTAAGAAGACAGACATAAAGCTGGTCTGTCTTTTCCCCGATAGGCAGGCTTGTTTTATTTTGTATTCGCATCAATCGTCAATCCTCCTTCCTTACCGGCTCTGACTCTGAACAGCAACACCTACTCCCAGTCCAATATAGATGGACCCCACGATCTTGCCTCTCCATCGATTAAGCCAGGATATCCGCTTGACCAGCCGCCCGAGTAGACGCACGCTCATTGCAATCATTGTTGTATACATCGCACTAAGCAGCACGAAGATTAAACCAAGGATTAAGAATTGGAAAAAGGATGATCCCCGCTCCGGTTGAACGAACTGAGGTAAAAAGGAGAGAAAGAAAAGGGCGGTTTTCGGGTTTAAAACTTCAACCAGGATGGCCTGACGATAAGAACTTAAATTAGATACAGGAGTTACCTTGGGAAGCTCGGGATCTGAGGGTTTCTCCAGAAAAGCGCGAATACCTAAGTAAAGCAAGTATGCCACCCCTGCAAACTTTACAACATTAAAAGCTAACGCAGAAGTCATCAAAATGGCAGAGAGTCCTACAGCTGCAAACAAGGTATGAATCAAGTCCCCGGTAGCGATTCCAAGACCGGCCATAATCCCTGCTTTACGCCCGCTCTGAACGGTACGGGTCACGGTTAAAAGAACAGCTGGCCCTGGTATTAAAAACAGGCTGAGTACGATAACGACAAACGTGCTCAAGACAGAAATTGTGAACATTTGGTTCCCTCCATCAGGTTAACATTTTTAAATAATCCGCTTTAAGTATTCCGTATAACACCAAATCCTCATACCTTTCCCAATTAAATATATGTTGCTAGAAATTTTAGTAAGCTGGCCGTTAACTCATTAAATTCTCAGAATTCACAAGAGATAAAAATTCATCCTTATATTTAGGATGGCACGCAATGATATACGGCTCCGGATTCATTCCTTCAAAAGTATCACCTGAAAAGTCCATTACCATAGCTCCAGCTTCTTTCGCCATAAGTATGCCTGCATATAAGTCATCACCTTCGGAATTATACAGCACGATGCCATCCAGATCACCGCGAGCCAGCATACACCAAAGCAGTGATGGAGCCCACAGCCTCAATACTCGCTTAAAAGTCAGATCCAGTTTATGCTTTAAGTCCATTGCTCGCTGCTCTTTCTGTACGTGGTGCCCTTGAATCCATCCTACAGTCATTCTTCTTGGATTTGGCTGTTTGAATGCCGCATCCGGCTTAATCGAAAGGGGAATTCCGTTGCGTGTCGTTCCTTTGCCTTGTTCAGAAACGTAAATATCCCCCAAGTGGCTGTCATATATAACTCCCAGGAGCGGTTGTTTATTATGTATAAGGGTTATAGACACACCATAGACCGGAAGGCCGATCGCATAGTTGTTGGTGCCATCCAGAGGATCCACCAGCCAAAGCCATTCACCTTCCTGTCCCGTCCAGCCTGTCTCCTCGCTTCGTATTTGATGATCCGGGAACCGGGATAAAATTTCAGATAAAATCTTCTTTTCCGCAAGATGATCCACCAGAGTGACTAAATCACCATGCTCCTTCTCGGAGATTTCTTTTTCTTGATCAAAATATTCCTTGGCCAGTTGTCCCGCATTCTTGGCAGCCTGGATAGCAAGCTCTTTAGCAACAGATAGTACATCCTCCATCATATGACCTCCATACTACTAAAATATGTGCTATTTTGTTGTTATCTATCTTCTATAACGTGATCTTATTTCCTTTATCGTATTAGCTGCTGGGTCAATGCTAAGCATGCCCTTGCTGACGCTGAGCTCCTATGCTACACTGTAATACTGAACCGTTTCGTCTTTCTAAGATCTAGAAATCGAATCAATAATGATTGGCAGGTGAGTAATCATGTCAGCAGCACCCTCTTCCGCCCGCCAGCGGTTGCTGGATGTAGCTTCAGATTTGTTTTATCGTGAAGGGATTCGAGCAATTAGCATGGATACCATCGTTGAGCAATCCGGAGTAAGTAAAGCAACCCTCTATCGGCATTTCCCGACCAAAGATGAATTAATAGCCGCTTATCTTGAGGCACATGACCATCACATTTGGGAGCATTTTGACAAAGCCATCTCTACACACGAAGGAAACCCAAAAGCGCAACTATTGGCGCTGATAGACGCCGTTATTGAATTGTTCAAACCGGAGTATTATCGGGGATGTCCTTTTTTAAACGCATTTGCTGAATTCTCGGATGAAAATCATCCTGCCCATCGGCTGGCTTTTGAATATAATAATGCACTGCGCAATCGTTTGTCGCATCTTGGGCAGCAGGCAGGTGTGACTGACAAGTCCTGGCCGGATCAACTTCTATTGGTGATCAACGGAGCATATTCATCCATCCCGGTGCTCGGGTTAGCCGGATCTGCGAACCAACTTAAAAATATCGCGGCACTGATGATAAACGAACAAATCCATTAAACCTTAGGAGCATCATTGGAATAACCATAGTTATTTCCTTGATGCTCCTAAGGTTTTTTTAATATCAAAGGGCGATAAGAAATGAACCTTTGACAAGATACTAAACGGTATAGTATCATTTGGTTGAGGTACTAGACGGTTTAGTATCATTTCATGTCTCGTTACATATTTCGTTGGATTAAAAAAGGGAGGAAATTACATGAGTGAAGTATCAGTTATTGGTTTGGGTCCTATGGGGGCAGCGCTCGCACAGGCGCTGCTCAGAAACGGAAAGTCAGTTGCGGTCTGGAACCGGACGCTCTCGAAGGCAGAATCTCTCGTTCAGCAAGGTGCGGTACTCGCTTCTTCCGTTTCTTCGGCAATTAGCGCGAGTCCTATCAGTATCGTTTGCGTTGCCAACTACGGAACTTCTGCCAGTATCCTTGATACTAAAGAAGTTGCTTCCGTTCTAGCCGGCCGTACTCTAGTTCAGCTAAGTACGGGGACCCCTCAGGAAGCGCGAAACAGTGAGCTTTGGGCACAGGATCGAGGTGTCGACTATTTGGATGGTGCCATACAGGCTTGGCCTAGTCATATTGGGGGACCAGATACGGTAATACTCTTTTCAGGTTCACATACCGCATTCCACAAAAGTGAGCCGTTTCTCAGGATTCTTGCTGGAAACTCAATTTACTTGGGTGAGTCGGTGGGTGCAGCATCTGCTCAGGCTTTGGCAGTTATCTCATACCTTTTAGGAACATGGCTGGGTTTCGCTCACGGAGCTCACATACTGGAATCGGAAAACCAGCCAGTTGACTCCTTCGGTTCTATGATCGCCGCTATCGCACCGTTACTTGGGGAAGAAGCCAAGCATCAGGGGAAGGTCATCCAGACAGGAAATTTCAATAACCCTGAAAGCTCCCTCAAAACCTCCACAGATAGCGTGGAGCGGCTCGTTCAACAAGCGACTGAAGCCAAGATCAATTCAGAATTTCCTGCGTTTGCAATGCCGCTTTTTGCCAAAGCTGCCACGATGGGCTTCGGAGATGAGGAAGTGTCCGCGATTATTAAAGTACTTCGCAGTGATTCCACCTCTACGCAGAATCATGCATAAACCACATTAATTGACATTCCACAGGCTAAAGCCGTGGGATGAATCAGCTAAATATCTGTAAAATCGCAGCCGCATTTATTGTCGGCTGCCGGTTTATACTCTCAATCCATCCATAAAGAAGCTTAAAGGGTTAGAAACCCACTTCCTGGGATGAAGAATGAGCTGAATCTTCAGCTTCAGTTCGGAATGTTCAAAGGGCAAGACTTTAAGTTCTCCACGTTCGATCTCCTCAATTGCTGCCATTTGGGGCAGAATTGATATACCATATCCTGTTTTGATACTCCTTTTAATCGCTTCCGGATTCCCAAGCTCGAGGCCAACTCGATAAGCAATTCCGTTTGCACGAAGCATTCTCTCTAACAGCTGCCTGTAATTGCAGGTATGCTCAGGCATGATCCACTCCGCATCAATCAGATCATTCAGTTCGATTTTATGCTTTTCTAATAGCGGGTGGTTTGGATTGACGATTAGAACAAGCGGTTCTTCACGAATCGTGACCCATTTTAAATTGGAATCATAAGAATCGTCTGCCAATATAAGCCCTACATCTGCTTCCCCTTCCTTAACCTGGTGCAAAATCATTTCTTCGCGATCCGTATGCAATCTTATATTCAGATTAGGATATTCTCTTCGGGTGGCCTGGATATAAGAAGCCAGAAAATAAGAAGCGATAGAATCCATGGTGCTGATGGTTATTGAGCCCCCACCCTGCTGTGCCATTTTTTCCTTGGATTGCTCAAAAAGCTCCAGCATTTGGCCAGCAAGCTTAAATAACTCTTCCCCTGCGGACGTAAGGCGAATCTTATTATTGCTATAGCGCTCAAACAATTTGACATTATAAGCCTTCTCAAGCTTTTGAATTTGGGTTGTAACACTGGATTGTGCATAACCAAGCGCCTCTGCTGCTCTAGTAAAGCTTTGACGTATTGCTACTTCTCGAAAAGTCTGAAGATAGGTAAAGTCCATTCAAGCCACCTCATCAAAAATATTGATTACAACCATCGCTTAATATAGATAACTACAATGCTAGTTCCTATGGTACATTGAATTCACTCCAACTGAAAGGGTTTGCTAATGATGATTAAAGAGCAGGACGTTTATGGAATTTTCATACCGGTAATCACCCCTTTTTCGAGTGACAACAAACTGGATATTCAGTCGTTTCATAAATACATCAGCCATCTCGCAAGCCATGACATTCAGGGGCTGGTCATTAACGGTACCACAGGAGAGTCACCGACTGTCCAATGGGAAGAAGTAAAACAGATGGTTGAAGTTACGAAGGACATCTTGACGAGAATGCATAAAAAAATTCCGATTGTCGTCGGCACGGGTACAAACGATACCTACGCAACGATTAAACGTACAGAATTGGCAGCTGAATTAGGGGCGGACGCAGCAATGGTCGTTACTCCCTACTACAATAAGCCGACGCAGGAAGGGATTTTGGAACATTTTCGCAGAGCTTCCCAAGTCGGCTTACCTGTCCTTGTGTATGAAATCCCGGCTCGAACAGGCAGTCGAGTCACAGTGGATACCATGAGGAAAATAATGGACCTTGATGGGGTGATCGGGCTGAAGGACAGCTCCGGCGGCCTTGAGCTGCTCTCCGCTTTGATGGAGTATGAGACAAAACCTGTGCTCTGCGGACAAGATGAACATTTTCACGCCATGTTGTGCCAGGGAGCCACAGGTGGAATGCTCGCATCCGCCAATATTCACACCAATCGTTTTATTGAGATATACCAGCGGTTTGCTGCCGGTGATATTAATGGATCGAGAGACGACTTCAAGACTCTGGAGCCCATGATCCATCATTTATTTGAAGAGCCTGTCCCGGCCCCACTCAAGTGGCTGCTTACCCGGCAGGATATCATTGCAACTGAACAATTACGTCTGCCGCTTATGCCCGTAACGGAGGGGATAAAACAAAAATTAATGGAGGTGCTCTCTGACGCTAGCGTTTAAAGGCAGGCACCGATTTGGGGCACGATTGCTCAACTGGAATCAATTTCGCAGGTTGTAACGATCCTGCCCGTCACTTCAACGAAACAGAGAGCATCCATCGTAGCGGTGTGTGATCGGAGACCACGGATATGTACAGGAAAGGCCACCCCACAAATGGGATGGCCTTTCACGCGGATTGGTTGAATCTTTATTCCTCTTCGTCCTCCCAAAACACTTCTGTAAACTTATTTAACGGAAAAAGGATAGGCACACTCCGGCCCGGAGTCTGCATAAATTCGACGAAATCCCGACCGAGCTGAATCAAAGGCCCCCGCAATTCCCCCATATCTTCCGCAATGGCTGTCAATGCAAAAGGCTTTGTCCGTTTAACCCGTTCGTTCAGGACGATAAAGAAGGAGGATTGGAGCTTAACTACCGTTGTTCCGACTGTAAACGAGGACTTGGTCACTTTAGTGAGCTTGCCTGTCGTCTTAGTTAGCCTAAGAAGTCCGGGCTGGGACACCGTAACCGTCCGTCCTACGAGCGGCTGCAGACGTTGAACCAGAGTAATGTCCTGCGAGACCTGGCAGCTACGAATATTTTTCTTGCGCATTATATCTCCTCCTCATAGATACTAGGTTGAATCCCTTAGTAATCTATGCTCGTCCCTGTTAATATGCTTGGGTGAATCTTCCGTTCATTGCAATCATCCTCCGTACAATCCGCCTGCTCTTCAAAAGGATGGTTCCTCTGCCTCCATCCACATGAAAAAGGCCATCGCATTCACGAAATCCGCTCGTGAATCGATAGCCTCTAATTAATAGAGAAAAAACTGCGCTTACTCGCCTTGAAACGCCCCTTCTGCGATTAAACAGGGCTCCTTACTTCACATCCATCCATCCCTGGATCGTGCCGAAAAGAGCATCCTTCGACTGGTAGCCCACCATTTTGTTCGTTGGCTCTCCTCCGCGGAACAGCACAAACGCAGGTGTTGCCATAATGCCAAGACTGGATGCCAATTCGGAATGCTCCCAGACGTTTATTTTCGCTACCTTCAACCGGTCGGCGAGCTCCTGCCCCAATTGCTCCAGTGCAGGCTCAGCGGCCCGGCAAGGGGGACAGTGCGGGCTGCTGAAGCTGACGAGCAGCGAATCCGATTCGCCTACAATGTCGCTCCAGTTATCGTCCGTCATCGTGATGATGGTCATGCGTCATCGCTCCTTTGGCGCGTTCCTCCGCCATCCGCCGCTCCTCGAAGATCGACCTTACCCGCTCCTCCAGATTCGACTTGATCATGGCCAGGAGCTGGATTTGTTCGTCAAGCTCGGTGATTTTCGATTCATAGACAGGCACGATGTCGCGGCAGAACGCTTCTTTGTTTTGCAGCACGCAGTGAAGGAAGCCGGCGATTTGTTCGGTCGTGAAGCCAAGATTCATATACAGCCGGATCGCTTTGACCTGTTCGACTGCAAGCAGGCTGTATTCCCGGTAGCCGTTATCAGAGCGCATGGGCGCGATCAGCTTTTGCCGCTCATAATAACGGAGCGAACGTATGCTTACCCCCGTCTTGCGGGCAAGTTCACCGATTTTCATATCATCCACCTCCGTTAGTTCGATCCTCGTGCTGCATCCCAAGTATAAACCGTGACAACAATGTCAGGGTCAAGAGGAAAATGCGGTATAGCTTTTAGCTATAACCAGCAATATATTTTAACAGTTACACGTTATCCCTCAAATCGTGATAGGATTACACAACAAAGGTAAGAGGAAAGAGGGATTTTTAATGACAACCGTGAATCAGTCCAACAACCATTCTACCATCTTTCGTGTGGATCAGGTCGGAAGCCTGCTGCGTTCCGATGCCATAAAAAAAGCGCGCCTGCAAAGAGCGAATGACGAAATTTCAGCAGAACAGCTGCGCAAGATTGAAGACGGGGAAATTGCAAGAATTGTGCAAAAGCAGAAAGAAATCGGCCTGCAGGCCGTGACGGACGGAGAATTCCGCAGAGCCTGGTGGCATTTTGATTTTCTGGAAAACCTCGTTGGTGTTGATGGCTATTGGTCAGGGAGCGGGATTCAATTTCAGCAAAAGCAAACCAAGTCCCGTGCCATTAAAGTAACCGGCAAGCTCGACTTTGCAGATCATCCTATGCTGGAGGATTTTAAATATCTTAACCGTGTAGCTGGAGATACTACCGCGAAATTTACCATTCCTAGCCCAAGCATGCTTCACTTCCGCGGTGAGATTGACAATTCGGTCTATCCGGATGAAGAAGAGTTCTTTGACGATCTGGCCAAGGCATACAAAAAAGGCATACAGGCATTCTATGATGCCGGCTGCCGTTACCTGCAGCTTGATGATACTTCCTGGGCTTATTTATGTTCGGAAGAGCAGAAAGAACAGCTTCGCGCCAAAGGCAAGAACCCGGACCATTTGGTCAACATGTACTTGCAGACGCTAAACAAAGCTGTTACGGATCGCCCTGATGATTTGAAAATAACCATGCATATTTGCCGTGGCAACTTCCGCTCCACCTGGATTTCCTCCGGCGGGTATGAGCCTGTTGCGGAACCGTTATTCGGGCACCTGAATATCGACGGTTTCTTCCTGGAATATGACAATGACCGTTCAGGTGGGTTTGAACCGCTCCGTTTTGTGAACAGATCCGATTTAAGCATTGTTCTGGGCCTGGTCACTTCTAAATTCGGAGAGTTGGAAAACAAGGATGACATTAAAAAGCGCATCGAAGAAGCTTCAAAATTCGTTCCATTAGAGCAGCTCTGCTTGAGCCCGCAATGCGGATTCGCCTCTACGGAAGAAGGCAACTTGCTGACAGAGGAGCAACAATGGGCAAAACTGCAGCATGTTGTGGAAATCTCCAAGGAAGTTTGGAAGTAAAGGAGCACACCTGATGCGTACAGTTCAGGCTTCCAGGGTTATCGCTGAAAGCAAATTTAATAAATTTCACTTACTCGTGTTTCTATGGTGCTTTTATGCCATCGCCTTCGACGGGTTTGATATTGCTTTATACGGCATTGGCTTGCCGATGATGATGGATGAATACAAGCTGACTCTCGTAGAAGCGGGAGCCATTGGCAGCTATTCGCTCATCGGCATGATGATCGGCTCCTTTTTGCTTGGTTCACTGTCCGATCTCATTGGACGAAAAAAAGTATTAGTGATCTGTATGCTTTTATTCAGCGTATTTTCTCTTTTGGCAGGGCTCGCTCCCAATCCTCTCATCTTTACGATCATGCGTTTTATTGCAGCGCTCGGGATGGGTGGATTAATGCCCGCCGTCATTGCCATGATGACAGAGTATTCGCCTAAAAAGAACAGAGCGCTGATAGTCGCAATGATGTACTGCGGTTACTCCATAGGAGGCATATTGGCTTCACTTACGGGGATGTATTTAATGGAAAGCCTGGGATGGAGATTTTTATATTGGCTGGGGATTATCCCGCTGATTACCCTGCCATTTTTTATCAGACAATTTCCCGAATCGCTATCTTTCCATATTCTTCGTAACCAGGGTGAGCACATCGCCAGGATTCTGAACAAAATCAATCCTCAGGGGAACTATGCAGCAACCGATGATTTTGAGTATGTGAGTGTTCAGGAACGCGCCAAAGGATTCCCGGCCAAAAAGCTGTTTTCCGACCGTCGCGGTGTCAGTACCTTTGCCTTCTGGATCACAGTGTTCAGCTGTCTGCTGATGATCTACGGCCTGAATACCTGGCTGCCCAAAATCATGCAGGGCTCCGGATACGGAATCACATCAAGCCTGTCCTTCAGCCTTGTACTGGGAATCGGACAAATTGGAGGCTCGCTGCTTGGCGGTTACCTGGTGGACCGGTTGGGGCATCGCAACGTGCTTTTGATCATGTTTTTCATCGGGGCCATTTGCTTTGTTTCTCTAAGTGTAACGTCTAACCTGCTTCTGCTGTATCTCCTGATCGCCATTGGCGGAGCATGTACAGGCGGGACACAGAACCTCGTGAACCCTTATGTATCCGAGTTTTACCCGCAGGAGGTCCGCACCACTGGTCTTAGCGTTACCGTCGGGATTGGCCGCATAGGAGCCATATTGGCCCCTCTCATCATCGGTCTCTTGCTGGCAACCCATTTAGCGCCACAGCAGGCGTTCATGGCCTTTGCCCTTCCAAGCATTCTCGGGGCAATCGCTCTTTTGTTAGTTCAAGAGAAATACGGGGCCTTTGAAAGACTGGTCAAAGCATCGAAATAGCCTTAATAGCATAACTCTATCATGCCTCCTTAATGACAGCCAGACAATCTGGTTCATTAAGGGGGCATTTGCATTTATCCCAACTTACCGCATCGGTTTTATGAAATTAATCATTGACTGCTGGACCGTCCGGACAGTATAGTAATTCTGGAGGTGCTGCCATGAACCGTAATTCGAAACGCACCGCTATCCTGAAGGTGGCCTGCAGACTGGTTAGAGAAATGGGAGCCTCTCATCTTACACTGGACGCAGTAGCCAGAGAAGCAGGCATTAGCAAAGGCGGATTGCTCTACCATTTCCCCAGTAAGGAAGCACTGATCCAGGCAGCTTTGAATGATTTTTTGGACCGATTCGATTCGGAAACGGATGCCGAGGCTGCGAGCAATACCGCCCTCAATAACGGTTGGGCTCAAGCCTATTTAATCAAGACATTCGAGATCAGCAAGGATGATCTGGAAATGAGCTTCGGGATCTTGGCGGCCGCGGCCAGCAATCCCGATCTGCTTGCACCCATGCGGCAGCGTTATTTATTGTGGCAAAGCCGGATGACGGCGGAATGCAAAGATCCGGTCACAGCAACGGCTGCCAGACTAGCCGCAGATGGCTTGTTCTTTTGCGAGCTGTTTGGCTTTGTCCCGCTGGATAGCCAGCTGCGGGCTGACGTACTCTCTTACCTGTTAACCAAGGTAGAGAGCAAACCACAATAAGCATGAACACGTAATTAACCACATGAATTTCAACAATTTCCTATTCCCCTCCACCTGACAGCAGGAGAGACAATCGTAAGCAGTTGGCTGCATGAAAGGCCGAACGTTTCGATAGGATGCTCTCATTTTGTTGTCTGTTACCCGAGTTTCTTCTTCCGTTACAGTCAATAAGTTCAATCCGAATCCCATCCAAACGCTGACGGTACTGCCTTTCATCCCGACGAAATCAACATTTTCCACGAAAGGATGTGTGCCTTGCCGATGGCTAATATACAGCGGTCAACATCCAGCCGCTTCGATTTCAGAAACGGATTATATTTAGCCGTCTCCGTTATTTCCGCTGGCTTCGCCTTATTGCTATGGTGGGTCGCCAGTTACAACGAGTGGGTGAATCCCCTGTTCCTGCCCTCTCCTGCCGACGTATGGTCCGCATTCCTCACCATCGCCCAAGAAGGTTATAAAGGAACGACCTTGCTGGCTCATATCGGCGCAAGCCTGCAGCGGATCGCCATTGCCCTGATTCTCGTTTTTCTCACGGCTGTGCCCCTGGGCATTCTCTGTGGCAGAATTCGCTGGCTGCGGGCAGTCTTCGATCCGTTTATTGAATTTTACCGCCCGCTGCCGCCGCTGGCCTACTATTCCCTGCTTGTGCTTTGGTTCGGAATTGAGGACACGTCCAAAATCATTTTGCTGTTCCTGGGCGGCTTCGCACCGATGTTTATTGCCGCCGTGTACAGCGCGCGCCGTATTCCCGCCGACCGGATCAACGGGGCCAAGTCTTTGGGTGCAAACAAATTGCGGCTGTATGTGTTCGTTATCTTCCCTTCCTGCCTGCCCGATTTGTTAACAGGTCTGCGCACAGCAGTCGGGGTCACATATGCCACCCTGGTCGCAGCTGAAATGATCGCCGCCGTCTCCGGCATCGGCTGGATGGTGCTGGATGCCAGCAAATACTTGCGCAGCGACATTATCTACGCCGCCATCATCATTATGGGGGTCATCGCCATCCTCATTGACACGGCCATAAGACTGCTCATTCAACGGGTATCCCCGTGGATTGAACATTAATTTTCAGAAGAAGGAGCACATCCATATGAATCATTTTCCCTTAAAATCGTCCCGTTTGGCTTCTGCCTTCCTCCTGCTGGCTATCATGCTGCTGGCGGTAGGCTGCGGCAAACCCGCCAATGAGCAAGCAAGCCAAAACGAAGCTTCCTCCCCCACATCCGCCAATGGCTCTGGCAGCAGCGAGCTTCCAAAAGAAATCCGCATCGGCTACCAGGTATCTCCCAACGGGGAATTGGTCGCTAAAGCGCTCGGCCTGGCCGAGAAGAAATTTCCCGGGGTCAAGATCTCGTGGCTGAAATTCGACTCCGGACGTGATGTGAACACGGCGATGGCCAGCGGAAGCATCGACTTCGGGCTTGTCGGCACTCCTCCGGGCGCTTCAGGCATCGCGCAAGGCTTGCCGAACAAGATTTATTACATTCATGACGTCATCGGCGAGAGCGAAGCGCTTGTCGTACAGGGAAGCTCCGGCATTCAATCCCTGCAGGATCTGCAAGGCAAAACCATTGCCACAACCTTCGGCTCGACCTCCCATTTCAGCCTGCTGTCGGCGCTCAAACAGGCAAATATAGATCCGGCCGGCATCAAGATCATTGACATGCAGGCTCCCGACCTGCTTGCGGCCTGGCAGCGCGGCGACATTGATGGCGCATATACCTGGCAGCCCGTGCAATCCAAGCTGCTTGCCGAGAGCGGTAAAGTCATTATCACCTCCAGGGAAGTCGCCGAAAAAGGCGCCCTAACAGGTGAATTCGGCGTAGTTCATGACGACTTTGCCGCCAAATATCCGCAGGCCGTCAAGCTCTACATTGAGGTTCTGGATGAGGGAACAAAGTACTACCGGGATCATCCGCAGGAAGCGGCCGAGGCTTTATCCAAGGAGCTTGGCTTGTCTGTTGAAGAAACGCTGAAAGCCATGAATGAAATTACCGTGCTGGATGCGGCGGCCCAGACAGATCCCAAATATTTGGGATCGCCCGATCAGCCAGGTCAATTCGCTGCATTGCTGAAGCAAACGGCGGATTTCCTTGTGGAGCAGCAATCGCTCAAGAGTGCACCGGGACTTGATGTGTTCCAGAAGGCGCTTCTTAACGATCTGTATACAAAATAGCGAAAGATAGTTTCAAAGCTGGACAGCTTCAAAAAGAAAGGCGGAAACAACTATGAGCGTAGCAAATCATGCCCCTCTCACAGCCGGTGTGAATTCGAATCAACAAGCTTCATCGGCCCTGGATGTTATGCCATCCGGCGTGCAATTGACAGATCTCTCTCTAACGTATAACCAAGGGAATCTCGCAATCCGGGCTTTGGAGCGGATTGAACTATCCCTTGCGCCAGATGATTTCGTGTGCGTTCTCGGACCTTCAGGCTGCGGCAAATCATCACTGCTCAATATTATTGCTGGATACTTAAAGCCTTCCAGCGGGTACGTCTTCATTGACGGTGAGGTTCATACCAGACCAACGCCCCAGGTAGGTGTCGTTTTCCAGCACGCGAATTTGTTCCCCTGGTTATCGGCAGCCGGAAATGTAGAATTTGGGCTGCGGATGGCCGGAATGCCCAGGAAGGAACGCAAACAGAAGGCGGCACGCTACATAGAGATGGTTGGACTTGAGTCCGCTGCCTCACGGCTGCCTCATCAGCTGTCCGGAGGCATGAAGCAGCGCGCTGCGCTTGCGCGGACATTGGCAACAGAGCCCAGAATCGTATTAATGGACGAACCGTTCAGTGCATTAGACGCGCTTACCCGGGAATCCATGCAGCTGCATATACGCCAAATTTGGCAGCACACACGCCGCTGCTTTTTCTTCATTACACACGACGTGGATGAAGCGCTGCTGCTTGGCCGGCGGATTATTGTCATGCAACCGAATCCCGGCAGAGTCGTTCAGGATTTCAGCAACCCTCTTCTGCACGATTCAGAACTGCCCGCCTTTCAAGCCATGCGCGCAAACAAGGATTTTACCGATTTGCGGCAGCATTTGCTGTCTCTAATTGCCGGCAGCCAAACTACAAAATAAGAGGAGTGTTCCCTCAACATGGAAATGTTCTGGTATTTGCCCACCATGGGAGATGGAAGATATTTGGGTACAACCCGCGGAGCCAAAATAACCGACCTGCATTACTTCAGACAAATCGCCCAAGCGGTGGACCGGCTCGGTTATTCCGGTATGCTGGTGCCTACCGGCCATGCCTGCGAGGACGGCTGGGTCGTAGCCTCAGCGCTCATGCAAGCGACAGAAAGATTGAAGTTTCTGGTTGCCGTTCGCCCAGGCGGAATATCGGTCAGCATTGCCGCCAGGATGGCGGCATCCTTCGAACGGTTATCCTCCGGCCGCCTGCTTATTAATGTCGTAACGGGCGGTGATCCGGTAGAAATGAAAGGGGACGGAATCTTTCTCTCCCATCGCGAACGGTACGAAGTTACGGATGAATTTCTCCAGGTGTGGAAAAGGCTCATGAGCGGCGAGAGCGTCACGTTCCAGGGAAAGCATATTCATGTGGAAGGCGCCAAGCTGCAGTACACTCCCTTTAGCCGGCAGTCTCCCCCGCTGTTTATCGGTGCTTCTTCCGAGGCCGGGCACGAGGTCGCAGCGAAGCATATCGATACCTATCTAACCTGGGCAGAGACACCCGCCATGGTGGCCGAGAAGATTGCCGACGTAAGAGCACGCGCAAGCCAGCATGGCCGGAGCATCAAAATCGGTCTGCGTGTGCAAATTATCGTGCGGGAAACGGCCGAGGAAGCATGGGATTCCGCCCGCAGGCTCATCCAGCATGTCACCGAGGAGGATGTCGAAGAAGCGCAATCGCTGCTTGACCGCTTCGATTCCGTTGGACAAAGACGCATGACCCAGCTTGTACGCCAGCATCGGAACACGCTTGAAGTCAGCCCCAATTTATGGGCAGGCATCGGGCAAGTAAGAGGCGGTGTCGGTACGGCATTGGTCGGCAGTGCCGATGAAGTGGCGGAGCGTCTGCAGGAATATGCCGCCCTTGGCATTGATACCTTCATTTTATCGGGCTACCCGCATCTGGAGGAGGCTTACCGCATCGCGGAATTGCTGTTTTCAAGACTTCCGGTTACCTACTCTCAGCCTCCGGCAGAAAGCGAATGGACAGCGATGGGCGAGCTTCTGGCTGAGAACCGAAAACCAAAAGCATAATTTGCTTTATAAAAATTAAGGGCAAAAACCCAAATATTTTTTGTTGCAATCTCAAATGAATGTGATAATATATGAAGTGCGTGAAATTTGGAAAGCTGATATTCTGAATATTCGGGATCTTTCCAAGCAGATAATTTTTGACCACTCCTTAAGGATGTTAAGGCCATACGGACAGCCGGGTCAAATGCCGATTGGCAACTTTGTTGCCTTATTGATTGAGTTAAAAGCTCAAATTTTATAAGTTGGTTACTTTACAACCAGTGCATATGCACATCAACTTGTGAAACGATCAATAAGAGTGGTAAAAGTAATTATTTGCTATATAGACTCTGATCCTTTATTGATATATTCCGAATATTAAAAAGCTTTCTAACAAAAGTCCTGCTTTGATGATGCACGGATACGGAATACTTTTGTTACGGGGTTACCCTGTGCTTTTTTAATATGAATGATTATATCTAAGCAAGTGTGATGCGCGAGTAATGCGTTTTTGCACTTGCTTTTTTTGTTGCCAGAAATTGCAGGTGCAGGCCGCACGTTAGTATCGATGGTTATGAAATTCCGCTTTAAACAAATCTATTACAGTTAGGGGATTGAGAAATGGCAAAAGCACTTATTATCGGCGCCGGGGGCGTAGCATCAGTAGCGGTTCACAAATGTGTTCAAAACAGTGAAGTATTTGAAGAAATCTGCATCGCCAGCCGTACAAAATCCAAATGTGATGAGCTGAAAGCAAAGCTGGACGGCGGCAAAACGAAAATTACCACTGCACAAGTGGACGCTAACAACGTGGATGAACTGGTTGCCTTGATTAACGAAGTGAAGCCGGATATCGTCATGAACCTGGCTCTGCCTTATCAGGATCTGACCATCATGGATGCTTGCCTTGCCACAAAAACACACTACATGGATACGGCAAACTATGAGCCTGAAGATACGGCAAAATTCGAATACAAATGGCAATGGGAGTACAAAGAGCGCTTCGAGCAAGCTGGAATTACAGCTCTGCTGGGCAGCGGCTTTGACCCTGGCGTAACAGGTGTATTCTCCGCTTACGCGCTGAAGCATTATTTTGACGAAATCGAATATATCGACATTCTGGACTGCAACGGCGGCGACCATGGCTATCCGTTTGCTACCAACTTCAACCCTGAAATCAATATCCGCGAGGTTTCCGCGAACGGAAGATATTGGGAGAATGGTGAATGGATCGAAACAAAACCGATGGAAATCAAGCGTGAGTACAACTTCGCTGAAGTTGGCGAAAAGGACATGTACCTTCTGTACCATGAAGAGCTTGAATCCCTGGCCAAAAACATCCCTGGACTGAAACGCATCCGTTTCTTCATGACCTTCGGCCAAAGCTATCTGACACACCTGAAGGCTCTTGAAAATGTAGGAATGACTTCCATCGAGCCGATCGAATTCGAAGGAAAACAAATCATTCCGCTGCAATTCCTGAAGGCTGTGCTTCCTGATCCGGCTTCCCTGGGACCACGTACAGTAGGTAAAACAAACATCGGCTGCATTTTCAAAGGGAAAAAGGACGGCAAGGACAAAACGTACTACGTGTACAACGTTTGTGACCACCAGGAGTGTTATAAAGAAGTGGGCTCCCAAGCCATCTCCTACACAACAGGTGTTCCTGCCATGATTGGCGCAGCCATGGTCGTGACTGGCAAATGGAATAAACCTGGCGTATTCAATGTCGAAGAATTTGATCCGGATCCATTCATGGAAGAGTTGAACAAATGGGGACTTCCATGGGTAGAAGACTTTAATCCGGTGCTTGTGGATGCATTGCCAGAAGAAGCCAAAGAGTCGGAGCTTGTTCGCTAAAATGCGATTCGAGGAACTGCCTACGCCATGTTATGTCGTTGACGAAGAGCTGATCGAAAAAAATCTGAAAATCCTGAATGGCGTTATGCAGCGTACAGGAGCCAAGATTGTGCTGGCGCAAAAAGCGTTTTCCATGACAACCATGTACCCCCTGATTGGAAAATATCTGAGCGGCACAACGGCGAGCGGTTTATTCGAAGCACGTCTGGGTTATGAGGAAATGGGCAAAGAAAACCATGTCTTTGCCCCTGCTTACCGTGAAGATGAAATTGACGAGATTATATCCATTTGTGATCATATCATCTTCAATTCCTTCTCACAGCTGGAGAAATTCAAGGATAAAGCCCTCCAAGCCGGCAGAAAAGTGGGCTTGCGCATCAATCCGGAATGCTCCACGCAAGAGGGTCATGAAATCTATGATCCGTGCTCGCCGGGCTCCAGATTCGGTGTGAAGAGCGGGGATTTCCGTCCGGAGCTGCTGGAGGGTGTCTCAGGACTGCACTTCCACACCCTTTGCCAGCAGAACTCGGATGATCTGGAGACCACGCTGAATGCCGTGGAGGAAAAGTTCGGGCAATGGCTGCCGCAAATGGAATGGATCAATTTTGGCGGCGGTCACCATATCACAAGGGAAGATTATGATATCCCGAGACTGGAAGCCTGCATTAAGAGAATGCAGGAGAAATACGGTCTGGAAGTCTATCTGGAGCCGGGAGAAGCCGTTGCGCTCAACGCAGGCTATCTGATCACATCCGTGCTTGATCTTCATAAAAATGGAATCGAGATTGCTATTCTGGACACCTCGGCCACCTGCCATATGCCTGATGTGTTGGAAATGCCTTATCGCCCTCCCCTTTTCGGTTCAGGCGAACCCGGCGAGAAGCCATTTACATATCGCCTGGGCGGGCAAACCTGCCTGACCGGCGATGTGATCGGCGATTATTCCTTCGACCAGCCGTTAAAGAGCGGCGACAGATTGGTTTTTGGCGACATGGCGATTTACTCCATGGTGAAAACCAACACCTTTAACGGCATGGCCCTGCCGGCCATTGCAGTAAAGCATAAAGACGGTGATTGCCAAGTGGTGCGTGAGTTTGGCTATCAGGATTTTAAAGTGAGACTGGCTTAATTGGGCCGGAATATCATACACGTTACTCTCTGTGCGAACACACTATCGGATTAGAGTGTCCGAAGCAGGGATTAAAAAAAACCGGATTCGAACTTGAATCCGGTTTTTGTCATACATTCGACCGTCCACCACAGAGTGCTTTGAATGTAACCAATCATTGGTGTAAGGCTTGCTTTAAAGCCTCTTTATATTCTTTTACAAATCTCTGGCTGATTTCAGCAGCTGGGGCGTACTCTTCAAAGCCGTGAAAACATCCGGGGTATAAATGAAGCTCTGTTGGCACACCGGCCTGCGTCAACCTTGATACATAATCGATGATTTCATCACGGAATGGATCCAGGTCACCAACACATGTGTATGTAGGTGGAAGCCCTGACAAGTCGGTTGCGCGTGCCGGAGCAGCATATGGGGATACTTCACGGTTTTCTCCTAAATACATTTCCCATCCAAGCCGGGTTTTGGCTTTGCTCCATACTCTTTCATCTGTGATTTCATTACTGGATT
The DNA here is from genome assembly GCF_042138595.1 of Paenibacillus terreus. Taxonomy (NCBI): domain Bacteria; kingdom Bacillati; phylum Bacillota; class Bacilli; order Caryophanales; family Paenibacillaceae; genus Paenibacillus; species Paenibacillus terreus. The sequence goes on along the minus strand of NZ_JBHIRX010000009.1, from coordinate 77,246 downwards.
TGCTTGTGCCCCGGTCATCCAGCATGGGGTAAAGAGGCATTTGGAATGCGATAGAAGGCCCTTTCCGATCTCTAGCCAAAAGAGAGAGCGCAGCCGTTAATCCGCCGCCGGCACTGGGACCAATTACTGCAATCCGGGATGAATCCACCCCCAGCTCTTCAGCATGTTCAGAGAACCATTGGAGTGCAGCATAACAATCTTCGAGCGGAGCCGGAAAAGGATGCTCCGGAGCCAGCCGATAATCCACGGACACGATGACGCAATTAAGCTCCGGTACCAGCTGCTGCATGGCAGGGTCCATCATATCGGCAGAACCAAGGATATAGCCGCCACCGTGAATATAGAGGACACCTGGCAGGATTTCATTCTTCACTCTTGGCTCATAGATTTTGATCCGGACATCCGGATCCCCCGCTGCTCCCGGAACGTACCTCTCTGAAGTCAAAACTGCATCATTCACGGGCAGAGATGCAGCCAGGCCGGCAAACATCTCGTGCATCTCTTTCCTTTTGGCATCCAAGTTGTCACGGGTATAAATGACTTCCGGTAAAACCGAAAACAATTCTTTAAGCTCAGGGTGCAGTTTCTCTTCCATAAACCAACCCTCCTTCGTTAGCAGTGTCACAAATTTTTTCAATGTCCACTCTCCAATGAATGTAAAGCGGCATCCACCCTATTTCTCATGCATAGTTCGCCAAGCGGTTTGTCCCATCAGGTCACGCATGGAGGTCATGTACTCTTCCTCCGACTGGGAAAATCTCAGCCTGGCCATTTCTTCCGCGTCCGGACCTGCGATATAACGCAGCCGGTCAGACTCGTCGCAGGCGGCATTGTAAACCTGCTCGGCAACCTGCTTCTCATCCGCATCTTCAAACGGATAGTTCATCATGGCTTGCATCATATGAGCATAGTAAAACTCGTACGAAGAGGGAATGGACATGTCCTGGGAAGCGGACATGGTGTTGGAGGTAAAGCTTGTGGTGCGAATGGCTCCCGGCTCCACCAGTTTGATGGCAATATTTTGCGATTCAAGCTCGTACGAGAGCGATTCCGTCAGCCCTTCGATCGCATGTTTGGACGCGACATAAGCGGCCAGGAGTGGAGTTGCCGCAAAACCAACGCTCGAGCTGATATTCACGATGGTTCCGCCGCCCTGTTCGCGAAAATGTGGCGTTATCGCTCTAATCACGTTCATGACGCCGAAGACATTAGTCTCGAATACCCCGCGGATCACATTCATGGGCGTCGCTTCAAAAATCGAGAGGATGCTGACGCCGGCATTGTTCACCACGGTGTCGATCCCGCCGAAGCGGGCAGCTCCTGCCGCAATCGCCGCCTCGATGCTGGCGGGATTGGTAACATCAAGCTCCGTTACAAGGATCCGTTCGGGATATTCCGCTGCCAGACTCTGATCCGGTTTGCGCATCGTCGCCACCACATTCCATCCCTCATCAGCAAATTTTCTGGCTGTAGTGTTTCCTAATCCGGTCGAAGAACCGGTGATTAACACAGTTTTTATCATGGAATGATCTCCTTCTCATCATTTTTTTGTTTCTATACGTAGCTTACCGGGCCGTAGCGGCTCTAAGTCAACTCCATGTAGCTACCCCTTATGGATAAAGGATTTGTTTTGACTGGGCACAAGTTCGGGCTGTACAATTTATTAGAGCGGCTCTAATCCCCGATAGGCGGTGAATGATAATGGCTTTTACAGTTAAGGAAATTTCACAAAAAACGGGCATTTCTCCATATACCCTGCGTTTTTATGAAAAAGAAGGCGTGCTGCCGGTTGTTGAACGAAATGCGAACGGGGTACGCAAGTTTGATGAACATTACATCGATTGTATAGAGACGGTGCAAGCCCTGCGTTCAACCGGTTTACCCCTGGCAGAAATAAAACAGTATGTGGAGCTTTATAAGAGCGGGGATAGCACACTGCCGGACAGGAGAATCATGCTGGCACGTCAGAAAAGCAAAGTCGAGGAACAAATCTCACTTCTCATGAAGACGCTGGAAAAGCTCAATTACAAGCTTGCGTTAATCGATGCCCAGGACAATAAATTTGAAAAGCTGCCATAAAATCCTCAACAGGTTAGCCGGATTCGAATATGAATCCGGTTTTTGTCTGTCTATCGCCTAGCTGGTCATGAAATTTAACAAAAATTTGAAATAGGTTGCTTTCATAAATTGAACATATTGACTTTGACACAGTGTCAATCTTTTAAGATAAAGGAGAAAGGAGATGAGATATCCAAATAAAAAAAAGAGCTAGTTTAAAGTAGGTGATCCAAAAGGAATTGAAAGAAATCGCATTCGGTTTCTCGTTCGAAGTAGAATAAAGGAATTTTCTGAAAAGTAGGGTGATAAGCACATGTTTACTAGTTTGCATCAATTTATCGATGAGTGGAAAATGGAAGCGGCCTCCACACAGAAGGTCCTCCAAGTCCTGACGAACGAGTCTCTTCAGCAGCAAGTGGCTCCAGATTATTTCACTTTGGGGAAACTGGCGTGGCATATAACACTTGCGGTTCATTACTTTTTGTCCGCAGCGGGGCTGGAATTCCAACCCGAAGGAAATTGGCTGGAATTCCAGGATCAAGGAAAAGACAACGATCAACCAACATCGGCGGCTGCAATCACAGAGGCCTATGACCGGACGAGCCGTGCGATGCTGGATGCGCTGCAGACGCAATGGAACGATGCGACGTTAAGCGAAACCCGGAATATGTGGGGCAGGATTGAGTTACCTATTTCTGCAGTGTTGCGTTTGCTGATCCAGCACCAGGCCCATCATCGTGGACAAATGTTCGTGCTCATGCGTCAAGCCGGATTGGTGGTACCTGGCGTTTACGGCCCCACTCGCGAAGAGAGGCAGCAATCCTAACAATACCGTACAATACGTTGAGTATGTGAGCGAAATGACAGAGCACCTTAACTACGAAAATGCAGTTACTGCTGTTAAAACTCTCGTTTAATAAAAAACTTATAATAAATCTTGGTCAAATCCCAATCATTCTCATTGAAAAATAAGGAGGCCTATTACAATGGCACAAGAACGTACTGGTGTAGCAACAGCTCAAGGCAACCCACTTACTTTAGTAGGACCTGAATTGAAGGTCGGCGACAAAGCTCCTGACTTCAAAGTTAACAAAAATTTGATAGAGCAAGTATCCTTGGCTGATTATGCCGGGAAAGTCAAACTAATCAGTGTCGTTCCTTCCCTCGATCATACAGGTGTATGCGACGCTCAAACCCGCCGTTTTGAAGAGGAAGCCGCAAAGCTTGGCGATAACGTGGTTGTAATAACCATCAGCGTGGATCTTCCTTTTGCACAATCCCGTTGGAGCGCCGCTGAAGGCATCGACAACGTAATCATCTTATCCGATTATAAAGACCGCAACTTTGGCCAATCATATGGCGTTCTCATTAAAGAAATTCAATTGTTGATGAGATCCGTCTTTGTAATCGATGCTAACAATATCATTCAATACGTTGAGTATGTGGGCGAAATGACAGAGCACCCTAACTACGAAAATGCAGTTGCTGCTGTTAAAAAGATCGTTTAATTACAACTTCTATAAAAAGAACAGCGGAGGGGCCCGGCTTCCCTCGCTGTTCTTTTTGCTAAATAAATCAAAGCCTGAACACGAATGCAGCCGGTACATTCATGTGTGCTTAATATCTATCGTTCATTCATCCATCTTGTAAACGCCCGCCGATTATCCATATTGTAAGTTGGCCCTTCCTTAAACCTTTTTGGTCATGAAGATTGGTTTGATTGCTCGGCTGAGCTGCTCACCGTTCCTATCAACGTTCTCCGGAGTCTCATTTGTTTAATACGTTGTTCCAATTTCTGCTGTGCTACAGTCAGCGTTTGAATTTGCTGAACGATTTCTGCATGTTTTTCCTCATAGGCACCGAGCAATTCCTCACAGAAATCGTCACTGTCGTAAGCATCATAATTCTCATGACAATTCAATATTCCATTAATTTCCCTCGTCGACAGACCGACGTCTAAATAAATCTGTATCGTTTTGATCCGTTTAACATCAGATTCGTCGAATTCACGATAATCATTATCCATACGTTTTGCAGTCAACAGATTTTTCTTTTCGTAATATCTGATCGATCGAGTGCTGGCACCGGTCGCTTTGGATAGCTGGCCTATTTTCAAGATATCGCTCCTTTCAAGGTGGTGAACAAATTCTCCAATTACATAGTAACATACGTAATCTGATGGATCATGACTTAGATTTCTGTGGTCTGCCCCAAAAAAAACTATGTAAGACTCGTTTTTTATCTGAAAGGATTACCTCAGTGTAAAAATTCATCTTGAGACGATGAAATACGACATGTGGACAAAAAAGCCTTGATTCATTAATGCTTCCAATGAATCAAGGCTTTGGATTTAATTTGAATAGCCGCTTCGATTAATTTCAAGCCAGCTCCCTGACCACCCTAAGTCCGCGAGATGCCAGGCTTCTTCTCGAACCCTTACAGCTTAATGGGAAGACCTGACTTGGCGGATTCATTCGCCCGCAGCGTAACCTCCAAAGTGCGCATGGCGTCTGTGTACGAGGACAGAATCAGGCTCCGGTCCCCCGTTCGCACCGCTTCAATGAAGGCATCGTCCTGTGCCTTGTAAAAATCGGTATCCCTCTTAAACGATTGTGTTCCTTCCTCATCTACAAGCGTCAATTCGGATCCGTCAATGACCACACGGAAACCGCGCCCGAGCAGTTCAATGCCTGAGCGGTGATCCGGCTGTATACAGGTGCTGTCGATATGCCCGATGGCACCTGATTCGAATACAACGCTGACAGAAGTCACGTCAGGCGCATTCATGCCGTCCATATCCTTCATGAAGCGCAGATCCATATGGGCATACACTTCGCTCATCTCACCGGCAAGATAGCGGACAAGATCGACCGTATGCGTCGACTGCTCCACGAGCTGGCCGCCTGATTTGCTCATGTCCCTCCACCACGGTGTCTCCACAAAGGATGACAAATAGTGGGCCCGCACCATGCCGATTTCTTTGTCCTGCAAATACGATCTGGCGATCCGGACAATGTCCATATAGCGCAGGCAGTATCCCGAGCCATGGATGATGCCTGCCTGTTCTATTGCTGCTGCCTTCCTCTGTACAGCTGCCATCTCCAAGCCAAGGGGCTTTTCCACAAACAGATGAATTCCGCGTGCCGCAGCCTGCTCCTCAATCTGTCCATGCGCAAACGGCGGTACACAGACAAAGACGGCATCCGTTTGAGCCTGCTCGAACATATCATCCGCCTGCTCATAATATACCGCTCCAACGGCAGCAGCTTTCTCTTGCCCGAGCTTACGGTTCACATCACACACCGCGGTAACTTCAACGGAATCATTCGCTGCCAGATTATCCAAATGAGTATGCCCGATGCCGCCTATCCCGACTATGCCAACCCTCACTTTATCCATATGGAATGATTTCAGCCTCCTTCAATATTACTCCGTTACTCCCGCAGGCATCTGTTCGATAATACAATCCAGGTGACGCGCCGTATCAAAAATCATTTGCAGCGGAGCATGCTCATAGGCAGTCAGCTCTGCGGTGAGCACATCATCATAACCGATGTCCTGCAGCGCAGCACGCACCGCAGTCCAGTTCACATCTCCGCTTAACAGCGGCACAAATCCGTTGATGTTGCCGACGGCTCTGCTGAAATCCTTAACATGCACCTTGCGTATGCGCGGACCGAGAATGCGGATCCATTGCTCGGGATAGCCGAATTGCAGCACATTGCCGACATCAAAATAAGCACCTACCCGTGGTGATTGGAACTCGTCAATATAACGCGCCATTTCAAGCGGGGACAACAGAAATTTGTTCCATACGTTCTCAATGCCGATGGACACACCCAGCTTTTCCGCCAGCGGAAGCAGCTTCCCGATCTCCTCCTGGCTGTTCCGGTAGCAATCATCATAGGAGGTGTTGTCATCCACGGAACCGGGAACGACAAGTATCGTGTCCATTCCCAGGGCTGCAGCCAGCTCCAGCTGTTTGGCAACGATCCGTGCGCCTTCCTGCCGGACAGAGGCGTCTCCCGCAGACAAAGGTGACTCCCACAGCATACCCGTCGACAGACTGAGCAGCCGGATTCCGTGCCGCTGTGCAAGAAGCCCGATCTCCTCCGCTTCCGCCGCCGTCGTTTCCATCGTCAATCCCGTACCACCGACCGGATACAGATTGAGTTCAACCGCGTCAAATCCGGCCTCCTTGCTGACGGCAAACACCTTTTCCAGCGGTGTCCCGTCCGGAAATCCCCATTGATTCATGGCTTTCAGCATAAATCGTTCATCCTCCTCCCTTTTGGTTACAGCCCGGTAGCGACAGGTTCCTTAATCTTCGCGGATTGATAAGCGGCGAGCGCCACTTCCACGGCCCTCATGCCGTCCTCTCCGGTAATTGGCGCTTTGCCCTCCCGGATAGCGCGGACAAAACCGGCGATGAGCCCTTCATCCATATCGTCACCCCAGAACGAGTGGCGGTACCCGTGCTGATCGGTATGCACATGCAGCTTCTGGTCCAGAGCATCAATGCTTATCGTTCCTTCAGAACCGATAATTTCCAGCGTAACGTCTCCCCAGGTCGGAAAGGTTTTGTTGCGCGACCAACTGCAGTCAAGCGTGGCGAATATTCCATGTTCAAATTCCATCGTCAGGATGCCGCAATCGTCAATCGGGGTATCGGAGAAATGAGTGTCGATCTCCGCATACACCTCCTTGACCTCATATCCTGTGAACCAGCGCATAATATCGACGACATGCACGGTATGATCCATGACCGCTCCGCCGCCCGACAAGGCCGGCTCCACGAACCACCCTCCCGGATTTTGTCCGCGGTTCGTTCCTCTCATGGCCAGGATGCGTCCAATCCTGCCTTCATCGATCATTTCTTTCGCCCTTACAATGCTGGAATTGTAGCGTACCGGAAAGGCTGTCTGCAGGATGACGCCATGCTGCCGGCACACTTCAATCATTTCGAGGGCATCCTCCACATTCGTGGCCAAGGGCTTCTCGCACAGCACATGCTTGCCTGCCTTGGCAGCGGCAATGACATGCTCTTTGTGATTTGCATTTTCCGATGTTACAATAACACCCTCGATATCCTGCTGCAAAAGCTCATGGTAGTCGGTGTACAACTGCGTACCGAACGTCTCGGCAAATTGCTTGCCGCGAGCAGCATTGTCATCGGCAATACCTGCAAGCACGGCGCCGTTCAACTTCTGTAATGCTGATGCATAGCTGTAGGCATGCATATGTGCAAAACTGATGATTCCGATCTTCATCGTCGAGCCCCCTTAAGATTGATGCTGCATAACAGATGATTTATGAATCAGCGTGACCGGTTTGCCCGTTTCCATGGACTCCAGTGCGGCCAGTGATATGCGAAGGGCCTCCAGTCCGTCTTCCGCCGTGATCTGCGGCTCGCTTCCGTTCGCAATACAATCCATGAAATGCTTCAGCTCACGATAATAGGTGCCTTCACGGAGCGGACTTTCCGGTACGGCGACCCCGGGCCCACCCTGCACCTCGTTGCGGCTTACGGCTGTAACCGGATTATCCCGGGCACTGTCAAAATGAAGAACCCCATTTTTCCCCGCGATTTCAAAACTCATGGCAAATGATTCATGCGCCCATGTGCCTTCGACATGCGCAATGACTCCGCTCTGGAAGCGAAGCGTGACGAGCGCATAATCGATCTGCCCATACACGCGCCCGCGCAAGCTTTTCGCATAAACTCTGTCCACCTCGCCGAAGCACCAGCGCAAATAATCGAAGTCATGAATGATCATATCGAGCGTAAGCCCGCCGCTTAACGAATAGTCTGCATACCAATTGTTCCACGCGCGCGGAAAAGCGCCGCCCCGGGAAGTCCGCACGACACCGATCTCGCCAAGATCACCAGCTTCAATCACCGTTCTGGCCTGCGCATATTCAGGGAAGAAACGCAGTACATGCCCGACAAACAGCTTCACTCCATGCTGCTTGCACACCGCAATCATCTCTTCCGCATCCGCAAGATGACGGGCGAGCGGTTTTTCACAGATGACATGCTTGCCTGCCTGCGCAGCCTGGAGCACATATTGTTTATGAAGATAAGTAGGCAGGCACACATCCACCACATCGACATCATCCAGAGCCGACATCGCTTCCTCGTAGGAAGCAAATGGACGGGCATGCACCTCTTCGGCCAGTGACTGCGCCCGTTCCGGCTGGATATCGACCACTCCTGCCACTTGTACGCCTTCCATCTGCTCATATGCCTGGGCATGTGTACTGCCCATTGTTCCTGCGCCAATCACCACAACCTTGATCACAGATCCCATCTCCTTTGTCATTCAACCTTTAATGCCACTCATCGCAATACCTTCAATGAAATAGCGCTGCAGAAATATAAATACGATAATCAGGGGCAGTGTAGTCATCACTGCTGCGGCCATTAACAGCGGATAATCCGTGCTGTGCTGTCCCTGGAACGTCGAGACGCCAATGGAGAGCACACGCATTTCGTCCGAGCTGGTCATGATCAAAGGCCACTGCAGATCATTCCATGAAGCCATCACCGTGAAGATCGCCAGCGAGACAAGCGCAGACCGTGACAGCGGCAGGTAGATCCTTGCAAAAATACCGAAATAACTGCAGCCGTCTATTTTACCGGCCTCCTCCAAATCCCGCGGCAGCCCGAGAAAAAACTGGCGCAGCAGGAAGGTGCCGAAGGCGCTGAACATACCCGGAATAATCAGTGCGTAGAACGTGTCCAGCCATCCCAGATCCCGCATGATGACAAAGCTCGGAATCATGACGACCTGGGAGGGAACCATCAGGACCGACAGCAGAGCGATGAAAATGATATTTTTGCCCGGAAACCGCATGCACGCAAAGGCAAATGCCGCAATCGAGCAGATCAGCAGCTGGCCGACCGTTCGGCCGGCGGTCATCAATAAGGTATTCAGGTAATACTCCATGAACGGGATTTTATCGAATACTTTCGCATAATTGTCCCAGTGAAGCTCAGGCGGTATCCATACGGGCGGTATCTGCATCGAATCCGCGTACGACTTTAACGAAGTCGAGATCATCCACAAGAAAGGCACAATCATTACAGCCGCTCCCGCCGCCAGCACGATATGCTTCCATATGCCTCCGGCGCGGTTCGGCCTCACTGCCGTATTCGTAGCCAAGATGAACCCCTCCTTTCACCGGATCGGTGACCCTATTGGTAATGGACCCATTTTTTCTGGAAAATCATTTGCACGATCGTAAAGATCAGAATGACCACAAACAGTACAAACGCCTGGGAGGATGCATAACCCATGTCAAAATATTTGAATCCGTTCTCCCAGATGCTGTATACGATTGTTCGGGTCGAATCGAGCATGGAATCCTGCTTGCCCACCATAATGTACACGAGATCAAAAATTTGAAACGAATTAATGAAAGACATCACGACGACAAAAAACAGGCTGGGCGTAAGCAGAGGAAGCGTAATCTGAAAAAACTGGCGTACTTTGCCTGCCCCGTCGATCGCGGCCGCTTCGTAATATGACCCTGATATCCCCTGCAATCCGGCCAGGAGAATGACGGCGCTGTACCCGATACCGCTCCAGATGCTGATGAGGATGATCGAGAACAATGCGATGTTCTCATCGAACAGCCAGTTCGGCTGCGGCAGGCCCAGCTGTCCAAGCACGTAGTTGATCAGCCCGTATTCGGAGTTGTACAGCCATCTCCACACCATGCCAACGGCGATAGGCATCGTAATGACGGGAATGAAGTAGAGCGTACGGTAAACGGTCTTGCCCCGGATGGGCTGATTGAGCAGTGCGGCCAGGATCGTCGCCAGAGCCGTTGTGACAGGCACGGACACAATCGTATACAGAAATGTATTCCCCAGTGACTTCAGAAATACGGGATCCTCCATTAACCGCTGGAAATTGGCCAGTCCGGTGAACGCGGGGGCGGCAAGCCCGTCCCAGTCTGTAAAAGACAACGCAAGGGATACGGCGGATGGGGCCATGTAGAACAGGAACAGCCCAAGCACGAGCGGACTGATGAATATGTATGCCCACATCGCCTCAATCCAGCCCAGTCTGGACATTCTGGGTTTCACTCCGGCCGTTTTGGACTGGACTCCGGTCATTTCAGCTTCGTACATGACGGATCACCTCTCGGTTTCCAGAATGGCGTTCATTTCGGCGGCGATTTTATGCAGGGCATCCGGAATGGACTGTTTGCCGAGGAAAGCGTTCTGCAGCTCTTTCGTTTCTACCGCCTGCCACTCCGCTGTTTTTTCCGAAATCGGGTACTGCACGCCAAACTCCAGACTGTCCGTGAATACCGTCAGCTCCAGACCCGGCACGGACTTCAGCCATCCTTCCTCCGCTCCCTTATATGCAGGAATGCTGAATCCGCTTTCAGCCAAATACTTGCTGCCTTCTTCCCCGGCAAGCGCCTGGATCAGCTCCCACGCTTCCTGTTCATGTTCGGTGCTCTTGTTGATCGACCAGCTCAGCCCGTGCACGATGCTGGCTTTGCGCTTGCCTGCCGGCAGCTCCGCCACCCCGAGTTTGTCCCCCAGAATGCCATGAAGTTCAGGCACACTTACGGAGATCGCCGGGAACATCGCCGCTTTGCCGGATGCAAACATCTGCTTCGGTTCCGTTTCCAGCTGCTGCTGGGCGGTCGGCGAGATGCCTGCCTTGATCAAAGAGTCCATCCATTCAAACGCTGCCAATGCTTCCGGCGAATCGAATCCGGACTTGGTCTTGTCTTCGCTGATCACATATCCGCCTGCCTGGGCTATAAAGTTGTAATAACCTGGCTGGCTGTCGATGACTGGTGCGATAAAACCGTATACCCCGTTTTCCTTGTCCGTCAGCTTCCGGCCATTTTGCTCCAGGGTATCCCATGTCCATGTATTATCCGGGTATGCAACACCCGCCTTGTCGAACAATTCTTTGTTGTAATAGAGTCCCACGACATCCTGAAAGTACGGAATTCCGTACAGCTTGCCTTCATAGGTGTACATATTGCGGAGCAGTTCGTTATATACGGAGACATCCATCTTGCTCTGCTCAATCAACGGCTGCAGATCTTTTAATAATCCACTGGACGCATAACTATAAAAGTTGGGCCCGTTCATCCAGAACACATCAGGACCGCCTTTGCCGGCCAGACTGGTTTTCAGCTTCGTCCAATAGTCTGCAAAAGGCGTATAAGTGACCTTGACCTCCACATCAGGGTGGGTCTCTTTATAAAGTGCGATGGATTTGTCCACAAATTCCTTCGCATTTTCATCCCACAGCGCAAGATTGATCGTCTTCTTGCCTTTTCCTCCGGCAGCGCTCTCTCCTCCGCCGCAAGCTGTAAGTGTTACGCATACCATCAACAAAAGTGACATGAACAATATACCTGTCTTTTTCATCGCGAACCCTCCAGCAATCAAAGTGTTTTCAACTTCCGGCTTTCGGCACTGACATGTCAATGATTACCTGGCAATGAAAGCATTTCGCCACGACGGCAGCACAGCCGGTCATGGAATGGTGCGGATGACTCGCCTCGGTCGCTTAATTACGTACAGCCTGTGAAGAATTGGGACATCACCTCCATACAGAATGGTCGGCATAACAGCGTTGGGAAAATCACTTACTCCAACGAATGAAATAAGTGGTCAAAAAAATAAGAGCTATATGAATGAATAAATAACGTGAAACCTGTGAAACTGATATAAGAAAACGTCTATCCATGTTAAAAAAATAAAGTATTCAGGGTATGAATCGAACGAATCACATGATCATTTATATATAAAAAGTTAATTAAACAGAGGAATTTGAGGACTTTCGTAAACTTGGTACCGCTTGCCTTACGTTTGATTTACATTATTACAAAGCATTATGTTTTTTTCAAGACCTCTGTTATATTTATGTTATAAAAAGTTTTTGTTATTCCAGTAAGTGAATTAAGTTGGAGAGTGATCACTTGGAAAAAATGCGAACAGGGGATTTAAAGCTCATTCAGGAACTGAACCGCTCCATCATCCTGAATACGATCCGCAAGCATGGGCCTATTTCCCGGAGCGAAATTGCAAAAATGAATAAAATCAGCCCCACGACCGTGGCGACGGCTGTCCAGGAAATGATTAAAGAGGGATTTGTCGACGAACTGGGCGCCGGCGCGTCGAGCGGAGGCAGAAAGCCGATCATGGTCAGCTTCGCTCCCAACAACTTTTACCTGATCAGCGTCTCCATCTCCAACTCTATTATCGAAGCGGCCCACGTGAATCTGGAAGCCAAGATCCTGTCACGCAAATCATTAGCCGTCAAGCAGCTGTATGGCGAAGAGGTCATACAGGCGGCCATTGGCCTGATCGATCAATTGAACGAAGAGTACATGGAGTTGAACAAATGCATCGGAATATCGGTGGCGGTCCCGGGCATTGTCGATCATAAAGAAGGGATTGTTCGTTACAATTCCAAGCTGCAGCTGCAAAATATCGCAATCAGGGACATTCTTGCCGAACGCTACGGGGTCAAGGTATGGGTAGAAAATGATATGAACGCCATCGTTCTCGCGGAAAAGCAGATCGGCAATAGGCATTACAGCGATATGATCTATGTTACCGTTGGCGACGGTGTCGGGGCAGGCATCATCATCAATGACGCGGTGCTGCGCGGTAAAAAAGGAGGCGCCAGCGAATTCGGACATACCAGCGTGGACCGCAGCGGCATCCGCTGCGAATGCGGCAACTACGGATGTCTCGAAAACTATATCAGCTGGCCCGCGGTTTACGGAAGGATCGTTACTTCCATCTCCCGTCGAAGACATACCATTCTTGCTCCTGCAGGTGGACCCCCGCCGCAGCTTACGCCCGAAATGTTCCACGAAGCCGTGCAGCAGGGCGACACGCTGGCAGTTGACATCACCGAGGAAATCGCTGGTTATTTGGGCCCTGGTCTCGTAAATCTCATCAATCTGTTTAATCCGGAAGCGATCATCCTGGGCGGCGAACTGATCCTGGAAGACAGCATGCTGCTTGAACGGGTTCGCTCCTATGTTGCGAAACACGCGCTGACTTTGAATTCCGGCCCGCTGCAGATCGTTACCTCCTCCCTTGGCAAAGATGCCAAGCTGGTGGGTGCGGCTTCGGTGCTGCTGCAGGATTTTTTCCGTTTTTCGCTGTCTTCGCAGCAGGTAAAGTGAAATGCTGTAACCTCAAGCAAAACAATAAGGCTGGCCCCATCCTTTTCGCAAACAATTATGAACAAAGAAAGACTATTGAGGCTGGTAAGAGGCTGCTCAATAGTCTGTTCTTTGTTTTAAAAAAGCTATGGGAATATATAATTGCATAAAGGGAGGGGATAACAAATGGAAAATAAATTGCCTTTATTTATTGTCACAGGCGCCAGCGGGTCAGGGAAAACATATGTCGTGAAAGAACTGCGCGCTATAATGCCTGATTTTGATGTTTTTGACCCTGATGATATGATCGAGTTTGTTGGACAGGATTGGGAGAAAATACGGAATATTTGGCTTCGGGTTGCACGAAATACCGCCCAAAGCGGGCGCATGACTATTTTATGCGGAACCATGATGCCTTGGGATATTGAAAAATGTGCAGACTTTCCTTGTTTCAAGCATGTATATTATCTGAACCTGCACTGTGATGAAGAAACACGTGAGAAACGTTTGCGTGAAAGAAATTGGTCAGAAGAAATGATACAGGACCACAAAAACTTTGCCAAAGCATTGCTTGATATGGCCGATAAGGACTTTTCCCCACCTATGCCTACCATCTATACAACGGATTGTGATGTCACTATAGTTGCAGCTCTAATAAAAGAGTGGGTTCTTCGGTACATTTGAACAAAAGAGAAATCTTGCTTCCGACATTAAAGCCTTGAACTGATCACTATGTCCCTATACGTTTCGTTTCCCTAGTGACGTCGGCAATCGGTCAAGGCTGCTCATGTTCTTTTCCTGCCAGTAACTGCGCAAGCCTTCTTCACCTTTTTGCTCCGCCCACCGCTGCAGCGTGTCCCTCTCCTTTTCGTACGACATGAACGGAACTGCATAACCGCAGGACGTCTGGACTTTATATATATCGACCACAATGATCTGCCGGACTCCAGGCAGCGGATCGAACATTCCGTATAACCCCTCCCACTCGCTGTCCTCCGGGAGAATTACGGTGCCGGTTCCGTACAGCCGCATGATGTTCGGCGGTCCCTGAAATGCGCAGAACATGATCGTAATTCGACCATTCTCTTCGAGATGGGCGCTGGTCTCATTGCCGCTGCCGGTCAAATCCAAATACGCGACCTTAGACTCGGACATGATCCGAAAACTGTCATATCCCTTCGGCGACAGATTGACATGACCATCCCGCGATATAGGTGCCGTTCCGACAAAGAACAGATGCTGCTTTCGGATAAAGTCCATGTGCTCCGGAAGCATGGCCGGAAATTGTTTTCCCAATTGAATCCCCTCCGCAAAACTTGTATTTTAGTTCGAATGACACGTGAACACCACCTTGGCCGCGCCAACTATGGCATTCGGGACGAATCACTTGCTGCCGCGGTGATCTCACGCTTGACTATACGCTCATTGTATTCGAAGCCGCTGCATAAATTAAATATATTCTTAACTGGCATAGATACACTCAGGTTATGAATGAGGCGAAATAAGCCTTGACTCATCCATGTTTCTGATGAATCAAGGCCGCCAATCTGTCTCAATTATAATGGTTACTCACTTGTGTGTTGTCATATTTAGTGAGAAAAACCAACCGAAAAATGCTGATGCATCAAGGCGTGTTTTCATATTTAATGAGAGGAGTTCCTTTGTAAACGCCGGATAAGATACCCATTTTCAGTATTAGTGAGAATTCCCGCAAATCTGGATTTGTATATTTATTCACCTACATACATCTATTATGGACCAGGTGCCAGCTCGACTTGGTCATAACCCTGTCAAGTAGACAAGAATAAAAAGACACCATTATGCTGCGACCGTTTCTCGGTACTCCACTGGGGAACGGTCGTTTAGTTTCTTCTGAAAACGTTCATGGTTATAAAACGAAACGTACTCTTGAATAGCCTGTTCCAACTCCGAAATCGACTTAGATGGAATAGATAGATTTTTTCGGTCTTCAAATGGGAAAAGAATGACTCAATACAAGCATTGTCAAAGCAGTTTCCACGCCTAGAATGGCTGCCAATGACTCCAAGCTTTCTGAGTTTTCGGTTAAATGGCTTTAGGTGTACTGAAACCCTTGGTCAGAATGCAGGGGAACACCGGTAAGATCTGTTTTCTCGCTAAGTATGTCCACTGTTCTCGAAACAAGTAAGAGATCGGTACTTTTTCGTTGTCTACCATGAGGGGATAATACCACATCGGCCGGTTCTTACCTTCATCCTGAGTTGCATTCAGTTATTCTTTTTGCCTTACAGTTTGAATGTAGGGTATCATTCAACGAGAAGGACGCGCGCGGATAGAAATCCCAAACTTATGAATATATATCTCAGGTTATCTTATACTCAAGTGCAGCATATAGGGTGGTGATCGGTCGACTAGTTTGGACCGGGCGCTCGTCATCCCCGGAACGGCGTTTACTCCTCCACTCTACTAAAATCACCCATCTTTTTAACCACCCGCGAAATTTTGGACAAGGTAATCCATAACCGGAAGATGCAAGGAGTAAGGCAACTTTCCGCGGGGTTTCAATTGCCCTCGTCTGAAGAAACTATTTTAAAGAAGAAATCCATTCGTGTCCTTCCGGAAATTGAAGGTTTAGTGAGGATTTCAGCCATGCCTTTTCTTTAGGTGAAAGAATTGGCAGTACGGTTTGAAAATCCAGATAATCTTTTTCCCTTACTTGAGAAGCCCCTCCTTTATAAAGGAGCTGGATCTCGGGTCTCATGTAAGGTATTTCTTCCTTTGTTTTTAGAAACAACTCATAGACCGGTCTTGTTATCAAGTGATTTCGATTGTATTTCCACGAGGTCCCCTCTGTATTCAATAGCATCAATTGAAAAACAAACGGGGCATCTTTACTTCTGCTAACCCATATATCATTTGTTGTATGCAAGTATTCCTGGTCTTGCCAAAGAGTAAGTTTGCCTTCTTCTGCTTTATATAAAACCCAATCTTGATTTAAATATTGATATGCAAGCAGGTGCTGCTCCCTTGTAATCGCAATGTCTACATCGCTATGCTTCCTTGTTTGTTTACCAAGATGTAAATCCAGTGCCCAACCGCCGGCAATGCACCAATGAATCGGTATTTCAGAGAAGATATCATGAATTTCCGGTATGGATAGAGGCATCCAATTATATATGTCCAATCTCAAATAACCCACTCCTTCGCTTTCAGTTCAAGTCATGGATTGCTAAAGTAAATCAAAATAGGATATTTTCGCCCTTTCGCGTCATTTGTTTCAAAATCAACAGATGTTTTTTATTCAACAATTGACCCTCCCAGTAGGTTACTGTACATTATCAATGGAGTGATGCCAGTGTGTCCCGGCCTCTTTTACGACAAAACGATAAGTATACGACTCGCCAAGTTATCGACAGAAAACCATATATTCTGATTTTAGATCACTATGTTATATTGAATGACTTTCAATCAAATATTCCGAATATCCAGAAAATAAAAGCGTGTGAGGAATAAACAAAGGGGCCAGCCTTTTTAGCTCGCCCCCATCCTATTAATGAACTGCTATCCTTAAGCCTTTCAATTTCACTCCCGCTCAAGCCCTTGTCCATCCACGCGATGGCTCTCGATTAACTGCATTACCCACGTTTCATCAAATCGAAGCTTTTCCAACCTATGCCGGAAAAAGATCTGAATATATTTCTGCTCCCCGCCGGGAATCCGTTCGTCTTTGCTCGCATATTCCAACCGTTCTTCCTCGTGGCGGATTTCATAACGCAGGTAATCTTTGTATTGATGCAAAATTAAAAACTGCAATTCCTTGCTGATCAGTTCAAAATTTTTCAGTTTCGTATAAAAATGCAGCTCGTAATCCGGCGAATATGGAATCGGTTCTTCCATTAACCGAAAAAAACGTATTCTGCCTTCGTCCGTAAGTTTATAAGTCTTTACTTTTTTTCCTCTTCCTTGTTTGGCACCCTCCGGTTGCTCATCGGGAACCTGTTCGATCAGCCCGTCCGCAAGCATGCCGTGGATCAGCGGATAAATCGCCCCCCAGCTGACTTTTCGCGTAGGACCAACGATCCCGTTCAAAATCTGATGCAGCAAATAGCCGTGCATCGGGTTATTCATCAATTCGCCGAGTATGAACAATTCGTACAAACGAAAGGCCCCCCTTGTAGGTTTACTGCTTTTAAGCAAACAACAGTATAACATACGGCTGCCTGAAAAAACAGAAAAGCCGCAGGTCGCGGCTTTACCTGGCCGCATCCGTTTGCGGCCGGTTCCGGTATTTCGCTTTGTTACACTGCCGTTACGCCGAATGCTGCTGCGCCATCACTTGGCGGTGTTTCGGCAGGAATGATACGGCGAACAGGTTCGCAATCGCGATCCCCAACATGAGCAGAAAAACGGCATGCATTCCGGCAGTCAGCTCCGTTTTGGAGCCGATTATGGTTACATACTGGTTGTAAATCGTGCCGAATACCGCGATACCGACCGTTTGGCCCAGCGCACGGGCCAGCATGCTGGAAGCGTTGGCGACGCCGCGTTTTTCCCAGCCGACGACCGATTGCACGACAACGGTGGAGGGCGTCGCAACGAACCCCATTCCCAGTCCGATTAGCACGAGGATACCGATCCAAAATACGTAGGGCGAGTTCATCTGAAGCGCAATCAGCCAGATGGAGCCTGCCATGACGAGCGATGAGCCGAATACGATCGATGCCTTCACCCCAACCCGGTACATGAGCCGTCCGGCGATGTTGGAGGCGAGCGGCCAGGTCAGCGACATCGGCATAACGATCAGGGCCGAGCTTATCGCGGAATTGCCGAGCACGGATTGAATCCAGATCGGCGAGTACACCGTCAACCCCGTCGTAATGCTGAACGTCAGAAATCCGCTGATATTGGTGACGTTCAATACGCGGATGCGGAAAATCGATAACGGGATCATCGGTTCCTCCGCCCGTTTTTCAATCCAGAGGAACAACATAAAACATACGGCCGATGCCGCGAACAGCCCCACGATCACCGGGGAATCCCAGGAATGCCGGGACCCGCCGCTCAGCAGCGCATACAACAGCGCGGAGAAAGTAATGGTAAACATAATCGCGCCGAGATAATCGATTTTTTTCGCCTGACGTTCGATCGGCTGGTGCAAAAATACGACCACCAGCAGCAGGGCGATGATGCCGATCGGCACGTTGATGTAGAAAATCCATCGCCAGGAAACTTGATCGACGAAGTAGCCTCCGATTAGCGGGCCGAGAAGGCCAGCCACGGACCAAACGGACGAAAAGAAACCCATCATTTTGCCGCGCTGCTTGCCCGAGAACAAATCGCCGATGACAGTAAAGCACACGGGCGCAAGCGCCCCGGCGCCAAATCCTTGCAAAGCCCGGAACCAAATGAGGCCCTTCATCGATTGCGCGGCTCCGCACAAGATGGAACCGAGCACGAATAAACCGATGCCGGCGGCGAACACGGGTTTGCGCCCGAACAAATCGGCGAGCTTGCCGAAAATGGGGGTCGCCACGCAGGTGGTCAACGTATAAACCGCAAACACCCAACTGAACAGCGTCTCGCCGTGCAAATCCTTGATCATATGCGGGGTAGCGGTGGCGACGACGGTCGCATCCAAAGCGCCAATAAACATCGCTGCCAGCAGACCGGCGACAACCATGTTGACCTTGGTTTTCGAGGCCATGCGAAAAACGCCTCCTTACATTTTCTTTATGCCGCCCTTTGGTTTAACGATTGCAAACCAAGTAAAGGGTATTGCCTTCAGGATCGTTGAAATGCGTGACATTAGCCGCCTTGCCTTCCACGGAATCGTGGAATTGAACGCCGCGGGTTTTCAGCGTTTCGATGGCTGATTCCATGTCTTCCACCTCAAACCCTATGGTCATGCAGCCCGATTTTTCCGGAAGGGAACCTTGTTCTCCGGCAAGATGCAGAAGACCGATCGTCAATCCAGGTGCCGCGATTTGCGCAAAATGCCCGTCACCGTGCTGCAGCTCCAATCCCAAGGTTTCCGCGTAAAATTTTACCGCCTTTTTCATATCCGCTACCATTACAGTCACATTGCCGCTTTTGAACATCTTATATTTCCTCCTTATTCGTTTGATCGATTTTATTATATCAAAATAATATAATAAGTAAACATATCATATTGATATATTTTATGAAAAAATGGTGAGGAGCTACGTAAAAAAGAGAACACCCCCACAGGCGCTCTGTCTATCCGGGCAGCCTTGCGTCGCCCTCGATCCTGCCGTACGTGATGTGCCTTTCTCAAAGATGGGAGAAGTATGCTAGACTAAAACAGCCTTAGCCCGATGGGAAGCTCGAGCTAAGGCTGTTTAGAAATTTTGTTTTATTCCACCGTCTACTTGACGATATCACTAAAGGGCGGCCATCAATCTTGATGTTACCAAAAGTCATACCCCAAACCATCATTACTGTCTTTGGAATGCAACCTTTAGGCCTAGTCCGATATAAATTGCTCCGACGAATTTGCCACTTAGGCAGCTTAACCGGCTTATCCATGTCCTCCCTTTAACCAGTTTTCCAAGCGCAGAGATACCTATTACAATTGAGGTTGTATACAATGCACTTAAAATCACAAAGATGATACCAAGGATCAAAAACTGCGTGGTGACTTGACCTCGTTCGTGATGAACAAATTGAGGCAAAAACGCCAGAAAAAACAATGCTGTCTTTGGATTAAGAACTTCTGCAACAGTTGCCGAAAAGACCCGATTTAACCTTTGGAAGTTGTGGTTCTGATGACTTACTCATCATTTCACGAATTCCTAAATATAGTAAGTATACCGCTCCTGCATATTTAACAATATTGAAAGCTTGAGCAGAGGTCATCAGTATAGTGGAAAGCCCGACAGTAGTAAATATCGTGTGAAGAAAATCTCCGATTGCGATGCCAAGCCCTGCCATAATGCCTCCTTTTCGCCCGTTTTGAACGGTACGAGTAATGGTAAGAAGAACGGCCGGTCCTGGAATTAAAAATAGAAGAATGACAACGATAACATACGCCAGTAAAGTTGAAAAATCCGGCATCAGGCTTCCCCCTTCAAAAGACTCAAGGTGATATATTGTTGTTGCGGTTTTGCAGCCATTGTTCAAATTCAGCGGGTGTGCTCACTTTATGATCTAATACAGCCGTATAGATATCAAAGCTTTTCACCTGTTTACCATACTCGGCTCTCGATGCCCAGACGGTTTTGATCCGTAGGATAGAGAGAACCGCCTCTTCATGAAGACGACCGGGCAACGTACGAATATGCCGCAGATCAGGTTGTTTCTCAGGATCATCAACAAACCAAATATCCAGTGACCATTGGTTCTCGCTTTTGGATATGTAATCCAATCCAATAAAATACCCGTCCGGGTAAGCCGGATCAGTGTTCCAGCTACCGGTATCGTTCATAAATTTCATCTGCCGAATCTTGGGATTCAATATCAATTGCGAAGCAATTCCGGAAATTACAGTAACGTCCAACTTGGAACAAATGACCGTCAAATCAAGGTCTCTCCAAGTCATTAAACCAAGTGCCGCACTTCCAACTTTAACGGGCACACCGGCCGCTTTTAGCATTTGAATAAGGTTCAATTCTTCCACCACTACAGCGGCCTCAGCTTGCAGCTGATTTTGACGAGCAAGTAAATCTTCAAACTCTTGCATTTGTTCGCTCCCCTCCTGACGCTCTTATGTCAATTCGCCATTGTTTCTATAGTTTTTTGTTATAGTGGTCGACCAAAAATCCGAATATTACCTTCGGCATAAATAAAAGACAAGTGATCAAAATATAAGGTGGGATATGAGGCAGCAAGGGAGTACAGCCTTGGCCGATCGACAGAAGTAAGCCTGCAACAAACAGCTGCAACTGCTTTCCTTTAAGCGAGTTCACGATATAAGCCGCTATATAGACTGAACTTTTGACTTATATCCTTATACAAAGCCGATCAATTACATTCATGGGTTCAGCGTTTACGCGTTTCATGAAAGCAGCTACGTTGATTCGGATGTGATAGAACTTTTTGTAGAACACATTATGAACCACATCACTCTTCAGCCATTTCCAAAGTCCTTCTATCGGATTTAAATCCGGAGAGTACTTAGGAAGAAAGACAAATTGCAACCGGGGGTGCTTCTGTAAAAAGGTCTGTATCTGCGCTGCATTGTGGATTCTACCGTTATCCAACATCATCACGATGTTGCCGGTTGGATATTCCTGCAAAATAAACTCAAGAAACCGGATAAACGCAGGAGCATCATACGCTTCACCATCCCGGTAGTGCACCTGTCCCGTTCGTAGTTTAATGCTCCGAACAGTTTGGCGCCCTGATGCTGCCCGTACGTAGGGATTTTGCGTTGATGAGCGACCGGAAACCAGTTGTATTGCAAAGATTGGTAGGCTCGAATCATACCACTCATCTTCGAAGAGGATATGGTCGATTTCTCCGTTCAAAAGCTTTTTTTTAACGCGGGAAAAGTTTCTTGCTTGAAGGCAGCCTGTTCTTCAGGATCTGCCAATTCTAAGGTATACGTTGCCTTCGTGCGGCTGAAGCCCAGACGGTGAAGAAGCTTGGACATTCCTCGTTCAGTGAAAGTTTTTCCAAACTCGCGCTCGACAAAGAGAATGGCGAGCTTCAGGGTCCAGGTGTATTTGGCTTCGATTCCGACGTCAACAGGCCGTTTCGTAGCGATGGTATCGGCGAGTTGTTTCTCTTGTTCATCGCTGAGCCGATGCGGTTTTCCGGGTGAGTGGCCAAGCGCCAGCGCCTCTAAACCGCCTTCGTGATAACTGTGAATATAGCCGCCAGCCGTCTTTTCTGTTCGTTTGATGATTTTAGCAATCTCTCGAATGGTACGCCCCTCCAAATGTTGAAGGACGGCGAGGTAACGCTCATACATCCGTTTGTCAGAGGTTTCACGCAAAGCCATCTCTAATTTATGTTTTTCATCTATTGTGGTTTGCATCGGGATCACATCCTCATTGGGTTTGTTTCCCTTTATTACCCGTTTTAGGAGCAACCGATTTTAAGAAAGGCATTTCTAATGTTCAGTCTATATAATTATAGTGAATGCATTAAGGTTTTGAATAGAACTGTCTTTACGATTTTGTTTAGCTTTCCTTACCTGGAATAGCTTAGTCGCTCCTTGAAAATCTAATAACCCATTAATAGTCCTATTTTAAGAATGTGTCTTTTTAATAAAGCATATTAAATCCACACAATGTATTCAGCTCATTTATATTTGAGAGCCAAAATTCCTCCTCTAAGTCGATAAATTCCCCATAAAATTAAAATAACCTTGATTCACCAATGTTCCCGACAAATCAAGGTATATCGTGCTAACATGTACTGCCAAAAACTCATTTTTTATCTACATATGTCTCGATTAAAATAGATTACTTACAAATAGCATAAATATACGTAATAATGTATACTATTTCGTTTTCTCATTAACATTTATTTTGAATATTTTCTCAACAATTATGACACCACACATCACTTATCTAAATATCCAACTTATATCTTATAAGCCTTCATCGCCTTGCGCAGCTCCTTGATTGTCGGACGCTTGCCGTACATCAGCACGCCGGTCCGGTAAATCTTCGCCGCGACCCAGCCGAAGACAAGGATCGCCACGACCAGCAGCGCGAGCGAAATCCAGATTTCCCAGGCGGCGGCGCGGTCAAGCCCGATGCGCAGCAGCATGACGGTCGGTGACGTGAACGGGATGTAGCTCGCCACTTTCACCAGCATGTTATCTGATGCGCTGATATTGAAGATGCCGATATAAAACGCGACCAGCGACAGCATCGTGATCGGCATGACCGCCTGGCCCAGGTCTTCCGTACGGCTAACAATCGAGCCCACTGCGGCAAACAGCACACCATATAAGAAGTAGCCCAAAATGTAGAAAATCAGTCCGTAAATCAGCACTTCATAATTCAGCTCGTTAAGTCTCATATTAAATCCGCTCAGTACAGCCTCGTTATGCGGCAGCATGAGATTCCCACCTACCACTAGGGCAAACACGAAGATCTGCAGCAGACCGACAAAAAAGATACCGATGATTTTGCCGAACATCTGTGTCAGAGGTGCTACGCTCGTAATGAGAATTTCCATTACACGGGAGCTCTTCTCGGCCGTGACTTCGGCAGCGATCATATTGCCGGTCATCATCGCCGACGTGAAAAACAGAATCATCAGCACATAGATCACGGCATAGTTGATGCCCCCGACTTCCGCTTCCGCCGCCGCGCCATCCGTACCGCCTGCTTCGGCGCTGCTGATTTCCTTGCTGTCGATAGCCACCGGCTCGGTGATCTGCGCAAGCTGCTCCGCTGACAGCGTATCTCCTGCCACAGCTTTGGCCTTGGCTTTCTGCAGTCCCGACTGCAGGAGGGAAATCACATCCTGTGACGGTTCATCGTCCACGGAAGTATAACGGACCAGAGGGAACATTCCTCCGCCTTCAGGCTTTACCAATTCCACATACCCTTTTACCTTCTCATCCGCAATAGCGGTTTTTAATCCATGGTCATCGGTGCCTGGATATAGGGTCCATTTAACAGGAGTGACAGACTGGGTCGAACTGTACTGCTCCAGCTCCTCAGCAGCTGTCGTGTACTCATTTGCAATCAGTCCGATTTGCACCGGTTCCTTTCCGTCCGTTGTTCCCGACTCATCCCCTTTGAAGATAGAAATCAGATAAGGAATATTCATGGCAATCGTAAGCAGCAGCGCCAATATAATAGTGGTCCATATAAAAGATTTGGTCCGGGCCTTTTGCCGGAATGTAAAGCCGATCACTGTTCCCATTTTATTCATGAGCTTCTCCAACCTCCTTGATGAAAATTTCATTCAATGTAGGCTCCATAATCTCGAAGCGGAGAACATCCCCCTGGGCCATGGCCGTTTGTAAAATACGCTGTGCTGCCGTTTCTTTATCGATATACAGCATCCAGCCGCTCTCAAGCTTCTCCACCCTGCGCACGCCGGGAATCGAGTCAAGCCCCCTGATCTCCCCGGAGGTGACAAGACGGACTTTCTCGCGTGGATAACGGTTCTTGATTTCCTTGATATCGCCTTGCACCACCGTATTGGATCGATGCAGGATGGTAATGTTGCGGCACAGTTCCTCCACATGCTCCATCCGGTGGGTGGAGAACAGAATGGCCGTGCCCTGATCGCGCAGCTCTTTGACCGTATCCTTCAGCAGCTCGACATTGACAGGGTCCAGGCCGCTGAATGCCTCATCCAGCACAAGGATCGGCGGACGGTGAACGGCCGCGGCGATAAAGCCCATTTTTTGCTGGTTGCCTTTGGATAGCTCCTCGATCCTCTTGTCGTAATATTCCGGCACACCGAAGCGGTCCAGCCAGTAACGCAGGCTTTGGTCCGCTTCCTTGGCAGACATGCCGCGCAGCCTGGCAAGGTACATGATCTGCTCGCTCACCTTCACCTTCGGATACAGCCCCCGCTCTTCCGGCAGATACCCCATTCTGTGCTGAAGCTCTGCGTTGTACGGCTTGCCGTCATACAGAATACGCCCGCCGTCCGGGTAGATCAGGCCCAGCACCATGCGCATCGTGGTCGTCTTGCCCGCGCCGTTGCCCCCCAATAGACCATAGATTTCACCGCTGTTTACCTCAAGGGACACCCCATTCACTGCTGTCTTGTCCCCATACTGCTTCACAACCTGTTCCAGATGCAGCATACTCATGCCTCATTCCCCTTTCTCTCAGATGTCATCTCCTGCGGCAGCCGTCCAGCTGCCCAGTGCATCATGATTTCATCCAGCTCCAGCGCCCGGGTGCGCAGAATGCGGATGCCTGCCTCCTCCAGCGCTTCCACCGCCGCGGCCGCTTCCATCGTCACAACCCGCTGCAGCAGCCCTTCCCGGCTTCGCTCCAGAACACACGGCAGGTCTGACGCATCCTCCTCTGTGCCCTCAAACCATAGCTCCTTGCCGCTTTCCAGCAGCCGGTCCTTCTCGGCACAACCCAGATGTCTGCCCTCATGCAGGAGCACGATATAATCAGCCAGCCTCTTGATCTCGTCTATGATATGAGTAGCCATAATAATCGTGGTCTTCTCGTTCCTCATGCAGTCCCGCAGTTCCTCAAGCATCATTTTCCAGGCGAACGGGTCCAGCCCGGATGATGGCTCATCCAGCAGCAGGAGACGGGGATGGGGGGCCAGCGCTGCGGCCAGCTCGAACCTCCTCCGCTCGCCCTTCGACAGCTTGGAGAGCTTAGTATGCTCCGGCACCTCAAATTTCTCCATCAATTCCCGAAACCGGATCTCATCCCAGCCGGAATACCAATGTGCCCGGAAAGCAGCCGCCTGCTCTGCGGTCATCCTGTTTTCTTCACTGTAGAAATGCTCGGGCATGTACCCGATCCACTGCCGGATTTCGGAGGGCAGCTCCCCGTCATATTCGCGGCCAAACCAGCGAATATGCCCCGCATCCGGAAGCGAAAGCCTGGTCAGCATGTTCAGCAGCGTGCTTTTCCCCGAGCCGTTATGGCCGACCAGCGCAACCACATAACCGGCCGGCACCGTCAGTGTAATCGGACCGATTTGGCGCCTTCCTCTTGTCTTGGTCACATCCTGCATCTCGATCACGTTATTCTCCGCGTTCCCCATGCCTTATCCCTTCTCCTTCGCCGTCCCGTATTTTTGGGCAACCGCCTTTTCAAACAGAGCCCTCAGCTCCTCCTCGCTGCACTGCACCGCCGCACCCGTGTTGACCGCCTGTTCTATCGCCTCTTTAACCGCCTTTAGGCGGAAGTTCTCCTTCAGATCCGAACCAATGCTCGCCACAAAGGTGCCTGTTCCCTGCCGGGTACGAAGCAGTTCCTCATTCTCCAGGTCATGATACACCCGGCGGACGGTGATGACGCTGCAGTTCAGCGATCCCGCAAACTCCCTGATGGAAGGCAGCAGCGTACCTTCAGGAATCTGGCCTGAGATGATCAGTGACCTCAGCTGCTTCTTGATCTGTGCGTACAGCGGTTCGGCGCTGTTTTCATCTATTTGCACCGGTATGTTCATCCTTTTCCTTTCACCCCCGCCCTTCTGGACCAACGCCCACCCGGCCTTGCCTTTTAAGCCAGATCACGCACAATAAGCTTGCGCAGCATCAGCCGCGAAGACAGCAGCATCATTGCCGCTCCCGCCGCCAGTGACAGCCACATGGCCGGGGAAGCCGCACCCCATGCAAGACTCATATCTCTTGTCCATAAAATCATATTTCCTCCGCATATTCTGATGATCGCTGCAATGATGATGGATGAGCCCATAATTGCGAGCGACAGCCAAAAATACGTTTTCCCTTTAACCAGAAACTCCACATACATGTACAAGCTGCTCATAATCATTCCGTAACCAATCCAGGTGAGTGCAAAAGCTACATAAAAACCAGGGGATCGAATCATGCGAAAAGGCTCTACAAACAGAAACATCAGCACAAAGTAAATGGCGCCGTTCATCAAAAACGCAATGATGGCCTGCTGAATCCGGCTCGCGACCACGGTTTTGGCACCTACCGGCAAAAGCCTGAGGTATGCCAGCATCTGCGTGTATGAATCCTCCTGCAGATACTTGAAAGACCGGCGGTTAAACACAAATCCGAGAAATGGAATCAGGGCAAGAAGCATACAATCAGCAACCGGATTTTTAAAGCTCTCCCTATCCAGCTGCGCATCTACTAAAAAAGAAGTCGTTATTGCAAGATAAGCCAAAAATATTAACGTCCACACCGCCATTAACCGGTCTGCACAAAGCTCGCGCGAGGTGATTTTCCATGCCTGTTTAAAAGCTGTCATCCCGTCAACCCCTTCATCCGTATCTATTCTATTAGTGTGATCACTGTGTATATCTTTATGCACAGTATACAAACTTCAATTTTCTCCGTCAACCTCCCCCTCCAATTTCCACTCCATATCCAATCCGCAGAAAGCACAAAAAAGCCGTCCCTTATCACGCTAACGTGAAAAGGACGGCGTTGCCGATACGCTGAAATATTTATCAGTGAATTAAGGCTTAAGAGACAGAAGAATTCAACTTGCCGAGTTCATTCTCCACCACTAGGGTAAGTTCCTCCTCATACCCTCCGGTAATACGGTACTTGCGCACGTATTCTTTCACAAATTTTTTGGGATCCTTTGGCCGAAAAATTCGAGTCATCTCCCGCAGGCTTTCTTTTACTTCATTATGACCTTTCGTTGCCATGTTAACTCCCTCCCAAAACGTTGGAAATAAATGCTTCGTTGAAGAGAATGCTGCAAAGTCATTACGTCATATACATTGAAGTAGCAAGTAGAACACAGCTTAGGTCGGGAACGATCCAAATGGCCGTATACCTGACACTGGACTTACCCGAATCGCTTCTGCCTGAATCACAACCACATTATATCATATTCAGGAGTCAGATTCACTTTCCGGGTAAAGTCACATTTTTTCTGTCTATTTTTTCTTAGTACTGTACTACAGGTGAATATAATATACATCGGACTTACGGCGGTAAATTGTTTGGGTAAATTGTTTCGGTAAACTTATTGCAGTATACCTTACAAACATCAGCAGAATATTAAAGAAAGCGGCTGTTTCACAAACGTTACAGAAATAATACTTTTATCCTGGTTCAACAGGCTATACTACATCCATCCGCAAAACTGGCGGAAAAAGGGGAACCGCGCTGTGGACAAGCAAATTCCCACGCCCAATGTACCAACCGCCGTATTGTCGCGTGTGCCCTCGGCACTGCATGACAAACCATGCGCAGAAGAGCAGCAGCTTGTTCGCGCAGACGAAACCATCCTGGCCAAGTATCCCGGAATGCGGAGCTTCCACTTCGGACATGTTGGCTTGTACCTGACTTCCCGTGATATGCTTAACTTCGGAATCTGCTGCCGGGACCTGAACCGTAAGAATATAATGAAAAGACAGATGGCTGATAATGGGGGCATCAACATGGGGAAAGCAAAGCCTAAAATTCTGATTTTATACGCCAGCTATGGCAACGGGCATTATCAGGCCTCACGCGCAATTGAAGCTGCACTCCGCAAGCGGGGCAGCTGCGAGGTTGTTCTGCTGGACCTGATGGCCGAGGCCCATCCGATGCTGAATGAGTTGACCAAATTCGTATATATGCAGAGCTTTAAGACGATTCCGCAAATTTACGGCTGGGTGTATAACCTGACGAAGGATATGCAGGCCAGGTCCGCGTTCGGCAGCGTGCTGCATTCCTTCGGCATGCGCAAGCTGCAGGAGACGCTGGCGCATGTGCAGCCGGATCTGGTCATTCATACCTTCCCGCAGCTGGCCCTGCCCGCACTTCGGCGCCGGACCGGCATGAATCTGCCGATCGTCAATGTGCTTACAGACTTTGATCTGCACGGACGCTGGCTGCATCCCGATATCGACCGCTACTATGTCCCGACCGAAGATATGAAACGCGAAGCAGAAGCGCGGGGCGTGCATCCGGACCGGGTCGTTGCCAGCGGCATACCCATTCATCCTGCATTTTGCGGGGCTGCGGATGGGCTGCTGCCGCCGGACAATGACGAATGGGCGGCACCGGACAAGCGGACCGTGCTTCTGATGGCCGGAGCCTTCGGTGTATTGTCGGGCATTCGCGACATCTGCCGCGGTCTCATCCGCCTGCCGGATGTGCGCGTGCTGATCGTGTGCGGCCGCAACGAAGCGCTGAAGTCCGAGCTGGACCAGGAATTTGCCGGCCAGCCGGACATCCAGACCTTCGGGTATGTGGATCATATTCCGTCTCTGATGAAGGCAAGCGATATGGTCATCACCAAACCCGGCGGTATCACTCTGGCCGAAAGCATTGCCTCCGGACTGCCCATCCTGATCTACCGCCCCGTTCCGGGCCAGGAGCTGAATAACGCCCTCTATCTGCAAGGAAAAGGTGCAGCCCTGCTGTCCCGCCATGCGGAGGAGCTGATCAGACAGGCCAGTGAACTGCTAACAGATCCAGTGCAGGCAGAACGGATGAAGCAGGCGGTCAGCCGTCTCCGCAAGCCCTTTGCTGCCGA
Organism: Paenibacillus terreus; assembly: GCF_042138595.1. Classification (NCBI taxonomy): domain Bacteria; kingdom Bacillati; phylum Bacillota; class Bacilli; order Caryophanales; family Paenibacillaceae; genus Paenibacillus; species Paenibacillus terreus. Next base: position 47,958 of record NZ_JBHIRX010000009.1, on the reverse strand, counting down.
AACCATCGCCGATGATATCATGAGCAAATGGTTTGCTCCCGCCACCGCCTCCGTCTGAGTTTTGCATAATTTATTTTTCCGGCGGGTATTTTAACCAGGAGAACGCGTGACGGAAGGAGACCTTATGAGTTCTGATGATAAAGATATGCTCCCGCTTTCGGGAGAAAATGTGGAAATTGACGGCGTGTATGAGGATGAAGACGGCCACGAACAGCATCTGAAGCGGGGACAGCATTTTCCTGCGGATCTGGTGCTCGGAAAAAGCGAATGGAAGCTGACCGAGTATTCCTTCGACAACCACCATGAAGGGAAAACGGATGAGCGGCTCGTTCCCAAAGAAGACGACACGGATAAGCTGGGGAAAATTACGCACCCGCGGAAAGAAAAAAAGAGCGGGCATCCTGGACACCCTTGATTTCTCCCCATATCATCGCGTCCGAATTTTATTCTTATCCCTGAAATTCGGAAGGCTCATTTATTGCTTAGACTAAATTCGATGTGGTAACATAAGAATAGAAAAAGGACCGGTTGCAGCCGGTCCCCGTACAACACCGCTAAAAGAGCGGTCGGCTTTAGGGTTTTTTGATCAAGAAATAGACCGTTTTCCCTTGCCAGGGCGGTCTATTTCTTATTGCTTTGGTTCAGAGCAATCACGATTGTTACGATCACACCGATCAGCGTTATAATGAACGCTCCAAATGCAATCATCAATGACATTGCTTAGTAAACCTCCACAGGCATCCCTCCCTTCCGGGAGAATTAGCCGACCGCCCTTGTTAGCCGTTAAGTTATACTAGCTGATTATACCAAAAAAGCCCCGATGCCGGGGCTTTTTTTTCTTGAAAATGTAGTGCTAATTTACTACAACCTGCCGCTTAACGGACCAAACCTTTCACAAGCTGGTTGTTCACGACCGAGAATACAGCTTTACCTGTCGTATCATAAGTGCTGTTCTGATAATCCAGCTTATATAATTTGCCGGTTTTCAGAGTCTGCGGGTCCAATACATATACATCAGAGCCAAGAACCAGCCGAAGCTTGCCTTCTTCAGTCTGCTCCATGCTCACTGCATTAGAAGGATCATAGGTAAACGTGCGTTCCGCCATCTTGTTGAATGCATTGTAAAGTTCGATTTTACCATCAGCATAGACTGCATAGCTTCCAGCACCAACCTGTTCAATCAAGGCGCCTTCAGGAATAAGGCGTTCCCACTTTTTCTCCCCATCCTTATTGAATCCGAGCAGGATGTTTCCTTGTGAGTCGCTTACAGCCCGAATGAGCAGCGTATCGTCACCCAGCATAATCACCGGATTTCCGGCTCCGTAAATTTTGGTGGTGGTGGGGAAAGTATAAGAATCCAATAAGTTCAGGGAATCATCCAATATTTTAATATCCGGATGAGGGTCATCCTGCCACTGTTCATCAACCTTAATCTTACGGTCCGCATTCATCACGACCCTGCCGTCCCCGGCGAAAATCACTGTACCGCCAAGCATACTCTGGGTAATAAACTTGCCTGTATCAGAATATTGGGTAAATTTGGTGGATACCGATCCGTCCCAGGAAGGCTCGCTTTCCTTATAAACAAGCAGCTTGCTGCTGTTCAGAAAACTTACTTTACTGCCGCTTTCGACGTCCTGACCCCACAGATCTTTCCCTTTCGACGATACGGCGTGGATGCGGGCCGTTCCATCCGTGTATTGAGCGTAAATATAGATTTCCCCGGACTCTGTATACATCAGTTGGGTACTTGCAGCGTAGGGCTTGCCTTCCTTGTGCAGCTCATACTGCCATTTCAGTTCACCCGTCTGATCATTATAAGCCTGCAAAATGTCCAAATAACCAGTCTTGTCCTGCCCCGCATTCACAGCCTGGCGGGTATGGACATAGACGAGCCCCTGATCAGGCACGGCGTGTACGCTCCGTTCCACTCCCTGCTCGGTGCCATTCTGTTCGGTGTTATTCTGTTCGCCGGCTGCCGGAAGAGTAGGAGCAGCCCAAAAGGCCGGCTGTGTCAGCTTCACAGCCGTTTCTTCCGCTTGCGCCGCGGAGCTTACTCCAGGCTGAGCACCCGTCAGCAACGCCGCTGTCAATGCGGCACTGGTCCATAGTTTCCAATTTTTTATAATCATCGTACTCTTACCCCCTGCTTTCATTAAACCTGCCCAACACACAGAACCGCCAGAATTCATATCCAGGCGGTACGTGCGCAACATAGTTATGATTCTATATCTATTTTAACAGCTGGGATATTATTCTGCAAAAGTCACCTCCCCATTTTCCAGATATTCGACAATAATGGGCAATCGGCCACCAGGCTGGATAAATTTACGCGCAACCATGAGCTGCTGAACGAGAATGCTTTTCCACTTTCCCAAATTCAATTTCACGAATATCGCGGAGGCTCAGCGGAAAATAAAGACTGAGACCTGACGCATATTTTGCAAACGCCGTGATTTTTGTACAATAAGTGCAGTACGCTGATGAGAATCAGCTGCAGGAGAGGAGACAACTGTATATTATGAGTGGCAAAGGTTTTATACAGGAATTCAAAGAGTTTGCAATGCGCGGCAATGTGATTGATTTGGCGGTCGGCGTTATCATCGGGGCCGCGTTCAATAAAATTGTAACCTCTGTCGTTAATGACATCATTATGCCGCCAGTCGGAAAAATCCTCGGAGGCGCGGATTTCTCCGATCTTTACTTTTCGCTGGACCCGGACAAGACCGCCGATGCGGCGGGCAACCGGCTCCCCCTTGCTCAAGCCCAGGAGGCGGGCGCGGCCGTCATAGCCTACGGACAGTTCATTAATGTGCTGCTTGACTTCTTGATTGTGACGTTCTGCGTATTTTTGCTGGTGAAAGGGATCAACATGCTGAGACGCAAGCAGGAAAAGGCAGAGAAAGCGGAAGAAGCGAGAACGACAAAGGAATGCCCTTTCTGCCTGTCAGAGGTGCCTTTGAAGGCTGTCCGCTGCTCACACTGCACCTCCATGCTGGAGGAAGCGGGCCAGAAAGCTTGATGGACTGTTACAAAACGGACTCTTACCCAAAAAAGGAAACATCCGCCGGAGATTGCACCGGCGGATGTTTTATTTAGTGAATAATTAAGGTTATTAATGCCGTGGCAGCAGATTTTCCAGCAGCATGCGTAAATGGCGGTCCTCTCGGTATACCTCTTCCCCCGTATCCAGCTCCGTAATCCGGATATACCGATAGTCGGCTCCGGCATCCACCGGCCTGAACACAAGCTCATCCGCGGAGTCCTGGCGAACCTCAAAGCCCATATTGCCGAGCATGGCAATAATCTGCTCTATGCTTGGTCTGCCTCCCTGCTCCACCAGAATCAAACCGCGCAGCTCCTTGGTCTCCTGCTCATGCACGACACGAAAATGAACGATACACTCCATTTCTGCCCAGCCCCTTTATCCACGTTATTACCCTATTGTACCAGCCTTCCCTAATCCGTCTCATCTCATAGCAGCCGGAATTTCAGACACTGCGCGGCCCGCCGGAAACATATTTGCCGATGATGGCCTCGTACCGCCACCCGTAACGGGCAGACAGTTCAGCGCCTATGTCGTTTTCCATCTCGTAGAGAACGACATCCTGGGCAAATTGATTCAGCAGCAGCTCTGTCATGACCGGATGCTCCGTGACAACAGCCTGCGCAGCCCCGCTGTCTTCCCTCATGCCAAGCATGCACCAGCGGCGGTCAACGACAAACGAAAATTTGCGTCCAGCCGGTACCGGATCAGCTTCGAAAGCGCCGCGCGGCAGCCACTGACCGAGCGCCGCTTCGCCGTTGTCGCAGGCCCAGAGCACCCTGACTCCCCGCTGCTCCGCCTGCTCCAGCTGATCGAGCACCAGCGCCACTTCTTCGCGCCTTACATCCACGACAATTTCATGCTTCGCCCGGCTGAGCTCGCGCGCAAGAGTCTCCATCACATCCCTGTCTCCTTCCACGTTGTGGAAGGGAGCCTGCTCCTGTCCCTGCCGCGGCATCTTTCGTTCCACGGTCTCCAGCGATTCCTGCAGCCGGCTGGAAATGATACGCGTCAGCTCTTCCACCGGCAGCACACTGTAACGTACAGGCTCCCCTTCGCCTGTACGCAGGAAGCCCTGGCCCGCCAGTCTCTGCAGCGCCGCGTATACATTGGAGCGGGAGGCTCCTGTCCGTTTGGACACCTCGTAGCCTGAAGCCGCTCCGCCCTGCGCCAGCTCAACCATTACCTTGGCTTCCAGATCCGTAAAACCGAGATTTTTCAAATGATGCAGCAATTGTTCCATACTTTCCGTCCTTCCATGCTGTCGAAAACCGGCCAGCTAGCATAGGACTGCCGGCGCGGCTTGCTTCAAATCTGTTCCGCCCCGCATCGCGGACACCATTTGGAGCCTTTGGGCAGCTCGGCTGTACAGATTTGGCATTTCACCAGTCCCCTGGCCGAGTGGGTCTCCACTGGCTCCGCCTCCTCATTCTGATTATTGGATTTCCAGTAGCGGACACGCTCATCCAGTTCCTGCTGACGTTCACGCTCCAGCTCCTCGCTGCGGCGGCGCTCCCATTCCGCATCAAATTCCGCCTTTTCCTCAGGGATAAAGTCCGACGGTGTTAAAACATCCTCATCCAGTTCAGGCGTATCGAACGGCTTTTTCTCCAATGGATGCTCCGCCTCATGATCCGCATAACCGAAAAGAGCGCTGTCCTTGAACTGCGGAGCCTGCTCACGCGCGGCCGCCGCTTGATGCGACGCGGTCTCGTCCACAAGCTTGCGCCCGCATTTCGGACAGAAATTGGCATCCCGCGGCACAGAAGCGCCGCACTCGCACAGGCGTTCATTTTTAAGCTCAGCAATGCGGCTGCGAATGCTGTCGATTTCCTCCTGCAGCTCGTCACAGGCCTTCGAAAGCCGGGTCATTTCGGTTTCAGCAACCGACATATCCCGAAGGCGGTAGCCTTCGTAGAAGACCTGCCCCATTTTCAAAAAATGTACATCCATTTCCTGCTGTATCGTGGCGATCTGCGAATTCATTTTTTGGATTTCCACAGCATGCTGGGCTTTCTCAGTGGCTTTGTTGGCGCCGTCTTTAATCTTTTGCAACAGATTCATACAAATCCTCCTGTCAGCTCATGGGTAGTCGAAAGGCAGCTTCCGCAGCCTGATCTTAATTCCCATAAACAGCTAAATTTCCTTAATTAAGATTACAGATTTTATAAATTTCTCTAATCTACTATAATAGATAACTTTGCTGCTGGAAACTTCTTTGTGTCCAACATTGTCTCCCCCATGTCGGAAAAGAATGGAGAAACCTGTCGGGACAAGACGATCTCCGGTATAATAGAATTCTAAAAATATTGCTTCAAGGTAGTCAGATCTATCATACCAAAAACTACCCCTTCTTGGGAAAATGGAAGATATTAGGACGAGTGAGGTTTCACCGTATGGATTCAAACATCAGTTTTTACCCCCGCCCTCTCGGGGTTTCATATCAACTGCCCCTCCCGGTGGCGGGGCTTGCTTCGACGGATACAAGCGTTCAGCTTGTCGGGGAGAATGAGCCGGACGCCTTCTATTTCCGCGCCCTTGAACAGGCCGGCATTCTGCTGAACAAGCCGCAGCTTGAAGCGGTACGTTACGGCCCTGGCCCGCTGCTGACCCTGGCCGGGGCCGGCTGCGGAAAGACGACGGTGCTGGCCGCACGCGCCGGTTATCTGATGGCGGTGCGCAGCGTATCCCCTTCGTCCATTCTGCTGGTGACCTTCACCAGCAAGGCTGCTGCCGAGATGAAGGAACGAATCGCGCTTCTTCCCGGCATACGGCCGGCTGCGGCACGGGCTGTGCAGGCGCGCACCTTCCATTCCTTTGCCCTCGCCCTGCTCCGTCATCAGGGAGTGACGGAGGATATCTTCGGGGATACCCAGGCCCAGCACACGGTTATGAAAATGCTGCTGCGCCAGCTTCGCCTTAGCGAAGCTTATCAGCCGGAAACGCTGCTGTCCGCATTATCGGCGTGGAAAGCGGAAGGGCGCTCCGCACACGAGCTGCCGGAGACAAGCCAGGAGGAAAGAGACGCAAAACAGGCTCTGCTCGCTTACGAGGACTGGAAGAAGGAACGTCAGAAGATGGATTTTGACGACATTTTGCTGCGGGCAGCAAGGCTGCTGCACGATCCTGCAGTGCTTCTTCCGCTGCAGAAGCGTTTTGCCTATATTATGGTCGATGAGTTTCAGGACACCAATACGCTGCAATATGAGATGGTGCGCAGGCTGGCCGCCAAGCACCGCAATCTGATGGTGGTGGGCGACGACGACCAGACCATCTACACGTTTAACGGGGCCCGTCAGGAATCCATACTGCAGTTCGACAAGGTCTATAAGGACGCCAAAGTCATTACACTGAACATCAACTACCGCAGTGATTCGAGAATTCTGGGTCTCGGCTCCAGCATCGTGGCCAAAAACCGCAAGCGCCGCGCCAAGAGACTTGTCTCCGCCGGCAGGGAAGGACTGGAGCCGCAGTTTCTCACTCCGTCCAATCCGGAGGAGGAAGCCATCCATGTCGTGACCCATTTGCTCCGCCAGGTGGAGGAAGGAGCATTGCGCTACAGCGACATTGCCATTCTGCACCGCACAGCCAGCGGCAGCCGCTCCATCTTCGAGCAGCTGGTGATGCGGGATGTTCCGTTCATCCAATACGGGGCGGGCACTGTTTTCTATGATCAGTCCCTGATCCGGCCTCTGATGGATCATCTGCGGCTGGCGCTTAACCCCCGCCGCATGGAATGCATCCCGAGCGCGCTTGGACCGCTGTATGTTCCGCGCGAGGCCGGCATGGAGCATATCCAGAAGGAAGAGAAGAAGCAGGCCAAGAAATACCCGCTGATTCATCTCACCCGCTGGGAACGGCTGCGCGACTTCCAGCAGGAGCAGGTCAAGGAACGCATCCGGCTGATCAAAAGCCTGGCAGCAATGAAGCCGCTGCTGGCCGTTCAGGAGATGCGCAGGGTATTTTATGATAAATATTTGGAAAGCGGGGACCCCGGGACCTGGACACACTATAAAGAAACGCTGCAGGAAAGTCTGGAGGAATTGGAGACGGCCGCACGCCGCTTTGACACGGTGGAGGAATTTGTGGCCTTTGCGGATGAGCTGTCCGAGCGGCATCGGGAAATGGAATCGCTGCGCAACGCGGCCGATGGCGACGCTGTCAGCCTGATGACCATTCACCGGGCCAAAGGGCTGGAGTTCCCCTGCGTCTACCTGATTGGCGCCAGCGAGGGGATTCTTCCCCACAGCACCTCACTCGGCAAGGAGTCTCCGGAGGATCTGCTGACCTCTGTGACGTCCGGCGCTCAGGCTGATCCGGAACAGCTTCTGGAAGAAGAGCGGCGGCTGGCGTATGTGGCAGTTACAAGAGCGAAGCAAATGCTGTATATCACATCGCCTGCAGCCAATCACGGCAAGCCTGCCGCGGTGTCGCGCTTTTTGCTCGAAGCTTATGGCGTCAAACCGTCCGTTCCCTCAGGGCGTCCGAACCCGCATGCCCAGCACCCCGGTGCTCAAGCCAGACCCGGCACCCAAGCCAAACCCGGTGCCCAGACCCGGGACAGCAAAGCGCGAATGATCACCGTTCCCGTGTGGAACTGCTCCTCTTCCGCCTGCAGCGCGTGGATCAGAAAGGACATCAAGCACAGCGGTTATGCACGGAATGAAATAGCGGCTGCCGCCGAGTCTGCTCCTTTATGCCCGTTATGTTCTTCACCCATGCAGGAGGGCACACGCAGCGTGCCGGCTCGCTGACCGTTTTTGCTCACAGGTTTTGTTATGGTGTACAATTAAAGCGATTACTTCATGAATAAATAACGGCCTCACAGCAGTATGATCGTTGATGATACACTGATGAAATCAGGCTGCCGTGCGGCCTGCCGGGAGAAATGCCTTGTGAATGAATCAGAGAAGCTGTTAAACAACGTGCCTCTGCCGCTGCAGGAATTTCAACATCATTTTGAGTTGAATGAGGACCTGAGCAAGCAAATTGACGAGTGGAAGAAAATTCCCGTCCTTTACCAGCTCGCCCTGGAGGAATTGAAGAACAAGATCAAGCTGATCCAGACAGAATGGAAAATTCAGGACGGCTACAGCCCGATTGAGCATATCAAGACACGGATCAAGGAGCCGCAAAGCATGATCCAAAAGGTCCGGCGCAAAGGCTATGAGGTGACTATCCACAATATTTTGACTCAGATTCATGATATTGCGGGAATGCGCATCGTATGCGCTTTTGTGAAGGACATCTACAGACTGTATGATCATCTGTGCACACGCGAGGACATCCGAATTAAAGAGGTCAAGGATTACATTGCACAGCCCAAGCCCAACGGTTACCAAAGCCTGCATCTGATCGTGGAAGTGCCGCTTATTCTGTTTGAGGGCAAGCGCTGGATGAAGGTGGAGATTCAGATCAGGACGCTGGCAATGGACTTCTGGGCAAGCCTTGAGCACATTCTGTACTATAAATTCGATAAGCAGGTGCCGGAGCATGTCGTCGCCGAATTGGCCGAAGCCGCCAAAGCGGCAGATGACCTGGACCGGAAAATGCTGAATCTGCGCAGGCAGATCCTCTCTTTGACGGAGGAAGCCGCCGCAGCGGAGGATTCTGAGGGGAGTAATTTCAATGATGATAAATTTTCCGCCAAAACTCAGGTTTACAAGCCGATATTACACCCGCCGGAAATCTAACGGTTGCAGCCGCTGCTATTTTACGAAAAAAGACCTTTTCTGAATTCTAACGGTCGTGATCGACGTTATTTGCCTTAATCCAGGCGGAAATGCTCCGTTCAAGCGAAATAAGCGACATGGCAACCGCTATAATTTGAAATCAACATTCTTGGAGCCAGTAACGGCTGTGATCACCGTAAAAGAGCGAGTATTGATGGCAATCAGCCACCGATACTCGCTCTTCTAATCAGAATGATTACATTAAAAATGTGCCGATAACCAGCGAGACGCCGATAATAATCGAGCGAAGCAGCTGGGCCAGGGCCACATTGCCTTTTGCGATTTCCTCGCAAATTTTCGTACGCGGCGTCACCCAGTCGAAAACAACATAGACCAGGGACAGAATCACGATGCCTATCACCGACCAGACCAGCATATCCACCCAGGAATGGGTGCTGAAGGACACCATGCCAACAATGATGCACAGGCCCAGCATTTTGCTGCCCATGTAGATGCCCGCCGCTTCGTTGCCGCGCGCCATCTCCTCGCTGTCATCATAACGGGTGATTTTACTGAATACAAAGTAACCGGCAACCAGCACAATAAATAACAGGACGATGCCGATCCCCAAATTAGCCATGGATAATCCGAATTGACTCAATGATTCTCCTCCTCCTGAACTCAAAACTGAATCTCTATAGCCTGCTGCTTGAACAGCACTAAATATGACTAAAGTCGCAAGTTTGCGAAAACTCGTTATCAACGAGTTTCTTCATCCGGCTCAACCGCAGCCGCGCAGTAATAGGCCATGTCCCCGGTGACCTTCTCCCCGATCCTTGGCAGCACACCGGCAAATCTGCCTCCCACGACAAAGATGCCTGTCAGAAGATGCCCCTTGTAAAGCCCTTCTTCCGTAACAGCTGCGGCTTCCTGCATCGGCCAAAAGCGCTGATAAATCTTAGGCTGTTCGTTGTAATAAGCCGCCGTTGCAGCCGCTTCAGCCGCCTCCTCAGCGGTTAATTCCTTCTCCTCAACCGGAGAGCGCTCCTCCGCAGCCGCTTCGCCAGAGGCATTCATCAGCTGTGTTCCCTTGCCTTCCCGCCCCCACATTCCTTTGGCCGCATAGGCGGTTCCTGTCTGCTCAAAAGGTGTGGCAGCAAAATAGGTTGGCAGCAGGTACGTCCGGATGATTTCCAGCTCCCTGTCATCGAATAACCGGAAGCCGCAAAACTCCGGAGTCTGCTCATTCCGTTCGTACAGCGACCAGACCGTGGCCATAAAGCCTTTACTCTGGCTGATTATGTGCTGCGGCGGGTTAATCAGGCCAAGCTTGCCCTGCTCCACCAAACGAATGAGCTCATCCCCCACCTCAAGACCGCTATTCTCTTCCCGGTCATGAATTAAATACTCCAACGGATACAGACGGTACAAGATACGGATCGGTTCCCCCCGGTGAAACAACCCTTCCTCCGGGATGATCTCCAGCTCCTCAAGCGGCGCATAAGCAGTATCGATGCCCGCCTCCGCGCACAACCGCATCAGATAGCGGGTGTTCGTACGGTCCTCAGTGTGCCAGCCATAACATGTAAAGAAGACCTTTCCATCCAGCCCTTGCTGCCTGTAAAACCCGATCAGCGCCGACAATGTCTCATACAGCAGACTATTCATTCCTTGTGAAGGCGCCATCAGTCCAGGGACCCCGGCCAATCGCACCAGCTCGCCTTCCAGATAAGCCGCCTCCGGAATGCCTGTCGGCGTGTCCGTATTGTTCTCGATGCACTTCATGCCCTGCTCGCCGATGATCCAATCCTGGCGGGTAACGCCGCCGCAGGGGATAGGCATTCGCGCCGCGCGCAGCAGGCCGGGATGGATGCCCAGAGGACCGGTCAGATAGCTGTCAGGCATATACTCCTGCACAAATGCCAGCGTTTTGCGGTAGATGGCGTCAACCGCCTCCGCCGCATAGATCAGCTCATCCATTTCCTTCTGTCGGTATAAGGTTAACGAGGGCAGACAGTACTGCTTGCCGTACATCCGGTGATAAGGGATTTGTTCAGCAATCCTGCCTGTAAACAAATCGTCGTGCCGGACAGGCAGCTGCAAAACCCGTCGCATAACTTAACCCCCCGAGAAAAAGCCGCTGGAAGAGCCGCCGCTGCCGAAGCCGCTATGTGATGAGCCTGATTTATAGGAGGAGCCGCTTTTTTTGGAGCCGCCGTAGTATGATCCCCCGTAGTACGAACCGCCATTTGAATCATAGTCACAGGCGTTCGGATTATAATAATCGGGGTCATCGCAGTCATCATTATTACCGCAGCCTGTCAGTGTGGCCGGAACGGCCAGCATCAGGGCGAAGGCCGCCATTTTCACCCTGGAGCCCGGCTTGGCCGCCAGGCCTTCGCTCCGGTCGGCTACCAGGCTTTCAGCCCGGACGGAAGGCAGCCTGTTCACACCAGTGATGGCATCTAAGCGCATTCCCGTCTTGAACTCCTCACGCATCATAAATCGACCTCCTCCAGGAAGAAATGCACGATGTTGCGCCCGGTATCCAGCACGGAATATAAATATTGATAAGTCCTGCCGTCCAGCACGGTATAGTGGTCCAGCAGCCGCCGCGCCAGCTCCAGTGTGAATACCGAAGCTTCATCGCGCTCCATGGGATGAAAGCCGTGTCCGTTCCATAACCAGTACGCGGGCTTTAGTATCGACGGTATGGATCGCTCTCCGGACAAGACTGCTGTAATCGCCGAAGCATATGGCTCCGACACCTGTTCCTTAAATGGAGCTACATAGATGGAATGCGCCTGATTGTCTTCATTTTCATGAGAGGTATGCCCCCACAACCGCCCGTTCAGGTAAGTCGCATCCACAAGTTTTCTTAAAAAAAGCTCATCGCCTGAAACGGATTCATGCGCCAGACTGCGGACCTCCCTTTGCTTTTCCTCGGACCATTCCCGGTACATAAGCGAATAGTAAATAACTGTTCCCTTCCTTTCTTCGTTTGCAGTATCTGTTTGCTTCATCATAGACCGACACGGACGCGGCATCAGCATCCGTTGATTATGGCACTATTTACAACTATACGTGATTTGCTGCCCCGCAGGTTCATTTTGGAAAAAAAACTGCCCAAAAAACCGCCTTCAGCCGAAGACGGTTCTTGAAACGGGTGAACAGGCACTATTCATATCGGTACCGTTACAGCTTAATATTGACCTCATCAAAGTACTCTTCCAGAGTCAGTCCCTTGCTTGCTGCATCCTCCGCCAGGTCAACTCCGATGTAACGGATATGCCACGGTTCGTATACATAACCGGTGATGTCATCTTTTCCTTTCGGATAACGAATGACAAAGCCATATTCAGGAGCATGCTTTGCCAGCCATTTGCCTTCCTTGGTGCTGCCAAAGGACTGCTCCAGCGCGTTGCCCACGCTTGGACTGGATACGTCGATGGCAAGGCCGGTCTGGTGCTCACTCATTCCGGGAACGGCACTGACCTTGGACGCATACTCCAGCCCCTTGGTTTTTACGTTGTTATTGTAGATCGTTTTCTGCCGTGAATAGGAGCGGTAGCCGGACACTGCGCGCAGCTTAATGCCGTCCTTTTTCGCAGCTGCGAACAGCTTTTCCAGCGCTCCTGCGGCTTCCTTGCGCATATGCCGCTTCTCATGCGGGCCATCAAAGGAAAACGGCACACTCGGCACTACCAGATCGGAGGGCTCATAACCTTTGGGCAGGCTGCGCTGTTTATTGACAATCACCGTCTGGGCGGTGGCATTCGTTACAACGGCGACTCCGCCGGCCTTCTTGATGGTTGTCTGCAACGAGCTTGCAGCCCGGGCAGCCATAACCGGATCGGCAGCCTCCGCACCCTTACTGCTGTCATCAGCATCCTTACTGCTGTCAGCGGCATCGGCCTTTCCTCCACCATCATTGTTCCCGGCCTGTTGTTCTGTTTCTGCTTCTTTCTCCCCGGAAGATGTCTCCGGCTTGGCCGGCTTCACGGTCTGGCCGTCAGCACTCGGCGCATCAGACTCAGGAGTCTGAGCGCCAGCTGTCGGAACATCAGCTTCCGGGGTTGGTGCATCAGTTGTCGGATCGCCAGCTTGCGGCGCTTGTGCGTCAGCTGTTGGAGCATCGGATTGCGGCGTTTGGGCGCCAGCAGCAGGCGCATTGGCCTGCGGATTTCCCTGGGCGCCCACGCCGTTCGTCCCGCAGCCTGTCAGCAGCAGGCCCGGCAGCAGCAGTGCCGGGAACAGCAGCTTTGTACCAGATAACAACTTTGTTCCATATATGATTTCTTTATTTCGTTTCATGTCGCTTCTCCGTTTCTCTTCATGTAAATAAGGCAATCGATCTCCATTTTACATGAAAACGCAGGCGGCACGAAACACGCCTATAGGCTCTCCGCACACCTCTATGCTCCAATGCTCCGGTATGCGGCACTATGCGTCGTTATCCGCCGTTTTTGGGCAGAGACGTCTCCCGGGCACGGGCGGCAGCCTTCTTCCGGATCAGCTCCAGCGCCTGTGCCGCACGCGGCAGACCAGGCAGCAGCTTCGCTGCATCCGGCAGTCCGCCGTCCGCCGCAAGCTCCTGCGGCAGCTTAACCTCGAACGAATGGAAGCCCGGCCCTGGCCGATGCAGCGTGCCCTCCACGGCCGCCTCGGCAATCCATTCGTTGATGGCCGCGCCGCCGCGTGAGCTGCCGCTGCGCGCGCCAGCTCCAGCCGTGGCCGCAGTAGAGGAGGCAGCCTCCGCCTCCTGCGGCCATGCGGCAAAGACGCCGCGCAGCAGCTCTTCCCGCGGCAGACCCGCCAGCGCCAGCCGCTGCAGCGGCGAAGCGGCCAGCGCTTGCGCCGCGGCGGCCGCATGACGGCAGCCCGCGTCACCGCAGGAGCACGACTCCGCCTGCACAGGCGGCAGACCGCACGCGGCCAGCAAGGGACTGTCCTGGCCCTGGAGCAGCTTGTACAGCTCCAGCGGACAGTCCCCAAGCTGCGCCAGCAGCTGCTCCTTCTGCTCCGCTGTGAGCAGCGGGGCTGTGCCGGAGACGCGGCACCAGGCCGATTCGGCCTGGTCCGGACCACTCTCCGGACCAGCCGCGGGCGTAACCTCCGCTTCCCAGTGCCCTGCGGAAATGTGCAGCTTGACTTGCATAACGCTCCCCCTTATACCCAGATGTCGTTTTGCAGAGAAATCAGCCCGCGCAGCTCTTCGTCCGACATTTCCGTCAGCCAGTTCTCGCCGGAGCCGACAACCTGCTCGGAGAGCGCCTTTTTGCTCTCTATCAATTCATCAATCCGCTCTTCCAGCGTCCCTTGGCAAATCAGCTTGTGCACCTGCACGTTCCTGCTCTGCCCGATGCGGAAGACACGGTCCGTAGCCTGGTTTTCCACCGCCGGATTCCACCAGCGGTCATAATGCACCACATGGCTGGCCCGGGTCAGGTTCAGGCCCACACCGCCGGCGCGCAGGGACAGCACGAACAAATCGGGACCGTCGCCCTGCTGAAAGCGCTGAACCATGTCGTCCCGCTGCGATTTGGCGAGCCCGCCGTACAGGAAAAACGGCTTCTGTCCATAAACGCGCTCCAGCCGGGATACAAGCAGCTCGCCCATCCCCACATACTGGGTGAAGATGAGCGCGGCTTCTCCGTTCTCCCGGATCGCCTCCACCAGCTCCAGCAGCCGCTGCATTTTGCCGGAGGCCTCCGGCTTCGCCAGATCGCTTCGCCCAGGGGCAAGCAGCGCAGGATGGTCGCAAATCTGCTTCAGCTTGGTCAGCGACGACAGTACCAGACCCTTGCGGGCAATACCCGTCTGTCCGTCAATGCGGCCCATCAGCTGATCTACTACGCCCCGGTACATGCCAGCCTGCTCAGGCGTCAAGGCGCAGTATGACTTGAGCTCAAGCTTCTCCGGCAAATCCTTGCGGATGTCGGGATCGCTCTTAAGCCTGCGCAGCATAAAGGGCGACACCAGCCGGTGCAGCTCGCGCAGCGCCACTCCCCGCTCATCCCCCGACGTCGTATAACGATGCCGGAAGGATGAAGCGGTCCCGAGATAGCCGGGATTCAGAAACTGGAATATCGACCACAGCTCGCTCAGCCGGTTCTCGACAGGCGTGCCTGTCATGGCAATGCGGTGCGGGGCGGACAGCTTCATGACGCTCTGCGACTGCTTGGTGCGGGCGTTTTTAATATACTGCGCCTCATCAAGGACAATGGACGACCAGGTGAGCGACGACAGATCCGGCCCGTCCCTGCCTGCCAGATGATAGGTCGTCAGCACGATATCATGCATGCGCGCCTGCTCCTGAAAATCCGTCCCATGCACGCGCTGTACTCCATGGTGGATGTACAGCGACAGGTCGGGAGCAAAGCGCTGCAGCTCGCGGTGCCAGTTGCCCAGCAGGGAAGTGGGGCAGATAATCAGGGCGGGGCCGTTCTCCGTGCGGGTTTTCCTGTAATCCAGCAGACAGGTAATCACCTGCACGGTTTTGCCAAGCCCCATATCATCCGCAAGACATACTCCGAAGCCCAGATCACACATCGCCGCCAGCCACTGATATCCCCGTTCCTGATAAGGACGGAGCTGGCCGTGCAGCTCGGCAGGCACAGGACGCGGCTTGACGGAACGCAGGCCGCCGCCTTCGGCAAGGGAAGCCAGCAGGCCGAACGATTGCGCTCCGTAAATGGACAGTCCCTTCCATACGGCTTCGCCCGCAGCATCCTGTTCCGCTGCCAGGTGCATCCACTCGGAGAAGGACATCTCGCCCTCCTCCTGTTTCTTCATAAAGCGGAGCACCTGCCGGATCTCCTTCGGGTCCACCTCGATCCATTCACCCCGCAGCCTGACATAAGGCAGATTGGCAGCCGCGATGGCCTCCAGCTCCTCCACGGACAGCTTCTCTCCGCCAAGCACCGCCTCCGCATCAAAAGCCACGACTTGGCTCATTCCAAGCGGTGTGGAAGGCCCCTCCGCCTGCCCGGCATCCCTCATCCGCAGCCTGAGTCCCGCCCGGCGCCGTCCTTCACGGCTCCAGCGGGAAGGCATCTGAACGGTAACCCCGTTCTTTTGCAGCAGCGGGACCGCCTCGGCAAGGAAATGGAAGAAGTCCTCCGCCGCAAGCAGGAAGCTTTCCGGCCGGGGATGCCGCAGCGTCTCACGGATATCCGCCGACAGCTCGGATGCCCGGCCCAGCACTGTGAGAAGCTGTACGTGGACATCGCGGTATACGATATCCCCGCGCATCAGATCCGGCTCCGCGTAGGACCAAATGGCCCCTGCCGGCAGCCGCATGCCCGGCTCTACATCGCTTTCGGCCCAGAAGGACACCCGCCACTCCTTCAACTCCTCCAGCGGGGGCTCGAGCCGCAGACATAAACGCAGGCTGCCTTCCTCCGGCTCCTTCTCCTCCCGTTCAATATATGGAATCGCTGCGCCCGGCAGCGAGGATACCTGTTCCGAAAGTTCTTCCAGCTCCGCCGCAGTGCCCTGCACTGTCAGCGGGCGCGAGCCTGTGAGCAGGCTGTTCAACCACAGCTCGCTCAGCGGGGACCGGCCGCGTCGGTAATCCGCCCGGTATTTGGCGATCTCCCGCTCCGCCTGAGCGACGGCTGCTGCCGTCTCCGAATGAATCATCGCGGACATAAAGGAATGCAGCACCGTACAGGCCGCTTCCTCACGCGAGACCGGCTCGCTCCCGGCAAAGGCGGCGGGCGCCGCCAGCCCGATGGCCGGCATCGCCGCGGCCAGCTCGCGGAACCGGGCGATGTTCTCCTCCCCGCTCAGCCGCGGAAGCCACACCCCCACCGCGGTCTCCTGCCCGCCGCGCCGTCTTGCACCGCTCTGCTGCAGCTCCTTCAATCCGGGCACGATCTCTCCCCGCTGCAGCAGCTCCAGCGCAAACAGCGCCGCTTTCTGCCAGTATCCGATCTCTTCCCCAAGACGGACGCCGGCAGCCGCGCAATCCCGCTCATTCAGCCGCAGAAGCAGGGCGGCCGTCTCCTTCGCATCAATTGCAAGCCCCTCCAGCATCCGTCCCAGCATGGCGCGCCGCTTGCCTCCCTTGGCCGGCTCCTGCCGCGCCGGACCCGCCAGGCGCAGCTCCGCCAGTCGGAGGGCAGCCTGACGGAACGGCTGTGAGCCGTCCTTCAGCTTCATTTTGCGTACGATACTGCTCCATGCGTCTACTCGCGGTTCCGACGTTTCACCGGAAAAACAAAAAAATACATCTCCAAGCCAAATTCCATACAGCGGTTGATCCATATCTGTCTCCCGTCCAGCCTTTCGAATTGTTACACTCCATCATATACGAAAACCCAATCTTTTCAAAAACCTTTTGCACAAAAGTTTGCGTGAATGGGCAGTTCACAGCCGCAGGCCCAATTTTGTCCCAATTAGGCAACGGAAGCGGTTCAACAAATCCCCTATACGAACCGAACCATAGTGCCGTTAATCGTCGTAAATAAGCCCATTTGCTAATAACATTGCGTCAACAATTACACTAGACAACTTGTAGCCCTGATCCTCTCCTGATTTTCCACAAAAGCTCCGGTTTTCAAGCCGATACTGTGCCCGCCGGAAATCTAACGGTTGCAGCTGCTGCTATTTTACGAAAAAAGAGCTTTTCTAAATTCTAACGGTCGTGACCGCCGTTATTTGCCTGAATCTAAGCAAAAATATGCTGTGTTAAGTGAAATAAGCGCCATCGCAACCGTTATCATTTGAAATCAACGTTCTTAGTACCAATAGCGGTTGTAGCAACCGCTAGAATAGCTTGTGGTTAGAGATGCAGCTTTGTCAGATTTATTGCGGACCATAGTGCCGTTAATCCGCGTGTATAAGCACATTTGCTCTAACTCCAGGACCACACAGCACTTACTCCTCTGAATCCGCGTGTAAACAGTCGATAACGGAATAAATAGCTGCACTTCTATCCGTCTAATGGCATGAAAAACCTGGTTTGGCAACAATAAGGCCACCGCTCAGATCCGCTGTGCAACACTGTCTAAAAAGGAGGTGCCCATCGTCCTAAGGCCTTCTCGCTCACCTACGAAAAAGAAACCGCGGCCCAACAGCCGCGGCATTCTTTATGCTGTGCACCCGACCATTCGGCCTTCATGCACATTATTTTTTCCATTTATATTCCAATCATTACTTTGCTTTCAGATTATTCCACGTATTCTGGAATTCTTCAAGCAGCTGCTCTTTATTCAGCTTGCCCGCCGCATACGCCTGCATGGAGCTTCCGAATTCCTGAGCCGCTCCTTCAGGGTAGTTGCTGAAGTTCCAGTTCATCACTTTGTTTTGCTTGCTGTAGTTCACTACCTCTGTTCCCAAATCACCCAGATCCTCAGGTGATGCTTCAATGCTCTTCAGGGCAGGAATAAACTTGAACTCCTTGGTGATATAACGCTTGCCCTCTTCGGACGAGACCAGCCAGTTCAGGAATTCCTTCGCCTCATCCTTCACCTGCGAATTTTTATTCACGACCCAGTTGTTGGCGACACCGACAAACAATTTATCATTGCGCTCCGGATCATCATTAATCGGCATCGGCAGAATGCCCAGGTTCAGGTCGGGATTGATGCCGTCAATCTGCACCTGTGTCCAGTTGCCCTGCTGCATCATGGCCGCCTGGCCTGTGGCGAAGGCCGTTACCTGTGTGTTGTAATCTGTCGTCAGCGGATTTTCGTTGCCATATTTCAACGTCAGGTCAAACAGATTGAACCACTGTTCAAAGATGGGATTGCCCGCAAATTGCTGCGAACCGTCATTCAGACCGGCAACGAAAGCCGCCGGATCGTCCTGGTTGGCAAAGGCTACATTCAGCAAATGGTTGCCGAACACCCACCACTCCTGATACCCGTTGGAGAATGGGGTAATTCCGGCTGCCTGCAGCTTCTTCGCCGCAGCCTCCAGCTCCGTCAGTGTCGTTGGAATCTCCGTAATGCCTGCCTTGGCGAATAAATCCTTGTTATAAATAAACCCGTAGCCCTCCAGATTCAACGGCTGTCCATACAGCTTGCCGTCCTTGGTCATCGGTTCTTTGGCGACATCCACGACGTCAGCAACCCACGGCTGGTCGGACAAGTCCTCCAAATACTCAAGCCAGGTATCCAGCTCACGATATCCCCCTACGTTGAAAATATCCGGCTGCTCGCCAGCCGCAAACTTCGCCTTCAGGGCCGCGCCGTAATCGCTTCCCCCGCCGACAGTCTGAATGTCCAGCTTGATGCCGGGATGCGAGGCCTCATATTCCTCCTTCAGCCGGTTCATTGCTTCCGCAATTTCCACCTTGTACTGGAAAATATGAATCGTTTTTTCGCCGTTCCCGCCGCTTCCGCCTTCTGCCGCGCTGCCCCCGCCCTGCTGGCCTCCACCGCAGCCTGTCAAAATCAATGCCATTGCCATAACGAGCATGAACGATAATTTAAAGAGTTTTTTCATATGCCGAATCCTCCTTGAATAAGGTATGCCGCCTGTTGCTGGCGTACGATTTTTTCACTTGATGAAAACGCTTGCTTTTTTTAAGATAACAGAAAGAATTACCTTCGTAGCAGGAGCTTCCTGTTATCGCAAGAAAAACTACTACTAATCGCGGTCTGGCTTCTTGGAATTGCTTCGATAAAGTTCTTCTTATGATATCAGGAAGAGTTGACTTCAGAGCATCTGCATCCTGATATCGCAAGAAAAATTACTATTATTCGCGGTCTGGCTTCTTGGAATTTGCATCGATAGAGTTTTTCTTTAGATAGAAGAAAGATTGCTTCAATGCATACGGCTTCCTGTTATCGCAAGAAAAACTACTACTAATCGCGGTCTGGCTTCCTGGAATTTGCATCGATAGCGTTTTTCTCAGCCCTTCACCGAGCCCGCGGTAATGCCATGGATAATGTATTTTTGCATGAGCAGGAAAAATACGATCACCGGCAAAATGCCAAGCACGAGGGCAGGCAAGGCCAGATCCCACTGCTTCGTGTATTGACCGAAAAACGCATAGGTTGCGATCGGAATGGTACGCAGATCCGCGCTCTGCAGCACCAGTGAAGGCAGAAGGTAATCGTTCCAGATCCAGAGCGTGTTCAGGATGATGACCGTGACCAGCATCGGCTTCATAAGCGGGTACACGATGCGGAAGAACACCCCGTAAGGGTTGCAGCCGTCAACCCGAGCCGCCTCCTCAATCTCCACGGGAACGGACTTAACAAAGCCGTGAAAGAGGAAGATGGACATCGGAGCGCCAAAGCCGAGATAACAGACCACCAATCCCCATATGCTGTTCATCATGCCGAGACTGCTTGCCACCTTGACGAGCGGAATCATGACGGATTGGAACGGAATCACCATCGCCGCCACGAAGAGGGCGAACAGAATCCGGTTGTACCGCGAGTTGTGCCGCACCATCCGGTAAGCGGCCATGGAGCTGATCAGGACAAGCAGCAGATTGCTGAACACGGTAACCAGCAGCGAATTCCAGAACACCTCTGGAAAGCGGGTAATGCTCCAGGCCCGGGCATAGTTATTCCATTCAAATGCCTTCGGCCACGCCGCCGAGTCCATCAGCAGATCCCCGAACGTTTTGACAGAGTTTACAGCGAGAAAATAAAAGGGGACCAGGAACAGCAGGCCAACCGCGATCATGACCAATTCAGCGGCAAAGGTGCCGAGCCGGTAGCTCTTTCCGGTATGCATCAGGCCTCCACCTCCCTGCTTTTGGTAAGACGGACCTGCAGGCTTGTGACCAGGGCGACAATAATGAAAAAGATGAACGCCTTGGCCGTGCCCAGCCCGTAACGGTTGTTCACGAACGCTTCATTGTAAATGTTCAACGCGACGGATTCTGTCGATCCGAACGGTCCGCCCTTGGTCAGGGACAGATTAAGATCGAACATTTTGAAGGACCAGGATATGGCGAGGAAAAGACACACCGTCACCGCAGGCATGATGAGCGGTATAATAATTTGCCGCAGCACCTGCATCCTGCTCGCCCCATCAATGGAGGCCGCCTCCAGAATATCCTGCGGCACATTGGTCAGGGATGAGATGTAAATAACCATCAAATAACCCGCCGTCTGCCATATAAATACAATAATAATTCCCCAGAAGGCGGTGATCTCATCTCCGAGCCACGGCAGCTTGAAGAAGGCAAGACCCGTTGCGGCACCTATAGATGAAAACCCTTTCACAAATATAAACTGCCAAATAAAACCGAGTAAAAGACCACCGATGACGTTAGGCATAAAAAAGACCGTA
Source organism: Paenibacillus terreus (assembly GCF_042138595.1). Classification (NCBI taxonomy): domain Bacteria; kingdom Bacillati; phylum Bacillota; class Bacilli; order Caryophanales; family Paenibacillaceae; genus Paenibacillus; species Paenibacillus terreus. The sequence goes on along the minus strand of NZ_JBHIRX010000009.1, from coordinate 26,979 downwards.
CGCAGCACATTGCGCGATTTCAGCGGTTTGGTCAGGAAATAAGCCAGGATAAAACCCAGCACATTGCTCAACACAACCGATGCCACGGTAAAGCGCACGGTGAACCAGAAGGCGGTCCGAAATTTGGCGTCCTCCAGCAGAATCTGCCGAAAGTTGTCCAGCCCGACCCAGCCCGCCTGGTTGGAGACACCGTTCCAGTCCGTGAACGAATAGTACATCCCCAGCAGAAAAGGGACGACAATGATGATGGCAAAAAACAATGTGGATGGACCCACAAATACAAGCTGCTGCAGCAGCTGCGATGTTTTGGCCCGGTGCATTTGCATCTCCCCTTTTGTATTTGGCTTGCCGCTTCCTTATTATGAACGACCGCTGTAGGGATGAATATGGAGAATTCTGCGCCTTTAGGAGGAAAATATTGACCACTCCGCGCCCCTCCGGAGATAAAAGCATAATTACTACTGCTGAAAGGGGGATACAACCGTGAAGTTCCGCAGCATCCGCTTCCGGCTCAGTGCCTTCATGCTTGCAGCAGTCGCCATTCCGCTGCTGCTGTCGATGACCATCACCTTCTTGGTGACCAAGCAATCCTTGCGGGAGCAGACGACCGGGGAGAATGAACGGCTTATTTTTCAGGGAGCCGTAAACCTTGAACATTACCTGCAGAGCGTGAACCAGGCTTCCATTGCCGTGTACAAGGATCCGCATTTTCTCACGAATCTCACCCGGATTCCGAACGATTACCGGGCGGCCGCTGAAATCTACACGACGCTGGAGACGATCCGCAACACCGTGCCGGGAATCGTCAGCGTATATATGCATTCTTATGACGCGGGACAGTCCACACTTGTTACAGGCAGTGCGCCCAAGCGGGGGCAGCGGGAGCATTCTTATACTGAAGGTGTACCGTACCGCAGCAACAGCCTGTATATTGAAGCATCCCACCCCACCCATCTGTATGGATTCTCTTCCCCGGGACCCGCTTATGGTAAGGATGCGAAGGTGTTTACCCTTCACCGCTCGATTCAAAGTATCCCCTCCCCGCGGAGGCTGGCCGATCTCGCCATTGACATCAGCCTGGATACCGTTCGCAGCATCTGCAGGGAACTGTACCAGGAAGGAAGCGAGCAGCTGTATTTGCTGGATTCTGCGGGTGTTGTGATTTACAGTGGAAATGAAACCTTGATCGGACAGAAGCTGGAAAACCCTGAGCTTATCCGCGGCATCAGCGGCGAGCAGAATCAGGGGGCTTTTGAAGAAGGTGAAGCCCTTCATGTATACCAGAAGCTGAATGCGGACCTGTCCGGCTGGACGCTGGTCAAGCGGATTCCGTATGAAACGCTGTATGCGCGTGCGACCCGCCTGACCGAGATCAATGCGGGCATTACCGGCGCTGCACTCTCCGTTGCCATCATCGGCACGCTGCTGATCTCCATCCGGATTACACAGCCGATCAAGCAACTGGTGCGGTACATGGAGAAAATTCAGGCAGGACAGCTGGATGTTGACATCCGGGTGACAAGCCGGGATGAAATCGGGGTCGTCTTCCGCCGCTTCCGCCGCATGATGGATACGGTCAACAACCTGATCCTGCGGGAATACCGCCTGGAACTGGCCAATAAGACCAATCAGCTAAAGGCGCTGCAGGCGCAGATCAATCCCCATTTTCTGTACAACACCCTGCAGTCCATCGGCACACTGGCCTTGCAGCATGAAGTGCCGCGCATCTACTCCCTGCTCTCCTCCCTCTCCAGAATCATGCGCTACAGCATGAAGGAGAGCACGGTTGTTCATCTGAAGGACGAGGCGGAGCATATACGAATGTATCTTGATTTGCAAAAAGAACGATTCGGCGACCAGTTTGACGTGAGCTTCGATTGGGAGCCGGGGGTGCTGGAGGAGCAGGTGCCCAAAATGATTCTGCAGCCGATTGTTGAAAATTATTTTAAGCACGGGATGGATGTCCGCCTTGGCAAGACACTGCTGCGGATTGCCGGCACACGAATGGCTCCGGACATGCTGCGCCTGACGATTGAAAACACGGGCCTGTCCATACCGCAGGACAGACTGAATCAGCTGCGCGGCCTGCTGTTCCGCAAGCCTGACGCGGCTGTGCCGGAGGAGCAGGCCGCCGAGGATGAGCCTATCGGGCTGCGCAATGTCCTGCTGCGGGTCCGCCTGCATTCAGGAGAAGCGGGCCGCCTGGACATCACGAATATCGAGCCACATGGCGTTCGGGTTATTCTGGACATCAGAACAGAGGAGCGTGAGTAACATGAAAGCCTTGATCGTGGATGACGAACAACACGGAAGAGCCGCCATCCGGCTACTGGTCAACTGGCAGGAGCACGGCATCACCGAGGTGCTCGAAGCAGAGGATGGCGGGCGGGCTATTCAGCTGGTGACAGAGGAAGCGCCGCAGATTGTGATTACAGATATGAGAATGCCCGGATATGACGGTACCAGGCTGATGGATTGGCTGCAGGCCCATGCGCCGCATACGAAGGTGCTGGTCGTCAGCGGACACGATGATTTCGGGCTCGTCCGCCATGCCATCCGCTGCGGCGGCACCGACTACATCCTCAAGCCTGTCGAACAGGATGAGATTAACGAAGCCTTGTCCAAAGCGGTGGCGGCCTGGGAGGCGGAGGAACAGCAGCGGAGCCGCCTGACCCTGCAGGCCATTGAGGTCAATCAAATGCGGCCGCACTATGCCGACAAGCTGCTGACCGAGCTCGTTCAATCCCCCGCAGGCTCTATCAGCGCCCTGCCCCGTCTGGCCGAGGAGCTGCGGCTGCCGCCGCAGGGCGCCGCAGTATGCTGTGCCGCCGTCCTCAGTCTGGCCCATCTGGATGAGGCTGTTCTGGCTAAATACCGGGCAAAGCGGCAGCTCCTGTCGTTCACCATCCTGAATATCTGCAGTGAAATTCTGGAACGGTCCGGGGCAGGCATTGCCTTCAGACATCTGGAAAATACGGATGAAGTCGTCATCCTGTATTGGGGTGGACTTGATATGCTCCAAGAGAGGCTGAATGCCATGAATACGGGCTTTTGTATGGCGCTTGGCAGGCGCATGCATTTCGGTATCGGACCTGCCGGCCCTTTCCCGCAGGGTGTGTCCGCCTCGTATCAGGCGGCCCGCCAGGCCTTATGGCGGCGCAGTCTTGTTCATACGGCGGACGCTCTTCATACGACAGACGGCCTTTATGTGGCGGTCGGTCTACACTATGCGGAGAGAAGCGCCGAGGCTCAGTCCAGAGCCCTCCGCCTGACGGATGCGGAGGAAAAGCTGCGGCTGGTCGTGCTCAGCGGCCAGCCTGACAGAATGGCCGCGGCCGCGGCGGAGTGGATCGAAGAAGCCGTCTCCCGGCTGCCGGATCTGACCGCCGAGCAGATGCGGAGCTGGAGCCGGGAGCTGGACTGGATGCTGGGCCGCTGGCTGGACGACCGTCCGGAGGATACGGCCGGGGAAGATCCGGTACAGCCGGATGCAGCGGCGGCCGTCCTGCCTGTCGACGAGGAGGGCATGCTCTCCCTCCCCGTCTGGAAAAGCAGCTTCGCCAAGCGACTGCAGGCCGCAGGCCGGGCACTGGCGCTCGCGCGGGCTCACGCGCCGGAAAATCATATCATCCGCGACATCGCCGCATATCTGGATGCCCATTACGCCGATGAAATCACCCTGCAGGATATTTCAAACAGGTTCTACCTCAGTCGGGAATACATTTCCCGCAAGTTCAAGCAGGAGTTCGGCGTGAATCTGTCGGAATACCTGAGCCGGCTCCGCATCCGTCAGGCCAAGCTGCTGCTGCTCAATCCCCGTCTGCGCCTGCAGCAGATCTCGGAGATGGTCGGCTATCAGGACGAGAAATATTTCGGCAAAGTGTTCAAAAAGCTGGAGGGCATAACCCCGGGAGAGTACCGGAAGGCCGGGGCGGAATCGATTCAGACATAGGGGCAGCAAAACGGCGGCTCCTCATATCACCGAAGTGATTTGGGAACCGCCGCTTATGGCATACATATTCAAGCTGCATATTAAGCTAAATATTCAAGAAGCCCGGCAGAGCATCAGCCATTCAATATGCAGACTGCTTTCATTATGCAGGCTGCTTTCGCTATGCAGGCTGCTTTCGCTATGCAGGCTGCTTTCGCTATGCAGACGGCTTGCGCTCCTCCCGGCGTGCGAACCAGGTGGCCAGCAGAGAGCCGGAGATATTGTGCCATACGCTGAAGATTGCGCTTGGTACGGCGGCAACCGGGTTAAAGTGCGCGGCAGCCAGCGCTGCACCGAGACCGGAGTTCTGCATGCCTGTCTCCAGGGTAACGGCCTTGCGCTTCGCCAGATTCATGCCAAACAGCTTGGCGAACCAGAAGCCGAGCAAATAGCCGAGCCCGTTGTGTAAAATAACAACCGCGAAGATGAGCGGGCCAGTCTCAATAATTTTACCCTTGCTGCCTGCCACTACAATGGCCACAATCAGCACGATGGCAATCGTGGATACGAGAGGCAAAGCCTTAACGCTCGCTTCAGCCTGTCTGCGGAACAGCGCCTTCACAATAACGCCGAGAACAATCGGAATGATGACCACCATCAGGATATCCTTGATGAGCGATGCGGCGTCAATATTCATCCAGCGACCAGCCAGCAGGCTGATCATGAATGGTGTTGCCAGCGGAGCAATCAGGGTCGATACGGACGCGATGGATACGCCAAGCGCCACATCTCCTTTGGCCAGCAGGGTCATTACGTTGGAGGCGGTGCCGCTTGGACAGCAGCCCACGAGAATGACGCCAACGGCGATATCCGGCGGCAGCTGCAGCAGCAGAGCCAATCCGAATGCCAGCAGAGGCATGATCAGGTAGTGCCCCACAACACCGATCGCCACATCCAGCGGTCTGCGGAACACCTCGCGGAAGTCGGCCGAAGACAGTGTCAATCCCATACCGAACATGACGATGCCGAGGAAAATCTGTATATACCCCTTTAACCCCGTAAAGGCATCAGGGACAAAAAAACCGAGCAAAGCAAACAGGATCACCCAGACGGAAAATGTGCCCCCCACAAACTTGCTTATCTTTTCTACTGTGTTCACTTCCTTACATCCCCTCTACACATCATGTTATTTAAATTTTTTAGTATGTATTGTACTACATATTCATACGGCATGACCATATATTTTTTTAGCAAAGTGAAGCGTTGATGCAAAAAAAAGACCCGCGCGCGGGCATTCCCGGCTGCAGGCCATATTATGCTTATCCAAGATTCCCACCTGTAAAAAAGCTTGCGGCTTTAGCCGTGGGAGTATCAAAGGGTACTTATAACAATTCGGCTTATAACCATTCAGTTTATAGCAATTCAGCGTATTGCAATCCGTGGCGGATTCCGCCTTCATCCACCGATTTGGTCACGTATTTGGCAAAAGGCTTCACTTCCTCATGCGCATTGCCCATTGCGATGCCCAGTCCTACATAAGACAGCATTTCCCTGTCGTTCAAACCATCTCCGAACGCAACGGCCTCCTCCCTGCTGATGCCCAGATGCTTCAGTACCGCCTCGATTCCTTTGGCTTTGGAGCCGCCCGCCGGAATAACGTCCATCGCCACCCGATGCCAGCGTACAAATTGCAGATCCTTGAAGGGTGAATCCGGCCCGGTGTAAATGTGCTCTTCATGCTCCTGACAGTACAGCAGCGCCTGATACACCGCTTCTTCCTTCCAATACTGCGTCCGGTAGCCCGGAACCTCCACCCTTAAGGAGTGAAAAGATTCCGCCACAGCCTCATGCGCTTCAAAATTGGCATACCCGGCTGTGCCTCCCTGCATCACGATCGGATGATTATGCGACAAAGCCAGCGTCTCCAGCCGCTCCAGCGTTTCCTTGGAAATGGGATGCTCGTAGACCGGTTTGCCCTTATACACGACATAAGAACCGTTAAAGCTCACAAAAGAGTCAATATCCAGCTGCTGAGCATAATGTGTGAAGTAGTATGGCGCTCTTCCCGTAGCGATAAACACTGGAATGTCCTTTTCCTTAAGCTCCCGGATGGCGTCAATCGTATCCTGCGGGATTTGCTTTTCTTCATTGACCAAAGTGCCATCGATATCAAAAAAGACTGCCTTATATTTCATTACTGGGACCCCCGATTTTCAGTTATGTAATCTCATTATGGTTTGTCTCACTCATCTTATCACAAAAAAGCAAGGACGGACGGTGTCCTTCCAGTGATTGTCCATATGCGCCTGTCGTCCCCCTACTTGTCAAGGAGATAAAGACGCAAACCCGCGGCAAGACTTTGAATATGATGTGTAAAAAGGTCTTTTTTCGTAAAATAGCTGCTGCTGCAACCGTTAGCTCTCCGGCAGGCGCAATAACAGCTCGGAAACCAGAGCTTTTGCGGAAATCTGAAAAAGATCAGGACCACAGGTTGTCTTGTGCAAAGTTAATGCAGCGCTAATTAATAGTATATCGAAAAGAGGGATTTGCATGAGGCGCCTTGTAAAATTGAACCCTGAACATAAGACAACCGGACAAATGATTACGGAGCATCTGGAAAGAATAAATCAGCGGATTAATCATCTGATTCAAGAGACAGAGAGAGCTTTAAATCACACAAAAACGGACAACGGGAACTGACCCGCTGTCCGATTCGCTTATTATGATATGTAGGATTACACCCTGGGAGTTTGTTTTTTCAAATCGTTTAAATACGATTGGGTTCTGCGAATGACTTCATTGGTACGGTCGTTGGATTTTTTAACCTGTTCACGAATGAGCTGCGAAGTAGCAGTTACCTTTTTGGCGGATAATGCTTTCATTACAGGCACACCTCTCATCATTATTAAGATCATTCATTCTCATCCTGACCGCAGATCCCTGAAGTCTCAGTTCTCATGCTTTCAAACCTGACAACCAAATCCAGACTTAACCAGATGTGTTCAAATATTAAAGACAGTTCGATCTTGGCATACTCCTGACTGCCCATTAACGCTTCCTGGCGAGTATCATCGAGAATAATACGAATTCCCCACGTACTGCCATCATGCAGAGTCACACACTGACTGGCTTCTCCTCTCTCCAAATCTATGTAAATTTCACCGTCTTCCATCGATTTGACCATCCCGTCTTGGTGATGATCTATCGGTATTGCTTTAATTTTGCGGGAGTTTAAACCTTGAGAATGTTTATCCACGAACTCGTTATCGTCCAATTTATAAATGATATAACAACAATCAAACGACAATGAATCCAGAAATTGAAGGTTCGGATAGCGGACAAAAGAGGATAAGTTGTTTCTGATTTTATCCAGGAATGCACTGGTTTCCTCCACCCTGTTCGCATAATAACTTATATCATCCTGGGTATGTTTAAGCTCTTCTATGTGAAGCTTCAGAAGTTGGCTCAGCTCCATGATTTTCTCTTCGTTTTTGTTCTTCACCTCTAACAGCTCATCGATTCTGTCCTGATAACTCTTTATCACTTTTTCGTCCAGGGAGGACTTCTTAAGGCTTTCCTTTAGCTTTGAAAATTTAAAATATTCATCCCGGATAAATGGAGATAATGCATCATACATAACTTTATGATTTTGCGCAAAAGCCTGGATGTGAAAAAATTCATTTTGCGGGGTAGCCATATACCGAATCGTTTCCCGCCGCACAAACATATAGATAACTGCTGCTGCGATGGCAATTCCCAGCGTCTTCTGCCCCCATCCCAGGCTTTGCCATACGGTGTACCCAAAAACACCGGTTAAAACAACACCAATCATTGGGGTAATAATAGCCTTCCAGTTCTTAAATGCCCTGAATCCAACCTTGAGCATATTTTTATGAAGCAGCCATTCATTGTATTCCTCATTCCGATGTGTGTCCTCAGCAGTATTCAAATAACCAAGCAGCTTATCCCATCTTTCGGATAGTAAATCCAGCTGCTCTTCCGGCGTTTTTCCCGAGTTATTCGTCATCGGCATCTCTATCCTTTTCAGAATTGGGAATCAATTCCTTTTCCCTTAGAATATGAGTATGCTTGGTATGGTGAAAAAATCAGCAAAAAAGCGTGCCGAATACAAAGTATTTCAGCACGCTTAAACATCTTTCTTTGTTGACCCATTAGGCTCCCTGCCGGCTATCCCCTACTTCCTGCCGTAATCCGCCTTGATTTCGCCCCATTCCCTGGTCTGCCACTTCAGAATCCGGTTCTGGTATGTATTCGTCCGCAGCCAATGCTCCGCCCGGTCTACAAGCTCCCAGATCTCCTTCGTCGATTCGTCACGCTTCAGTGTGGAGACCACTTGTTTTTGCCTTACCCACTTGAGTGCGTTAACCGAGTCGCTGTAAATGGTCTTGTTGCTTCCTTGCTTCTTAAGATAAGCCAAAGCATGTACAATAGCCAAAAACTCGCCGAGGTTATTGGTTCCCTTAGCTATAGGGCCGCAGGAAAAAAGCACTTCACCGGTTCGCGTGTCCACTCCCTTGTACTCCACCGGCCCCGGGTTGCCCCTCGTTCCGACATCCACGGAAATGCTGTCATAATCGATCTCTTCCCGCGTACCGGCGGCTGCCTGTGCAGAACGTGCGGCTGATGCGCCAGCGGTTCTGCCCGAGCCGCTCTTGGCGGACTGGCTTCCCCAATATCCCTGCCAGCCCTTCGCATACGCCTTCTCCGCCTCCGCCCTGGATTCGAACGCTTTATATTTGGCGCCGGCGACGCCGTTCACCTGGGACTGGCACTCCCCCCAGCTTCCGTAAATGCCCGTTTTTTTACCGACCCATACCACATAATATTTTTGCTTTGCCATATGTCCTCCATTCTCCGGCAATTGCTTGCCTGAACAACATTTGCAGTTCGTATTTTACCGTTATGAATAAAAACTTCAAACTCTATCATATCCCGTTTTGTGATCCGGCTCCAAATGGGGTTAATTCTTCGCAGATCTTACCTGTACGAGCCACTAACTATTGCCCTATTACGGGTGCCAGACCAGCAGCAACGACTGCCAATACATCTTGCACCATGTCTTCCGCCGATCTATATTGCGGATGTCTGCTCCACTCGACGGCTGATCCAAATATGCCCCAGCTTGCGATCAGAGCGGCTGTCTCCACCATCTCCCGGGAAACAGATGGTTCCGATTGTTCGCTTAACCAGGTAAATAGCAGGTTATATAGTTCCTTTTGCATCGCGGCCTCAAACAGCGTTTCATACTGATTATCAGTTGAAGTCATGTATGGACGAGTACAGAAAAGAAAATCGAAAACGATTAAAATAAGCGTTCGCAGACTCCCTATATCGGATAAAGCAACATTAGGCAGCTCATCCTTTAGCTTCTTTTGAAATTTATCTCTCATCCAGCTCTCAAGAAATGCGAATTTGTCTTCAAAATGCGCATAGAACGTGGAGCGGTTAACGGTCGCGTAGGCGGTAATATCTTGTACGGTAATGGAAGAGACATTATTCTTCCTCTCTTCAAGCAATTCCATAAAAGCTTGCATCAACAGTTGACGTGTCCGTTTCACACGTGGATCGTTTGTATTCGTGGGCATGTTACGCTTCTCCCTCTCTCTCAGGTTATATTGGTTAGCTCGCGTTTTACGTTTCAGGAAAGCTAAATGACAACAAATAAGCACGTATGTTGCATAAGCCACAAATGCGCTTGTTTACTGGTTGTGCAGCCCAAGCCGCTTAGTTAAGATTAACACAGACAGTGTGGATTATACTACACTGTCGGGTCAATCATTGCTCCAAATTGATCGTTAGTTTAGCGAGATCATATATCAAATAAACTAAGGGAGGAAGATTAAAATGGAAAACAGTCCAGTAAGCAAATACGCAGGCAAGAAAGTAGTAATCACAGGGGGGAGCAGCGGGCTCGGCCTCGCGACAGCGAAGCTGCTGACGGATGAAGGAGCACACGTTCTGATCACAGGTCGTACCCAGGCTAAGCTTGAGTCAGCTCTTGAACAACTTGGCAGCAACGCGGTTGCGGTACTGAGCGATGCCGCGTCGTTAACGGATATCGATGAGTTGGCCGGTCGGGTAAAGGCTGAGTTTGGCACGATCGACGCTCTGTTCGTGAACGCCGGCATCACAAGCTTTGTCTCCTTTGAGTCGATGACCGAGGAAATATACGACGAGTTGTTTACAGTCAACACCAAAGGTCCGTACTTCACCGTGCAGAAGCTGGCTCCGTTGCTAAACTCAGGAAGCGGCGTGGTGCTCACCACCTCTATCACGAACGTATTGGGAGTGCCAATGATTAGTGCATACGCGGCTAGTAAAGCAGCGCTGCGCTCCATGACCCGCAGTCTTGCCCGCGAGCTGCTGCCGCGGCAAATTCGCGTCAACGCGGTCAGCCCCGGTCCCATCGACACCGGCATCATGGAGAAGTCGATGCCGAAGGAAGCTGCGGAACAGGCCATGGAGCAGATGAGACAGCAGATCCCGATGCTGCGTTTCGGTGACCCCATCGAGGTTGCCAAATCCGTCGCATTCCTTGCGTTCGATGCAACTTTCACAACCGGAGCCGAGTTCCCCGTGGACGGCGGCGGCTCTCAGATCTAAGTTCGTGTCTTGGATCGCAGCCGCATAATCCGGTAACAACGGGATAAAGCAATTGAATCGTCCAGTAAACCGTGAAATAAAGGTTAACGGTTTGCTGGACGAACACCGGAATTCTTGTACAGCTAGTTTTCGGATTGAACAGAGGAAGGACGAGTGCTTATGACAACACCATGGACAGAAGACCACATACCAGATCAGACCGGACGAGTGGCTATTGTAACCGGATCAAACAGCGGGATTGGTTGGGAAGCGGCGCGGGCGCTAGCCAACAAAGGGGCGACGGTCATTATGGCCTGCCGCAGTATCGACAAAGCCACCCCCGCCGCTGACCAGATTAACGCTCTTAAGCCGGCGGGCAAGGTCGTAGTCATGGCGCTCGATCTGGGCGATCTGGCATCCGTCCGCGCTTTTGCGACGGACTTTCGCCAGAACTACCAGCGGCTTGATCTCCTGATCAACAACGCCGGCGTGGCACATCCACCTTACGGAAAGACAGCACAGGGCTTCGAGCAGCAATTTGGAATCAATCACCTGGGGCACTTTGCGCTGACCGGTTTACTGCTGGATCGGCTGGGCGCGACACCGGGCGCACGCATTGTGACCGTAAGCAGCATTTCACATCGGTCGGGTATCATCCACTTTGATGACCTGAACTTGGAACGGAATTACAAGCCATCGCGTGGCTATGCTCAGAGCAAGCTCGCCAATCTGCTGTTCACCTATGAGCTGCAGCGTCGGCTTGTTACCGCAGGCCAATCAACGCTGGCAGTAGCCGCGCATCCAGGCTGGTCTGCGACCAATGCGCTGCGGCATTCCAGCTTCATGCGACGTCTGAATCCAATGTTTGCGCAGCCCCCGAAAATGGGTGTCTTGCCGACCCTTTATGCGGCCACCGCGCCAGACGTCCGGGGTGGAGATTTCTTTGGTCCAAGCATTCTCGAATTGCGCGGCTACCCCAAGAAGGTTGATGCGAGTGCGAGCTCGCATGACGAAGCAGTTGCTCGGCGGTTGTGGGCGATTTCAGAGGAGCTGACACAAGTGAAGTATGCACTCGCCGGCTCCGGTATTTGAAGAAGATTTACCGTGATTATTTACCAAAACAAAATGGAGGGTATCGAAATGGAGAATTTAGATACGTCGAGCAAAGGTGTGAACAATCAGGCATCCAACCCTGCTACTATGCGGACGATCCGTTTCCACGAATACGGCGAACCGGCCGAAGTCCTGCGCATGGAACAGGTTGCGGTCCCTGACCCAGGCCCAGGACGCATTCGCGTGACAGTACGCGCTTGCGGGCTGAATCCGGTCGACTGGTCCTTGTGCAGAGGGCTGTTTCCCGGCAATCTGCCCCGCGGTATCGGGCTGGAACTGTCCGGAATTGTGGACGCGGTCGGTGAAGGCGTCACCGATGTCGTCATCGGCGACGCCGTCCTGGGCACCGTCGATTTTGCCGGCGCTCGGGGCGCCGGAGCGTCGGAGCGGGCGATTGTGGACCATTGGGTCCGCATCCCTGCAGGACTCGAGTTCGTACAAGCCGCGGCGCTTCCCATGGCGGTCACAATTGCATACAACCACCTTAATTCACTTGGCGTTAAGTCGGGCCACACCCTGCTGGTGCATGGAGCAGGCACCATGATGGGCTTCGCTGCCGTCCAGATCGCCCTCATGCGCGGCGCCAGTGTGATCGCTACCGCCGGTAATACTTACGCCGACCGGCTCCGTTCGATGGGAGCGGCAGTGACTTCGTACGGTGACGGAATGGTCGAGCGGGTAACCGGGCTCGCCAGACAGCCGGTAGACCTGGTGCTGGACACTGCACCGGTCAGCGGCATACTACCCGATCTTATCCGGATCGCCGGTGGTGATCCCCGACGTGTTCTAACCATCAGCGACTTCGCCGCAGCCGCCAAGCTCGGCGTCCGCGCCAGCAGCGGAGAAGACCAGACCTTTCGCTATGATGTTCTCAGCGAGTTCGCCCAGTACGCCGCAGACGGCAAGTTCACCGTTCCGGTCGCCCAGACCTTCGCCTTTGAGGACTGGCGTAGAGCACTTGACATCAGCCAGAGCGGACACGCCCATGGCAAACTGATCCTCCTGCCTGCCGGCGACTGATGCAGAGACTTGTTTGTCACACATCGGCCTCCTGTTTTGTCTTTATTTTTAGAGCCTGAATTCAGCAGGCCAGAATCAACAAAACACGGAGGCGAATAATCATGACCCAATTAAGAGTAAATCACTACAAGGTCCGGCCGGGCACTTATAAAGCCATGAGTGCAATGGAAGAGTATACAAGCAGCCTTTTTGAAGACAAGGTGCTGTATGAGCTGCTCAAAATCCGTGTGTCCCAGATCAACGGCTGTGCCTTCTGTCTGGATATGCATGCAAAAGACCTGATGAAGCTCGGGGACTATGCAGACCATATTCTGCTGCTGTCGGTGTGGCGGGAGGTTCCTTTGTTTACGGAAAAAGAGCGTGTTATGCTCGAACTGGCCGAAGCGGTAACCCGAATCTCCGAGCAAGGGGTGCCGCAAGAACTGTATAATAGGGTCAGAGGGCATTTTGACGAAGGGGAATATGTCGACCTGATTGCAGCGATCAATACAATTAACAGCTGGAACCGGCTTGCGATTTCCACAGGCATGTATCCAGGCTGCTTCAATTCCTAACATATTTCCGCAAGGGGGCGCGCAGGTTGAAGGGCGGCAAACATCCAAACCAACAAAATACAGAAGCTTCAGCAGAGAAAGCGGCAGAGGTGGAGGAATGGTATCGTGAATACCGGGACTACGCCTTCGCCATCGCTTACCGCATGCTGGGAACAGCGGCGGATGCCGAGGATGTGGTGCAGGACTGTTTCGCTGCGCTTCAGCAGACGCCGCCGGAAGAGGTGCACAACTCCAAGGCTTACATTACGCGCATCACGGTCAACCGCTGCCTGAACCTGCTTCATTCCGCACGCAAGCAGCGGGAGACGTATGTCGGGGAGTGGCTTCCCGAACCGGTCGGCAGCACTGCACCGACAGATCAGCCTGAAGAATGGGCGGAACGCAAAAGCATGGTCTCCTACGCCTTCCTGGTGCTGCTGGAACGCTTGAAGCCACTGGAGCGTGCGGTGTTTGTGCTGCGGGAGGCTTTCCAGTATGAATATAAGGAAATCGCCGAATTGCTCGGGCTGACGGACAGCAACTGCCGCCAGCTGTACAGCCGTTCCCGCAAGCGCCTGGCGCAGGCCGCGCCCTCAGATGGTGACAACCGCAGCGCTGATGATGATGTGCAGCTGCCCCCGATGACACCCGCAGACACTCCTGCCCGCAAGCGGATGCTGGAACGATTCACTGCCGCTTTTATGAGCCATGACGTGCCCTCCATGCTGGAGCTGCTGGCCGAGCAGCCTGTCTTTGTCTCGGATGGCGGCGGCATCGTGCATACGGTGATGCGTCCGATGACCGTGCGCAAGGGTGTACTGGCCCTGCTCACCTCCCGCCGTGTATTGAACAGGCTGCGTGAGGCGGAGATATCCACCGCTATGCTGAACGGCGAAGAACAGCTGGTGTTCAGGCATGAGGGGCAGGTGGCTGCCGCGCTCTGCCTCGAATTTACGGCGGAAGGCAAGCATATTCAAGGCGTGTATCTGATGGTCAACCCGCAGAAGCTCGGTTATATCCGTTAAGTTCTGCCCTGCTGCTTTGCTTTACATCCCTGCAGCTGCCTTAATGCGCGCCCTTTCGGTCATGATCAGTTCCTGTAATGATTCCGTACCAAAGGCGCCTGGCGTGAATCCGTTGCCTTTCGGATAGAACACTAACCTCAGAGAAGTTCCATCCTGCAGATGCACCCGCAGAAACACGCCGCTCTCATGCCTTGTTTTATTGTACACGGCGTCCCATCCAACGTAAGGCAGCGCAAGCAGCTGCCTTACGAATTGCTCAGAAGCCTCCACGCTGAAGTCCCCGATGGCGCTGCCATCCCGGCCGCTTTCCAGGCTAACCTTCGCCGTCCTGCCCTCGATGTCCAGCAAGTCCCCCAGCGTGGCGGCATTTACATTTTCGGAAGCCTGGTAAAGCTTGTTGTCCGCTATGACGCGAAACTCCGGCTTGTAACCCTTCATAGCGTAAATAGTTGTGCCTGCCGGAACGTATGCCGCGTCTCCGTTTCGGGACACATGATCCGAGCATGCATTTTCGTTTAATGTATAACCGACTCGTCCAACTTCATCCCCCAGTTGCTTCTCATTTACATCCGGGCCATCTTCAGGACTGTGAACATACTTAATGTCATTAATCATTAGAAAATCGACCCATTCGGCTATACCACACGGTTTGGATTCCCTCACGGATGTCGTCTGTGACTGCCTTTCAGCAGCCGTCTCAGGAGCAGCCTCAGGAGCAGCCTGCTGCTGCAGCGCTTCCCCCTTCTTGTCCCCTGCTTCACACCCCATGCCTGTCAGCAAGGGGACAAATGCGACCAAAGTCAGCGCAGCCTCCCTGATAGCTCTCATGATTCATCACCTCAACCTCATGACGAAGCATCCACGCCAAATGTTTCCACCCATCTGGACAAAGTAGTAAGGAAGGTGTCCAAAAGATACTTATAGGATGGACTGCACAGATCAATTCATAAATGCAAAAAGAGGAGCCAGTCCATAGACCTTTCTGGCTCCTCCTTCGACAAGTTACTGCATTTTGCAAAACTGCTTACTGCGGATCAGTTCTACTCGCTCTTCAGCGCGACCGCTTCAATCTCCACAAGCGCATCCTTGGGCAGACGGGCCACTTCTACCGCGCTGCGGGCCGGATAAGGCTGTTCAAAGAAAGAGCTGTATACCTCGTTCACACGGGCAAAATCGTTCATATCCTTCAGAAAGACCGTTGTTTTGACAATTTGGCCCATGCTGCTGCCTGCCTCTTCCAGAATGGCTTTGACATTGCTCAGCGACAAACGCGCCTGTTCTTCGACATCCTTGCCGAATTCCCCTGTAGCAGGGTCCAGACCAAGCTGCCCTGAAGTAAAAATAAAGCCGCCTGCCTGCATGGCCTGGCTGTACGGTCCGATGGCGCCCGGCGCCTTGTCGGTTGAGACTGGTTTCATATGAACATTCTCCCTTCGCGGTGATAGTACCGCTACATTATATCACAACAACAAAAAGCACCGGAATTCCGGTGCTTTCTGCAAAATTCACATTCCTGCCTGGCTTGTCCGACAGGCTTCCTCTTAATAACCGCCTGCGCCGTGTGTCAATGTGGAGATTCCTCCCACCACCGAGAATACAAGAGGTGTCAAAGAGAGAAGGCCAACACTAAGCGTAAGTAACAAACAGGTTTTCGTTTTCCGCATTTTTACGCACTCCTTTGATCATATTTTCATATTCCCGCTGGTCTTCGACACGTATGCAGTCTCTATATTCCTCGAATAATGTCACGCATTTAATAAAACCAGCTTTGTTATTCATTCTAATCGCTGATGACAAACTTTGCAGGATAAATTTTACACCATTTTCAAAATTCGATCTTTGGAAGTAGTATATCGACGTTTCATAACAAAAATTCACAAAACGTTCCATGCTGAACTGTTTGTGATAGTAGCTGTTTGTAACATTTTGGCTGTCGGTATATGACTCAATTTGTCCTTTGAAGTAATGAAGAATCAGGTCGACATCCAGGTTAAATTCATTGGCGGCGCCCATGATTTTTTCCAGCGCAGGCAGGATTTCATCCGGATCGTGCTCGATATGCCTGATATAATCCCACATGATATCCGCTTTGCCAAGCATCAGCTCATATGCCAGCATATTCGCCTTGGCCCATGTCTTAAAACGGTCCACCTCCTGCCAGCCCGCAGGGCCAAGCCCCTTGAACCAGCTCAAATCCGCATACTTCTCCGTGTGCCGCTTGGCCTCGGCATATTTTTTCTGTTTGTCGCATACAGCGGCCTTCATCAGATACGCATATCCGTAGTATACGACCAGCGGATACTTTGTTCTGCGCTCATTCTCATCATAAGCCTGTCTATCATAGTCGTATGTATAGATACTTGTTGTAAAAGAGCTTAGCTCATCTGTCAGCTCAAGCACCCGCTCCCACTGGTTCAACGAGTAATACACGTTAATCAGCTGCAGCAGTGCATCCAGCTGGTCATCCTCCGGCAGCCTTTTGCGGAAAGGCTCGAAACGGATGGCCGCTCTAAGACTCTCCTCCTGGTCCGTCTCGGTATGAATTTGAAACAGCCGATAATGGCTGATCGCCAGCCTTTCCGAATGCTGGAACTGCTCGCTTTCCGCCACAGCCTCATAGAACAGGGCCGCCTGCTCCATCTCTCCTTCCCGATACAGCTCCTCCCCTGCCGCAAAAATGACGGGGATGCTGCTCAGATCATCCAGGATAAGTGGAAGCGCAGCCATAATACAGTCGGTTCGCCCCAAACGGGCGCACCGAAGCAAATAAGCTTTAACACGGGACAGTTTCCACTTCTGATCGATCAGACATTCGTCCAAATATAACGGATACAGCCATCCGGCTGGATGGCCCATAGCTTCCGTAATGGCATCCAGCGCCTTGAGTGAAAGAGGCTTCGGGTCGCGGTATCTCAAAATAGCGCTGAGTGTCCCTTTATTCAGTCCTGTCAGCTTGCTGAATTCTTGAAGCGAACAGTTGGAGCGTTCCAAATATGACGTGATTTCTGAACGCAGCATATTCATCTGTTCCAATAAAGTTCCCTCCCCGCTCAAAATCGCCTAGGATACTTTGCCTCATCTATAGTAGGAAGTTGAATGCTCGAATATTGGATTGTTGAATGCTTGAATTTATTGAAATTATATGTAAAATTTATCCATGGGTCAATGCTCTATTAGGCCATTTTTCTAGGTATTAAGTCTCCCGGGACAAAATTTTAGCGCAGATGCTGCAAAAAACATGAAAAAAAGAGCGGGGGAATGCTGTAGATTCCCTGCTCTTCTCGTCGTTTTCCGCTCATACGGTTTTTTTCAATTTGGTTTTGGCATACCAGTAAATGTTGAGAAGATGATCCAGCTGCTGCGAGGTTTTCAGCACCCGTTCATCATTCCGTCCGAAGGCCGCTGCTGATTTCACCAGGCTCTCGCGCAAGCCCTCGATCCTGTTCTCCATCTCACGCAAATTCATTATTATACACCCCATTTCAAAATTTGTATAAGTAGAAGTTCTGTACTTACTGATATCCCCAGTATGGCATCGGTTTATTTTTCACAGGGGCTCCCAAAAAAATTTTTTTTATAATTTTAGCTGGTGGGTTGGCCGGCAGATCAACATTCGCTGTCCGGACGCTTTGCACGATTATCCCGTTTGATCCGGAAGCAGAGAGGAAGATAAATTCAGGAGAAGAAAATACGTTTGGGAGAAGCATACATGTTCGAAATCGTTAGACAGGTTTGGGTGAAGAAGGTTTAGGAGAAGTAAGTTTAAGAGAGTGAAGCAGACCTGATGGGAGGAAGGGGGCAAGACACCGGGGAAAAATGAAAGGACCGCGATTAGCCCCCACCCTCTCCCCCCTGAACAAATGGGATAATCGTGCAAAGCAAAGCAGCATGCAAGGATATCAAGACACGAACGCTATAGACAGCCACCTCAGAGCCAAAGTCATAATTTATTTTGTCAAGCACTGATCTCGGTGTTTGAGCTAATTTTAGACACCAGCTCTGCAGTTCAACTCAGTTATTTTCTTCCTTATGCGCTTGTGCTTTACGCCGTGCCCTGTGCCTGCGCACCTTCATCAGATTGCCGCACAGCTTGTCGTCACAGTACCGTTTCGTCCGGCTGCGGGTATCGTCATAAAAGACCCAGCGGCAGTCCGGATTGTCGCAGCAGCGGATGCGGGATATGTCCTGTTCCGAGAGCATGCGGGCAAAGTCTGCCGCGACGTCCGCAAGCACCTGCCCCCAACCGCTGCCTGCCGGCTCCAGCTCCATCCGCAATGCCGAGCCGGCAGCCATCAGCCGGCGTGTCACTGTCCCTCCGGCCATCACTTCATTTAAGTATTCGATGTCCGAGTCCTTCAACAGCACGCCCGCCGCCAGATTCTCGGCATATCGGAGCAGCCGGTCGCGCAGCAGCCGCGCCCTTTCCAACTCCGTCCGGTCCGGCTGGTTCACTGCATATTTCATTTTGGCTGTAAAAGACTGCTGCCATTCCTGCTGCTCAAGACGGTCCACAGAAGGGCCTCCGCCCTTCCAGTCCCGCCACATGCTGTTGGCGAAGTCCATCCACAGTGACTCCATCATATATCGCCCCTCAATTATACATTCAAATAATTTGTAACAATCAAAATATAAAATAGATAGTTACAAATAGCTCTGCATCGTTTATATTATGAGTGTAACCATTATCGATAATGTTTGCTAGTTACTACATCAAGATGACCAGTCAGGAAAATAATTGTTATGAACCAGAAGGAGGCGTTCGCGCAATGAGTCAAAAGCAGATCGACACATTTCTCAGACAGCTGGACCAAAATTGGGATCAGGAGGATTGGATTGTTCCTTTATCCGTCGCCCTTAAAGGGTTAACCCCCGAGCAGGCGGCCTGGAAACCCGCAGAGGGCTGCAGCACCATCTGGCAGCTGGTGAATCATATCAACTATTACAACACTCGTACCCTGAACAGGCTGCGCGGAGAAGCTCCTGCAGGCAATGCCGCCACCAACGATGAGACCTTCGGTGATGGGGGCGACCCGGGGGATCGCGAAGGTTGGGAACGCACCGTACGCGAGACGGAGAGCATCTATCATTCCATTCGTGCAGAGCTGGCCGGAATGCAGGACGAAGCGCTGGATGTAAAAGGCCAAAACGGCATGACACTCGGCGAAAATCTCGCGATCTGGATCGCGCATGACGGGTACCATACCGGACAAATCGTGCTGCTTCGCAAACTGCAGGGCTGCTGGAGGTAGCGCAGCACGCCTCCACAGTGAATTCTCATGTCGAGAAATCGTCCCATTTCCTTATTCACAAACAAAAAGGTCAGGAATAGGAGAAAATACACTCCTGTTCTTGACCTTTTTCCAAAAAAAGAAATAACGGAAAGGCCAAATGAACCTCCCGTTATTTCCCGCTCACCTTCAGCTGCTTATTCAACCCTCCGGGAGAGGAAATCCGCGACTGCAGCGTATACAGCACCATAATTATCACGGCCACAACGGCCAGTGCACTGAAAATATTGCTGTACACATAAGCGTTATCCTTAAGCGCGAACGGATTCAAATGGAAGGATGAAGTGCCAACATCGAGCATTTTGCCAATCACACTGGTCGTCACCGCACCCGCAATGAAGTTGAGCAGGGAGAAGAGGCCCATGCCCACCCCTACCTGATCCTTCGCCAGGGTCTGTGAAATGGTATTCGACATGGCGATTTGCAGGAAGGTCTGCCCCAAATTGCCGAAGATCAGCAGGAACATGATCAGATACGGGGACAAGCCCACGAATATGGACAGCGTGATGAAGCAGATCATAATCAGTCCCACTGCCGTATACACAAGAAATGAATTCCCTTTCTCGTCAGCCAGCTTGCCTCCCTGCCGTCCCATGAAGGCAGAGCTTATGGCGGCAGGGAACATAATCAATCCGATCATGGCCGGTGAAAGCTGATTCACCCCGTTCAGAAACTGCGGAGCCAGGAACGGGAGACTAAAGTTCATTCCGGTTGCCAGGAAAGCGATGAACAAACCATAGGAGTACTGCTTGTTTTTTAACAAGGCCGGCTGTATAAAAGGCTCCTCAGCAGTGCGTACGCGAATGATAAATAGAATCAGCACTACCAGTCCAAGCAGGGCCATCAGCCAGCTTCCCATGGAAATCGACATAAGCAGCAAAGCTACCGTGCCCCCCAGAAGCAGCCCTCCGATAAAATCGATCTTCTTGGCTGCGCCAGTCTGATCATCAAGGTATTTTCGGAAGAACGGCAGAACCAGCAGCGGCAGGACCGACAGCAAAAACAAAAACCGCCAGCTGGCAAACCCGGTAATCAACCCGGCCACAATTGGCGCCAGCGCCGTTCCGAGAGCCAAGCCGGTGGCAGCCGTGCCAAGCGCTCTTCCTCTCTTCTCAGGCGGGAAGTAGCGTACCGGAACAATCATGGCTGTAGCCGGAATAACCGACGCTCCCGCAGCCTGAAGCACACGGGCTAAAATTATCATCCAGTAATGTGTGGCAACAAGCCCCACAACCGATCCCAAAGCAAAAAAGACCAGGCCAAAGGTCAACAGGTCCTTCAGGCGGTACTTATCAGCCAGTTTGCCGAATGCCACCGAGCCGATGGCGTACACGATCATGTATGCCGTCAGCAGCCAGCTTACCTGTGACGCGCTTACCCCGAATTCCTCCCGGATGATCGGCATCACCACATTAAACATGGTGGCGTTCATGACAGAGAATACGAGCGTGAACGCCAGGACAAGCATAAGCTTGTCAGCATTCGACCGTGCTTGCACATTATCCATTTTTCATATCCTTTCTTAGCAGTGTTGTTCATATTTTATTCGTACTTCAAAAAAGGCTATGCTTCGTGAGCTTCCCGGATTCTTCGCAGCAGTTGATGCAGCACAGCCGCTTCTTCCCTGGAAATGGCCTTTTCCGTACGTTTCTTTACCTCTGCAACAAGCTTATGCGCTGCTGTGTGCAGCTCCCTCCCCTGCTCCGTAATATAAATCTCCCGCACCCGCGCATCATCACAATGCGGACGACGAACGACAAGTCCCCGTTTTTCAAGGCCATTGATCAGACTGGTTACACT
This sequence comes from Paenibacillus terreus, assembly GCF_042138595.1. Taxonomy (NCBI): domain Bacteria; kingdom Bacillati; phylum Bacillota; class Bacilli; order Caryophanales; family Paenibacillaceae; genus Paenibacillus; species Paenibacillus terreus. The sequence goes on along the minus strand of NZ_JBHIRX010000009.1, from coordinate 5,666 downwards.
TGGCTTTTCAATACAAAGCAGCTTCTCCAGATCAGCGTTGGTGGCTCCGGGAGCTGTGGCAAGAATATGCAGCGTCTGCGCCTGCTGGGAAGTCAGGCCAAGCGGCCGCAGCGCGGCTCCGATTTCCCGGCGGATGGCTATAAACGTCATTTTAATCTGAAGCGCCGTGCTTTCTTCCTGTCCCCACAATTTCCCCTCTGATTCCATATCGCTGTTCGCCCCCAAAAAACTTAGAACTCTAAGTAATATTAAAATTTTAAACAAGCATATGTCAATGGTTATATTAGCTTCGGTCTTCATCTTTCTCCGCAGCTTCCTCCAACGGCAAAAACAGAGAAAATACACTGCCCGAGCCCTCCACGCTTTCCAGACGGATAAACCCGCCCAGTAAGTGCGCCAGATCCCGGCTGATGGACAGCCCCAGGCCAGTTCCGCCATATTTGCGGCTTATGGAGCCGTCCGCCTGCTGGAAAGCTTCAAATATGGAATGCTGTTTGCCCTTCGAGACACCAATGCCCGTATCGATCACCGACAACACCAGCCATTCCCCTTCTCTTCCGGGCTCCTCCAGCCGCTCAGAGCGTGCTTCCAGCGTAACGCTTCCCGAATGGGTAAATTTGAACGCATTGGACAGCAGATTCCGCAGAATCTGCTGCACCCGCTGCGAATCCGAATACAGCTGTTGCGGCGCACCTTCTCCAAACTGCAGCTTGAACTCCAGCTTTTTATTACGGGCCGCCATCTCAAACTGCATGAACATGATCTGCAGCAGCTCTTCGACGCTTATATCATCCTTCGTAATTTCCATTTTGCCCGCCTCAACCTTGGACAGGTCCAAAATGTCGTTAATCAGCTGCAGCAGATCCTGACCGGAGGCATAAATAATGCTGCTGTACTGCTTCAGATCCTCCTCGTCCATTTCCTTCCCCTGCTCAGCGATCATCTGCGCCAGGTTAATCACGCTGTTGAGCGGTGTGCGCAGCTCATGGGACATCGTCGCCATGAACTCCGATTTATACTGTGACGCCCTCATCAGCTGCTGTGCCCGTTCCTCCAGTGCCTGCTTTGCTTTCTGCAGCTGCTCTTTCTGCTTCGACAGTCTGCGGTTAGCCTGAACGATCTGGTATTTCCGCCGCTGCTCAAGCTGGAAATCGCGCAGAATGAACGCGGTCAGATAGCTGAGCGCAATACCCAGAGGCAGCGTGAACGGCACAACCTTAGTAAGATAGTGATAAAAAGAAATGACACCAAAAATAGCAAGGTTAAGCTCATGAACCAGATTGATGACCAGTATGCTGACCGATGCCTTGATGATCAAACGGTAATCCGTCTTTCTCATCCAATAGTTGAGCCCGGCCGCCAGCATACCGAGGATGGACAAGTTAACAAATCCCGCGACAGAAGCCTCGTTGACGCCGAAGATAAAGAGGGCAAGGCCGGTTGCTACACCGATGATGACAAGCGAGGAAGCGCGGGGATAGACCAGTGAAGCGATAATTAAAGGAACGAATGTTAATTCGAACACCACCTGGCCATTCATGCTGAAGCCGAATACCGAGCAAATCCAGCCACAAAATACGACGAGCAGCATTGACGAAATATATTTTACTCCAGCTGATGCCCTGCTCAGCACATATTTAAAAGTAACATTGGCCAAATAGGCAACAGCGATCAGCATACCGAGATTGATGAGGAACATTTTTGTAAACTCCATAACTTCACTCCCGCTGTACCATATTCCGTTGTTAACCAGGACTCACTGCTTGATATATCATAAACGAATTTTCCATCTTTCGACAACAAAAATACCAATTTTTCCAATAAAGTGCTAAGTGATTTGCTATGAAGAGATAATAGCTATTTACTTTATGTAAAAAACTTGCTATAATAACAAAGTGTTTTTTAACCCCATATGATTCCACGCAACAAGTAACTCCTAACACCGCGAGGAGCATCTTCAAATTTTATCGATAACCCTAAGAGTAGAATTTTGAGCTTTTGCAGTATGTTTTGCATTCACACTGGCGCGGTCATCGGAGCCGCAAGGATGGAAGAGAGGCAGGGCTTTCGTCGTTTGGAAAATCATTTATGGAATCAGCATCCCTTATTGCAGGGGTTAACTATACGGCAGCGCCGCACAATGGTGTGTACGTACTGAGCGTTGTCAGCCAGCCTCCGGAGTAAAACTCCGGGGGCTTTTCTATTATATACAAAAGAATGGCCCTGCCAAACTGCGGCAGGGCCCAAGAGCACTTGATGAAAAAGGGGTTAATACGGTCATTATAGAGCCCCAACCTTAAATTTATATGATATGAATCTTAAGATTACATTAATTTCTGGGAATCTTTCGACATTCGACATTAGATTCTCGACATAGGCTGTACTAGTATTCCGTCCAATACCTTGTGCCGTCCTCGACGACAGCAGTCCCGCGGCTGCTTCTCTCCATTCGTACAGGTGAAGACTGGTGCGGCTCCGGGCGTTCCCATCCTTCCAGTATGACCACATGCCGGGTCGAAGACCGGTCATCCCATTGAATATATCTCTCCTGCTCCAGATGAAGCAGACCTGCTGTGATATCACGCGGCTGCCGGCCCGTTCTGACCGATAGCTCCGCCGCCGTTGGCATCCGCCTGTGCATGGCAAAGAAGTTATACAGAATACGCAGCAGCTTGCGCTCAAAGTCAGGCAGCATACCAAACTCCTCCCTTGCTGTCCATTACCGATAATAAGAACACTTGTTCTTATTATATACAAAACCATGCGTTCTATTCAAGTCCCCGGACAGAAAAATAGCAGCCCCCGGGATGGAAGCTGCATCTGTGCTCTGTGTGGTTAGTCAGCCTCTGTCTTTCTCCTTGCGGCCGATGGAAATCATCCACCAGCCAATCAAACCGATGCCGCCCAGCGCAAGCGCTGATAATAAGATAATGTACAGCAAATGGGACATTTGTTCTGTCATCACACTCGCCTCCTTACCACTTTTATACCCACAGCGAACCCTGCATTAAACACCGAGCGTGAAAAAAATCATAGCCAGCTTATTATTATTCTCATTCCGTATCTTTTATGTAAAAAAAGGACTTGTCCCGCAGCAGAAACAAACACTGCTCAGAACAGCCCTTCTCTTAAGAACTTTTATTCCTGCGCTTTAACAACCACATCACTGCGGCCAGGATAAATAGTATCGCTGTAATCGCCCATACCAGGAACACTGTAAGGCCCAGGCCGATATTCGCATCCTGCCCCTTATAGCTGGCGGTTTGCATCAATAACAGAGTGCAGAATAAAACGATCGGGGCAAGAATAATCAGACTGGCAATCCTTTTTCTGCCCGATACAGCAACCACGCAGGCCGCCGCTACAAGTAACAAGAGCCAGTACAGCAAGATTTCCAACAACATGTTATACCTCCTAATGGCAAAACCCTTAAATATGCGTCCGTCAATCAGCCTAATTGTACCAAATCGGTCGACAGGACACCATCAAACGCTGAGTGGTGTCACCAAAAAGTCAAACATGCGTCACAAATTATCCTTTTACTTGTACTAAATTATAACTCAACTTTCGCAGAGCACAAATCCAATTAAACCTTTGTAGCCGCTGGCTGGGTTCTGAATTCGAATCTCCTCCTTGCAAGTTTGCCGATTTCATGCTTCAAAAATTAGGTGAACTCACTTTATGGACTCCACCTAATCATCCGTGCTTGACAGTCAAGCCGCCCGTCGACCATGGCAAGGCATGTGAACTCGCTGCCCGGAAGCCTTGCACGATTATCCCATTGGATCAGGTAAAGAAAAACAGAAAACCGGGAACCGAAAATATACTTTAGGCGCGTTAAAGAAAATAACGGATCAAATGAGGAGCGAAAATGCCTGTTGTTACGCTATTCAGGACAATCGAATGGGTCTATTATTTTGGGATCGTGCCTTATGGAGAAGCAGATCGGTTCGAGATTATGAGGTGATCTTAGCAGAAAGCAGATCGGTTCGAGATCATGGGGCGATCTTAGGAGAAAGCAGATCGGTTCGAGATCATAGGGCAATCTTAGGAGAAAGCAGAGCGTTTAGGTGATGTGAAACCGACCGAGAGAGAAGGAGGGAGCGGATCAGAGCCCTGAATAAATATGAGACCCCGGCCCTCGTTTCTGCTTGAATCTGAATTTTTCCGATGTCCTCGTTCATGCTAACCCACACTGTTCAAGCCACGCCCATCATACTCGCCTTTCCTCGTTCAAGCCCTGTGATCAGGACGCTGCCGCAAGAAGCTGAACCGGTTGGCGCGCAATCAATCGGCGGTAAGGGATCGCCGGAATCGCCACGCTCATGGACAACAACTTCTGCCACATCGATTCTTCCCCTCCGGGCAGGCGCAGTCGGCGGCGTACGGTGTACTCATTGAGGTACGCCTGCAGATGTTTGGTGCCCAAGGCAATATATGTACGCTTCAGCGATGTCCACGCCTCGCTCACGACTTTCCGCAAGGGTCTATACAGCCGAAAGGCTTGAGGGAACGACTGTACCGCCGATGCACGGACATCTACCTGTTCATGGATAAACGCAGCGAGTTCGAGTCGATTCGCTCCGTTCCCATCTCCCCTCATCTGCGGGACCAGACGGATTTTGACCTGCTCCGGCTCGCCCGACTCCGTGACCGTGCATCCCGCTACGACTGCCGAAGCATGCGGATGAGGAAACTGTGGCCGGCCCGGATTACGCCCATACAGGTCGCTGTTCACCTTTACGTCTCCGCAGAGCAGTTTCCGGGCATCGAACTCCCCGATGGCATGGCGGATGCGGTGCAGCATCAACCAGGCGGTCTTGTAGGTGACCTGGATTACCTGGCTCAGTCGCATCGCCGAGATGCCGTCGGGCAGCAGGAACAACTCCAGCGCCTGGAACCACTTGGTCAGGGGGAGATGAGTTCGTTCAAAAATCGTACCGACCAAAGCCGACGTTTGATGCGCACACCTGGCGCACTCGAACAAGGGAATGCGCCGGGAAGTCAGACGACTGCAGCGGGTGTGAGCGCAACGCGGGCAGACGAAGCCGTTCGGCCACTTCATCGCGATCAATGCCTCCATGCAGTCCTGCTCGTTGTGATAACGACTGCTAAAGGATTGAAGTTCCGTTTCCGCTTGGACTTCCATGTCTGCTCGCCCCCGAATCAATGATATACGAACGTAAGTTCCTTTTCTCAGTATACCAAACATATGTTCCTATTTCAAGCCGAACATCCCACTTAAGCTGCCTCTTTTTTTCGTATCTCTTTTCTCTTTATTCCTTCCCCTAGGCTCACCTCAACCCCATTCTGATTAAAAGGGATAATCATGCAAAGCTGTATGAAGAGGCAACAGGTAACGGACATCAGACACCAGACACCAAACACCAGATACCAAACACCAAACTCTATAGACACCCGTCTCACTCTGGATACTGGACTCTGAGCGGGGCGAATCCCCTTCTTCCTATCGACATACATTCACAGAAGACAGATCGCGTTTAGCGGTGGTTTTTCTTGCAATGTTAGGGGGGTTATTCCAGAAAGTTTATACTTTCTAATATCTTAAAAATAGCCCGGCCTTCGCGCTGAAGTGCACCCCTTAGAATAGACATTGGAAAAACCCCCGGGTTTAGCCGATGAAATTCTAGGGGGTGTTATTTTTA
>NZ_JBHIRX010000008.1:0-260814 GCF_042138595.1 Paenibacillus terreus | reverse complement strand
CGAGGTAGATAGGCTGGGGGTGGAAGTGCAGCAATGCATGGAGCTGACCAGTACTAATCGGTCGAGGGCTTATCCTAAAGTTACCCCAAAAAGTGACGTAGGGCTTCGAAGGTAATTCCGATTACTTTTCGGGGACCCCGGAACAAAAAAAGGGGCTAAAACGCAATGACGTTTCGGATCCGGTTTTCAGGGTGTAAACCCTTGAATGAGAAGAGTTAGTCTTTTCTAAGGGCTGATATTTTCTCGTAGCGATTTCGAGAAGCGGAAGCTTCGGAAAATCACGTCTGGTGGCGATAGCGGAGGGGTTCCACGCGTACCCATCCCGAACACGACCGTTAAGCCCTCCAGCGCCGATGGTACTTGGACCGAAGGGTCCTGGGAGAGTAGGACGTTGCCAGGCAAACAACCAAACAAGTCCGTTATCGATAATTCGATAACGGACTTGTTTTCGTTTGGTCCACTTTCCATTGCTTGAATTCGTTTGCCAGAGAGGTCTCCACGACAGGAGCCTGAAGAATATTATAACGACACTATGTTCGCTCCAATAACCCATCATCGAAATCAATGATGGGTTTGTTTTGTATTATTAATATCTTTCCAGAATCAACTGTGTTTTCAAACCGTCTACGGGTAGCAGCCAGCCGTTATCCGCCAGTGTGCTCATCAGCTCGGAACGAAGTTGAGTGGCGGTTTTTTGATCATCCGTTTTAAAGGAAACTTCAATCAGATTTTCGGTTCCCGTGCCCCCGCTATTCCGGATTGGCCATACCTCCAAAGTCAGCTCCTGATCCTCCCAATTTCCTTCGTAACGGTAAAAGGTCAACGGACCATAGGCCCGGGATTGAGAGAGCTTTTCCTCTCCCCAACCCTTGGAAGACCATTTTTCGAGCTTGCCCGGAAGCTTGTCCAGCAGCAGATTCAGTGATTCCTGTTCGGAAGGCAACTGAGTGCCCTTACTGCTCGTGCTTACCTTCTTGGTGTTGGAGAAGCTAAGCGTCTGCTTGCCATAGCCCCAATCGATCTCGGCTTCGTAATTGTCGTCCGATGTATCAAAGCCTTCCTTATTAGCAAGGCTGAGGGCGGCGTCAATATCGCCGTTGATGATTGGATACCGTTTTTTGTAGGTTAACTCATAATTACTTTTGTCCTCTTTTTTGCGGAATCGTACATCCCAGCCTTGCTCGTTTAATTCCAGCTGGTCGGTATCGTAATATGCTACGCCGATGGCTTGCGGGGATGAATTGAGCCCCAGCTTCTCAATCACGTCTTCCTGAACTTGTCCATTAGAAGTTAATACAGCTTCGGGTTTGACGATGAATTTCACTTCGTAGGAAGGCACGGCATTTGAGGCAGCATATACGGAATGTGTCCCGGTTCCAGCAAAAACACTTCCCAACGTCGTGAAGCTCAGTACCGCTGCCATCGTCATCTTTTTCCATTTGTTCAAGTTCCACCACTCCCTTTGGGTTATTGAATATAATTCCACTTTAAATGAGAAGTAAACGGGAACTATTAATAGGGAGGGGGAATTGCATCAAATTCACATAGAATTTTTGAATGGCATGCTTTAATTTTTCATAGCACTCTCTGTAACTCCGCGTAGCAGCTTGTATCTTCCACACTTGATGATTCGGTACTCCACTTGGATTGGCTTCTTCATCTACGGCGTGTTTTGCCCAAGGAGGGAGCTTGTCTCCCGCAGCACCTGCAGAAAACGGTTGATCTGAACAGAAGGCAAACGGTCAGCATTATGTACACTGTAAATATACCGGGATGCCTGAAGCCCTGGAATGGGCAGAATATGCAGCCATCCTTGCTCTTTTTCCCGCCAAACGGCCATCCGTGACATAAATGAAATATGATCTCCTAACAAGACCAGTTGTTTGATCGCTTCCAAAGAATCCAGTTCCACGGTGCTGCGCAGACGAAGGCTGTGTTGGTTAACCCATTGGTCGGTTACTTTCCGAGTGCTTGATTCCGATCCATGAAGGGCAAAAGGCGTACGGGCAATCTGCTCGATGTCCGGCGATTCCGATTTTGTCAGCGGGTGTCCAGGGGCACACACGAGGACCAGATCATCGAAGCACAAGGATTCGGCTACCAGGTTCTGCCCGGTGAAAGGCTCTGACGAGACAATGCCCAGATCGATCTGGTGCCGACTAAGCATATTCCGGATCACCGGCGAAGGTTTGACGGACAATGAGATCCGAATGCCCGGGAATTCCCGCGAAAAAGTCTGCAAAATAGGCGGGAGCAAGTAAGTCGCAGGTACATAGCTTGCGCCGATATGCAGCGTGCCACGGTACAGGCTGTCGTACTCTTTTACAACACGTTTTGACTCTTTGGCAAGAGCATTCATTTTGACGGCATAATGGAGTAAGGCTTGTCCGGCTTCGGTAAGAAATGTTTTGCCGTTTCGGGATTCAAACAATTTGACCTGCATCTCCTCCTCCAGCGACTTCATATGGAACGTAACCGTAGGCTGCTTGATACCGAGTATCTCGGCGACACTGGTCATGTGGTGATGGCGGTCGATCAGTTCGACAATTTGCAGTTTCATAAGATTCACGTATCCGACTCTCCCTTGGTTGTTTCTAAGTATGCTCTTTATATAGAGTTAATCTATGAGCATCAACGGAGTTCAAATAAAAAGTTAATTATGTGTTTAATAGCACTAGGGGATGGATAGGGTAAGTTTGACGCTTGCCATAATTGTTTGTATACTTTTCGCAATTGAAATAAGGAGCCGCTTAGGAAACGATGAGGATGCTGGATGAACATAAGGTTCCACAGACGCCGGATAACGCCAGGAGTATGCTTGCTGCAGAAACGGTCCGATTGGCACGTCAGATTCACACTCTTGTCCCACATGATGGTTCGATTGTCCAACCTGTCCCTGGTTTGCTCCTCGCTCGCCATTCACAAATAGACGCAGACTACGTGCATACTATTGAGCAGCCCTCTTTATGGATTGCTGCACAAGGAGAAAAGGCTGTTACGGTGGGGAAGGAGGTCTATTCCTTCGGCGGTGGGCAGATGTTTATCGTCCCCGTTGCCCTCCCGGTTGCTGCCCAGACCACGCTTGCCAGTCCTTCCGAACCGGTTCTCGGTGTCAGGCTGGATCTTAACCCGCAAAGGATCGCCGAGTTGGTCCTGAAAGTGTATCCTCACGGACTGCCTCCCATTCATCAGCGGAGTGCGGGTTATGTCACGAACGCTGAGCTGAGCGTTATACGTGCGGTGAGCAGGCTGGTGGAGTGTTTATCCGATCCTGGCGACACCGAGTTGGTGGCTCCGCTCGTGGTGGATGAAATATTGATACGTGTCCTGCGAAGTCCTATAGGCGTTCATGCCGCTGAAATCGGTTTTGCTGATTCAGGCGTGCAGCGGGTTGCAAAGGCGATTGCCTGGCTCCGCAGCAACTTTGCCCAGCAGATGAAGGTCGCAGACTTGGCTGATTTGGTGCACTTGAGTGTATCCTCGTTTAACGAGCATTTTAAGTCAGTCACTTCGATGAGCCCGCTGCAGTACCAAAAAGCGCTACGTCTTCATGAAGCACGGCGTCTGATGTTATCCGCTTCAATGGATGCAACCACGGCATGCCGACTGGTGGGGTATGTGAGTACCTCCCAATTTAGCCGCGATTACAGCCGCTTTTTTGGCAGTCCGCCAAGCAAAGATATCGCCAGATGGCGTCAACTAGCACAAATGCTGGATTGATCAACCACTGGATAAAAGTCAGCATTAAACCGCTTCGTTTGACTTGTCGATGTGTATTCGCTACGATTCCTCCTGTACCCGCAGCCATATGGCTTGCGGGCTTTCTTTTTTTCAAAACCCAAGGGACAGTTGTTTTGGACATGAGTAGTTCAGAGCTATTTATGTTGATCTAACGTTATGCTGTTTTCCGGCGGATCAGGCAAGAAGCAGCGTGGAACTGGCAAACATCCTGGTGAAGCTCGGTCTAAAATATATGTATAGCTTTACTACTTATTGTGTAGGAGGAATTCATTATGCGTGTTTTTCTTACAGGGGCTACTGGCTTTATCGGGTCCGCCATTGTGCGGGAACTGATCGGAGCGGGACATGAGGTGGTAGGCCTCGCCCGTTCGGAAGCGGCAGCAGCAACGCTCACCGCAGCTGGGGCAGCAGTGCATCACGGATCTCTTGACGATCTCGACAGTCTGCGCAGCGGAGCGGCCTCTGCGGATGGCGTGATCCATGCGGCTTTCATTCATGATTTCTCGGATTACGCCGGTGCGTGCAAGAAGGATAGTGAAGTTGTCGAGGTGCTCGGGGAGGCATTAGCTGGTTCTGATCGACCATTCGTAGTCACTTCGGTAAATGCTCTCCTTACACCCGGCCGTCTTGGAACGGAAGAGGACACACCCGACCCCAATTCGGCCTCAGCGACCCGCATCGCATCGGAAGAGAGGGCTTTAGCTATGGCTTCGCGCGGAGTTCGCGCATCGGTGGTGCGTCTTCCGGAATCGGTACATGGTGATGGCGATCGGGCATTTGTACCGGTTTTGATCGATATCGCCCGTAGAACGGGTGTCTCGGCTTATGTAGGCGATGGAGCTAACCGTTGGGCTGCTGTGCACCGGCTCGATGCCGCGCGTCTCTATCGGCTGGCGCTTGAATCTTCACCTGCTGGTTCCAGACTGCATGCGATTGGCGATGAGGGTGTGCCGCTTCGCGACATCGCCGCCGTAATCGGCCGCCGCCTTAATGTGCCTGTCGTCAGCAAATCTCCCGAGGAGGCCGCCAATCACTTCGGTTGGCTGGCGCACTTTGTTGCGATGGACAATCCGACCTCAAGCGCTCTGACCCGGGAACTCCTTGGATGGCGGCCCGTCCAGCCAGCGCTCATTCCGGATATCGACAGGGAGGAATACTTTACCGGTTGATGGTTTGTGTTTGTTTAGATAAGCTAGATCGTTGCAAAGACAGACGAGGCATCTTCGTTCTGTCTTTCTTTTTGCAAAGACAGAAGGTTGCTTTGTGACAGTATTTATACATGAACGCTATATAAAGAGCGAAGCGAATAAGTAATTCATCAAATCAAAGGCAGAGTATATAATGTAGTTGAGGTGATTTCAGCATGCTTAAAGATGATGTCAAACAAATGATCGATAAACTTCCGGAGAATTGTACTATTGAGGACATCCAATATACTTTATATGTCCGCTCTAAAATTGAAAAAGGGCAGAGGGATAATTGTTCCAGAAATGGACGATCCTAATTTACGGGAAGTTTTTATTCACAGGTACAGATTAATCTATCAAATACATAATAAAAGCGTGATTATAAAAACAATAGTACATGGAGCAAGAGAAATTTCTAATGACAAATAAAGATTTGCGATTATTTTAGATGCTCCTTTGTCTTGTTGTGAACAAAATCATCAGAATAGCAAGAAGGAGTACAAACCAACGTGGAAGCAGAACAATTGAAGCTGATTACCTTGGACAGGCTGGATGAAAAATGGTGGCCGGAGGCAAGGCGGATTTATCATCAATCTTTTGAGCATGGCCGCAAGCCGGACCGGATTATTAAGCAGATGTTCGACCGGAAGCTCAGCTTTTTGCATGTTGTGGTAGATAAGTCTGCCGTGGCAGCTATGGCCATTACAGGCAAGGCGGAGAACGGTAAAGCACTGATCATTGATTATTTGGCGGTGAAAGAGGAATATAGAGGCCGTGGCTTGGGGGAATGGCTGGTAAAAGCACTGGCTTCCTGGGCTGCATCGGAGCTTCAACTGGAAGAGATGATTATTGAAGTGGAAAGTGAACACCTGCCTGAGAATGATCTTCGTAAACGGTTTTGGCTGAAATGCGGGTTTCGGATGACCGATTATGTCCATACGTACAAATGGATACCGGAAACGTATCAGGCGATGTATTTGCCCCTAACTCCAGATCCAAGTCAAGCTGCCGTTGAAGATGGGCAGGCACTTTTCCAGCAGATCACTTCGTTTCATCACCAGTCATTTCGGGAATTGAATAATTAAGGGACGTTAAGTAACAGCAGATGAATTTGAACGGAATCTTCTAATCTGCATTCCCTGTCTTTCCTGATTGTAAAAACAGCTTACCTTAATTCATGTAAGGGTCATATCCCTTTTTTATGAGTGCCTGTTCAAATTCCTGACTCATCGAGAACCCAGCTACGGCCTTCTTTTTGTAGTCATAAGACAAATTGAAATACTGATCTTCATGATCCTTCACATGTCCTATCACCGAAACTTCCGAAACAGCCATCGTTGGTAGTAGTTTATGTTCTGTAATAACAATTTCTAAGTTAAATTTTTCTTTAAAATAATCGACTGCAACGGGATCAGCTTCGTTATATAAGGCTTGTCTATCGGTTTCAGTCATCCTCTGGAATCCCCCTAACAAAGCAGCAGTTAAGATCACTAAAAGCATTAAAAATAAACCACTATAAGAAAGTTTGATAACAATCACCTTTTTCGAATAAGAGTAGGAATATATACGTTATATTAGTGTAAACAGGAAAATGCTAACATGGGCCAATGGTTCATTTTCATGGTGAATGAGTCCTGCTTTGAAGGTTATGCTTTAATGTGGGGCTAGGATGTTCCTTGCGGAATCATTGCTATGGTATCATGCAGGCGTAGCCTGTTAGTGCCATTACTAGTAAAAGCGTACTGTGGCTGCTCTCAACACTACGGTTTAGAATAAGATCATGCTTGACACAAGTCATATTCAAAACTGCAGAAAAGAGGGGACTAACCGATGGAAAATAGATTACCGAAACGAAAACTGGGCGGACAAGGGCTTGAAGTGTCAGCCTTGGGTCTGGGTACGATGATGATGCCGGACAACGAAGAGTCGGTATATACCATTCAAGGGGCGTTGGATCTGGGCGTCACAATGTTTGATACGGCAGATATTTACGGTGAAAAATTCATGGAAGGAAAATTCGGCGGCAACGAGCGGACGGTTGGCCGGGCCTTGAAGGGGCGGCGGGACCAAGCTGTGATTGCGACCAAATTCGGCATTACTGGGCTGGACATGAAAGCGCACGGACATCCTGCATATGTAAAAAAATCGGTGGACGCCAGCCTTCTTAATCTTGGCATCGATTATATCGATCTGTATTATCAGCACCGAATTGATCCGAATACACCCATCGAGGAAACGGTAGGCGCCATGGCGGAGCTTGTTAAAGAAGGAAAAATACGTTATATCGGTCTGTCGGAGGCTTCGCCTGACCAGATTCGCCGTGCACATGCGGTTCATCCGCTGACTGCGGTGGAAACGGAATATTCACTATGGAGCCGCGAAGTCGAGGACGAGGTGCTGCCTGTGCTTCATGAACTGGGCATCGGTTTTGTTCCGTACAGCCCGCTGGGCCGCGGCTTCCTGACTGGGCAAATCCGGACCTTCGACGATCTGCCTGAAGATGATTACCGACGCTTCTTTCCTCGCTTCCAGGGTGAAAACTTCAGCAAAAACCTGGAGGTCGTAGCTTTGATCGAAAAGTTTGCCGCCAGCAAAGGCTGCAAACCGTCTCAACTTGCTTTGGCCTGGCTGCTTGCGCAGGGCGAACAGATTGTTCCGATTCCCGGCACAAAACGTTTGGATCGGGTTCAGGAAAATCTGGGCGCACTGGAAGTGACGCTTTCCGCGGAGGAGCTGGCGGAGATCGAGCGCATCTCGCCGCAAGGCGTTGCGGCTGGAGAGCGTTACCCGAACTTTCAGTAATCCTGACATAAGGCACAAGGCTGGATATCAAACAATTCATTTATATAACTGGGCCGCTCCGGAAGTCTGTATTTGGCTTCGGAGCGGTCTTTTTTGTCATTTCACGGCAAACTACATCGTAGCTAAATCAGCTTTACGCCAATATAGAACAGGAAATTTCGCGTCTCATAGCAGATTTTTTTTTAAAAAATAGTATCAGGTACTAAGACCAGGTGTTATAATAACGAATGTACATGCTGAACTGAACTCATGGACATTCAGATCCTTCATTAAGAGAGGAGAAAAAATTATGCTGCAATCAAAAGCACGAATTACGGCCATTGGAACTTATGTACCTGATAAAGTAATGAGTAATGCGGATCTGGAGAAGCTGGTCGATACCAGTGACGAATGGATCGTGCAGCGCACGGGCATGAGAGAACGCCGGATTGCTGCGCCCGAACAGTTTGTTTCTGATTTGTCCATCCGTGCGGTTCACAACCTGATGGAAGCCTACAATGTTCAAGTGCAGGATGTAGACATGATCATGGTCGCCACAAGCACACCTGACTATCATTTCCCGAACGTTGCTTCACGCATACAAGATGCCTTCGGTATAAGGCAAACCGGTTCGCTTGATCTGGGAGCGGCCTGCGCAGGCTTTACATATGGACTACATGTGGCCAACGGACTGATTACGGGGGGGCTTCATCGGAAAATACTTGTTGTGGGAGCCGAGACGCTTTCTAAAATAACGGATTACACTGACCGGACGACCTGCATCCTGTTTGGCGACGGAGCAGGAGCCGTGCTGGTGGAGCGTGATGAGCAGAATCCGGGTTTTATCGCTTCAGACATCGGTACGGACGGGGCAGGCGGCATCCATTTATACCATACGGCATTGTCCAAAAAAATGAATGACACCGAGCTTAGCGACAGCGGCCATCTTGTACAGAACGGAAGGGAAGTGTACAAATGGGCTGTGAGGAACGTACCGGCAGGCGTGGAACGGCTTTTGGAGCAGGGAGGCATCCAACCGGAACAACTGGACTGGTTCGTTCCCCACAGCGCGAACCTGCGCATGATTGAGTCCATTGCGGAAAAAGCGGCCATACCTATGGAAAAAGCATTGACGAGTGTGGAGTACAACGGCAATACCTCGGCGGCATCCATTCCCCTGGCGTTACAGACAGGCATTAAGGAAGGAAAGCTTAAACAAGGGGATCGGGTCATACTGTACGGCTTTGGCGGCGGGCTGACCTATGCAGGCTTGCTGCTGACATGGGGAGCTCCTGACTTACAATGAACATAGCCATATTAAAACCCCGGGACTTCATTCAAGAGATGAAGTACCCGGGGTTCGCTCATTTTGTAAAATTGAATGGATCAGGGAGCAAGCGTCGGAGCTTTGCGATGGTGTGTTCCCTGCTCGTAGCTGTAGGCCAGCTTTATTAATGTCTCTTCGTCAAAGGCTCGGCCCAAAAATTCAATGCCTACAGGCAGTCCATCGGAAGTAAATCCGGCAGGCACCGTTATGGCAGGGAAGCCTGAAAAAGGACTTAGCCTGTTGTTGCCGCCTGCGTTTTGCTCTTCTCCGATGACAGCCGCGGTCTGTGTGGTGGAAGGATACACAATGGCATCCAGCTGATTGTCGGCCATCACCTTAAGGAGAGCTTCCCGCGTCAGCTTGGTACGTTTCAGCACAATATCCTTGTACTCCTCGGTATCGAGGGATTCACGGGCATCGCGTGCTTTCATGGATTCATCCTGAGCCTTATCATATTGTCCGGATTCAATAATGGCGGTCAGGCTGTCGTAAGGGGCGGATGGACCCAGCTCGTGCAGATAATCATTCAACTGAAATTTGAATTCATAGCTGCTCAGGCTCGGATAGCTCATGATTTCGGACAAATTGGGAATTTGAATGGGAACGGCCTCAGCTCCAAGCGCCTCCAGCTCATCAACAGCTTTGTAGACCACCTCCGTAACCGCCAGTTCTTCAGGCTTGCTGCCGAACAGCTCTACGGCTACCCCGATGCGTGCTCCTTTCAAACCGTCAGCTTGAAGAAAATCCGTATAGCTTGCAGGAGTTTCCCCGATACTGTAGGCAGTGGCAACATCGTCCGGATCATAACCCGCCGTAGCGTCAAGCAGGAGGGCGGCGTCTGCAACGGTTCGCGCCATCGGCCCGCCGACATCCTGCGTTAGAGCCAACGGTATAATGCCGTCCCGGCTTGTCAGACCAATGGTCGGACGGATACCGACAAGACTGTTGAAGGTGGACGGAATCCGGATGGAGCCGCCTGTATCGGTACCCAGCCCGGCGGCTGCAAAGTTTGCGGCAATGGCTGCCCCGGTGCCTCCGCTGGAACCGCCAGGATAACGGGCGGGGTCATACGGATTCAGGGTCTGTCCGCCGAGGGAACTGGAGGTGGTAATGCCGAACGCAAATTCATGCAGGTTGGTTTTGCCTAAAATAATCGCACCGGCCTCTTTCAGCTTGGCTATTTGATCGGCGTCCTCGGCAGGAACGGAGTCTTTAAGGCATAAGCATCCTGCCGTGGTAGGCATATCTGACGTGTCAAAGTTGTCTTTGACCAGGACAGGAATGCCGTGCAGAGGGGAGCGTGGCCCTTTTTCCTGCCGTTCCCGGTCCAGCTGCTCAGCGATCTTGAGAGCATCCGGATTAAGCGTAAGCACCGCGTTTAGGTCTATGCCGTTATCGTCATAGGCTTTAATACGGTCAAGATACATCTGTACAAGCTTTTTTGATGTTAGATTTCCTTCCTCCATCGCCTGCTGCATCTCCGCAATTGTTGCTTCCTCCAAAGTAAAGGCTTTGGAGGCCGACGAGACGTTTTGTCCCTCCGCTGCTGCGGCAGCGGAAGGGATTGACCAGCCAAAAAAGCCTGCAAACAGCATTCCGGCGAGCAATACAAAACTTCCGCTTTGGAGAAATATCCGTTGTCTTCGCATACGGGTTCACGCTCCTTTTTATTCATCGTGTTATGTATAAACCTAGAAAAATCATAATTTAATGATAGGAAAGTTTACAAATTGATAAATGACTATTTTGTCTAATAAATAGCCTGTTTTCATGACTATTCTATGTATTTCGTACATTTGGGCAATGTGATGGATTTTTCGTTTGTGTAAGAAAATATAACAATTGGAGGGTGTGCGGAATATGCGGCGGTAATGGTATAATGGAATCCTCAGAAAGGGGATCGTTATGAAAGTATTGGTACTAGCCGAAAAGCCGTCCGTAGCACGCGAGATTGCCCGTGTGATGGGCAGCCGTGAGAAGCATAAAAGCTACTTTGAAGGGCCTCAATATGTAGTAACCTGGGCGCTTGGCCATCTTGTCGGTCTGGCGGAGCCGGAGGATTATGATCATAAATACGCAACCTGGAAGCTGGAAGAGCTGCCGATTTTGCCGAAAACAACCAAGCTGAAGGTGCTGCGCGAAACGAACCACCAATTCAGAGCCGTGCAGCAGCTGATGAAGCGGCAGGATCTCGGGGAGCTCATTATTGCCACAGACGCCGCGAGAGAAGGGGAACTGTTGGCCCGCTGGATTATGCAGATGGCCCATTGGAAGAAGCCCTTCCGCAGACTGTGGATTTCGTCGCAGACAGACAAGGCGATCAAGGAGGGCTTTGCGAAGCTGCTGCCTGGCAAGCAGTTTGACCGGCTCTATGAATCCGCGCGCTGCCGCGCTGAAGCGGATTGGATGGTCGGTCTGAATGTGACCCGTGCTCTGACCTGTAAATTCAATGCCCAATTGTCCGCAGGGCGGGTGCAAACGCCGACACTTGGCATGATTATGGAGCGCGAGAAGGAGATTACGGGCTTCCGCTCGCAGGAATACGATACGATTACCGGAGATTTTGGCACATTCCAGGCTACACGCCGGGGCAGCAATGGGGATGCACGCATTTTTGACAGACAGGCAACGGAGGAGCTGCAGCGCAAGCTGGAAGGCAGCACAGGAACGGTGACGCAGGTGAAAAAGACCGAGAAATCCGAGCCGCACCCGCTGCCATATGACCTGACCGAGCTGCAGAGGGACGCAAACCGCCGTTACGGATTCTCGGCCAAACAGACGTCGAATGTGCTGCAGCGTTTGTATGAACAGCACAAGCTTGTCACGTACCCGCGTACGGACAGCCGCTATCTATCATCGGATATTACGGGGACTTTAAAAGAACGCCTGAACAGCGTTGCTGTTGGCCCGTATGCGGCTGCCGCCCGCCCGCTGCTGCGCACGCAGCTCAAGGTGACGAAGCGTTTTGTCGATGACAGCAAGGTGACGGATCACCATGCCATTATTCCGACAGAGGAAACGGTTTTCCTGAACAAGCTCAGCGTGGAGGAACGCAAGCTGTATGATCTGATTGTCCGGCGTTTTATCAGCCTTTTCTATGGGCCTGCCAAATATGACGCGGTCGCGGTAACGGTGGAGGCTGCCGGTGAAATGTTCCATGTCAAAGGCACCGTCATGAAGGATAGCGGCTGGCGTGTGGTGTATGACGGGGAGCTCATGGATGATTCCGACGAAGACGAAGATGAAGACAGCCGGGAAAAGGAACAGAATGTTCTGCTGCCTGATCTGAAGCAAGGGGAAAAGGTCAAGCTTGTCCGCTGTATCGTCAAGCCGGGCCGCACTATGCCGCCAAAGCGGTATACGGAGGCCGCTCTGCTGTCGCAAATGGAGAAGCACGGGTTGGGCACGCCAGCCACACGGGCGGATATTATCGAGAAGCTGGTCAGCTCCGATACCATTGAGCGGCAGGGTAACCTGCTGCATCCGACAGGCAAGGGCAGACAGCTGATCGAGCTGGCCGCACCGCAGCTGCGGACACCCGAACTGACAGCCCGCTGGGAAGCTGAGCTGGAGCGGATCGCCCGCGGCCAGGGCAGTCCGGATTCCTTCCTGAACGGGATCAGGGATATGACCCGTGAGCTGGTAAGCACGGTCAAGAACAGCGCGGCGGAATACAAGCCGCATAATGTCACGAACAGCCACTGCCCGGACTGTGGAAGCAAGCTGCTGGAGAAGAAAGGCAAGAGGGGCAAGTTTCTCGTATGCCCTAGCCAGGACTGCGGTTACCGCCGTTCCGCTGAAAAGCGCCTTTCCAACCGCCGCTGTCCACAGTGCCATAAGAAAATGGAGCTGAAGGAGGGCAAGGCCGGACTTTACGTCCAGTGTCTTCCTTGCGGGCTAACCGAGGTGCTGGACAAAGATAAAACCAAAGTCAATAAACGCGAACAGCAGAAGCTGGTTAAGCAATATGCAAAGCAGGAATCTCTCGGCTCCAATCTCGGTGAGCTGCTGAAGGCGGCGCTGGCTGAGAAGGAAGAGAAATAACTGCATAAGCTGGGCGATCCAGAGTCCTTGAAGGTATAAAGAGGAAGCGAAAATGGCATGGTAAGGGCCAGGGGGTGATTACTGTGCCACACCGCAAATCGTTAACGATCAAGGAGCAGCAAAATAAATCCAGCATCATGGAGGAGAGCACCACGGTACATCCGAAGAAGGCAGCTCATCGTCCTCCGAGCCTGAACGGCATTCCCAAGCAGGAATCCTGATTCTCCTATGTTGAACCGGTACGCATGTCGTGCCGGTTCTTTTTCATGCAGCAGAGTGCTCCGTCAAAAATGAATCCCCGGTCCCGTAAATTTCACCGTTTTGGAGCCATGCGCAAAACCGAATGATCTATTATAATGGAAAAAATTCACTACCGAGGATGGACCAACTAAAGGGGGATAATGCATGACGGATCTGTTTCGGCTGCGCAGGGAGAAGATGCTGGAGGTTCATGAGACGATAGGAAGTGGTCCGTTTAAGCCCGACTGGGATGGCCTCCGGGACTATCGTGTTCCGCGCTGGTACGAGGATGCCAAATTCGGCATTTTCATTCATTGGGGCGTGTATTCCGTGCCAGCTTACGCGACGGAATGGTATCCCCGCAATATGTACATCGAAGGATCTCCGGTCCATCAGCATCATGTCTCCACTTACGGTCCGGTAGACAAGTTCGGGTACAAGGATTTTATCCCGCGTTTTACGGCTGAGCGTTTTGACGCCGAGGCTTGGGCCGATTTGTTTAAGGCTGCCGGCGCTGCCTTCGTGGTCCCCGTTGCAGAGCATCATGATGGCTTCGCCATGTACGATTGTCCTTTCTCGGATTGGACGGCGGCGAAGATGGGGCCGCAGCGGGACATCATCGGCGAGCTGGCGGAAGCTGTATGGCGCCGCTACATGACCTTCGGCGTATCCAGCCACCGTGCCGAGAACTGGTGGTACTACAATGGGGGACGTGATCTGCCGTCCGATGTGCAGGACCCGCGTTATGCAGGACTCTATGGGCCGGCTCAGCGAACTTACGGCCAGCCCGGTTATCCGCAGCCGATTCTGCCGCCGAGCGAGGAGTTTCTGGAGGACTGGCTGGTCAGAACCTGCGATCTTATCGACCGGTATGGCCCGCAGCTTGTATATTTTGACTGGTGGATCGAGCAGCCGGTCTTCAAGCCGTACCTGCAGAAGCTTGCAGCTTATTACTATAACAAGGCTGCCGAGTGGGGACGCGGTGTCGTGATCAACTACAAGTTCGACGCATTCGCGGAAGGGACTGCCGTTTATGATATGGAGCGGGGCCAATTAGCTGATATCAACCCCGATGTATGGCAGACCTGCACTTCGGTTGGAGAAACGGCATGGTGTCATATTGCAGACCATAAATACAAGACATCCGCTGCCCTTATCGGTGATCTGGTGGATATCGTCAGCAAAAACGGGGTCATGCTGCTCAATATCGGCCCTCGCGCCGACGGAACGATCCCGGAGCAGGAGCGGAAGCTGCTGCTCGAAATTGGGCAATGGCTTGCCGTCAATGGGGAGGCCATCTATGGCACGCGGCCCTGGAAGGTGTATGGAGAAGGCCCCACAGAGATCGTCAGCGGCACCTTCAATGATACGAAGCGAAGCCCGTTCACCGCCAAGGACGTCCGTTTTACAGCAAGAGGGGATAAGCTGCTTTACGCCCTGATCATGGGCTGGCCGGATGAAGGGCGCGCGCTGATCAGAACATTGGGTTCTTGCTCGAGACTGTTTTCCGGCTCCATCGTGAAGGTGCAGGCCCTGGGCTTGCAGGAAGAGCTGGACTGGAGCAGGGCAGAAGAGGGGCTGCGCGTAGTGCTTCCGGAGGCTCTGCGCTCACAGCCTGTCATTGCACTGCGGATCGAGCGTTCGGCGGAGGAAGCAGCCCGATAGATATTTGCTGATGGTGGTTCTGGGATACATTTGAAACGGGAACTTGAAACGAGAACGTTAGAACGGGACTCGGCAATCTCAAGCCGGGTCCCGTTTATTGGATTCGCAAAAAGCTCTGTTTTCAGGCGCTCAGGGATTTTTCGAATGCTGCTTGGTCGGCAGCTTTTCGCTTGGGGTGCCGTGCCCTTTTTTGCGGTTATGTTCCTGCTTCTTCTGATCTTCGTGCAGCTTTTCAACATAATCATGCGTGTCCATACAATGATCCTCCTTCAGCTGAGAAATACGGTCCATTGTTACTATAACCACCATCGTACCGGATCATGAGCGGTTTTACCGTGTGAAGCATCATTGTCCCATTTTGCGGCAAGGGAGTATAATAGGTTTGTACTTATAAGGCAGCTGTTATGGCGCCCGGGGAGGGAAGAGGTTGCACGCAGCAGTATTGATCTGGCTTTTTATAATCAATTGTACGGCATATATTGTCATGTCAGACGATAAAAACAGGGCGCGGCGCAAGCGCGACAGAATTCCGGAACGGACGTTATTCCTGCTGGCGTTCATCGGCGGCGCATTCGGCATTTTGGTGGGGATGTATCGGAAAAGGCATAAAACCAAGCACGCAAGCTTCAAATTCGGCATTCCGCTGCTGTTGTTCCTGAATGCTGTGTTATATGGTTATTTTTTGCGATGACCGGGTAAGGCGCGGCTGTTCCCAAAAATGATTGACGTTGGGTTATGAGCGATGGCCGCGGGTAAATATAGTAAAACCGAAAATGTGAACTAAAGAGGGGATGGTTGATCATGTTTAATAAAATCCTGTTGGCGTATGACGGATCACAGGCTGCCAATAAAGCGTTGGAAAAAGCGGTGCAATTGGTAAACCTGACGGAGGGTGCAGAGCTGCGAGTGGTCCATGTGTTTGATTTTCCCCGCGTGTTCATCGGTGAGGGCCTGGCCCCAATCCCGGCTTCAATCAATAAGGAATATTATGATCTGGCAAACCAGACTGCTGAAGATGTGAAAAATAAAATCGCCCAGGCAGGAGTAAATGCTGTAGTGGATGTCATTCAGGGCTCCCCGGCTGAGGTTATTCTCGATTATGCCGCAGAGCATGATGCGGATGTAATTGTTGTCGGCAGCCGCGGGCTGGGCGGCATTCGTGAATTCGTGCTGGGCAGCGTCAGCCACAATGTGGTGCAGCATGCCAAAATTCCCGTGCTGGTCGTGAAATAACAAGTGAACAGGTTGGACAGTGTACTTCCCCCGATTCTTCGTAATATAACGATTCGGGGGTATTTTTTTTAGATATCGGATAGTGTACACACCGAATTGCCGTCCTTCTGATATCGCAAGTGCCGCAATATCGCAAGGATCGCAAGAAATTTATCCTCTTAGGGCGGTCTGTCTTCTTTAAATGCCATTGATAACAGTTTTTCTTGCTGTGAAAACGAACATTAATTTAGTGTAAAACGAAAATGTTCGCCTTTTAAGTTGACATTGAGTGTAGCAGATTGGTACACTAGATAAGGAATTGTTGAAGATTGATCATTTAAAATTCGTTATGAAAAACTCGTATAAATCCGGGAATACGGCCCGGAAGTTTCTACCCGGGAACCTTAAATTTCCGGACTACGGGAAATAAAGCCGACCGCGTTCAGCGGCTTTTCGGGTTGCCTTTGGCGTGTCCTTATTCGTTTTTCTTCGACAAAAGGCGCCCAGCGGCGTTATTTTCTGCAGTCCGGTATCTTGAAAAAGCTGTATTTTCGAGGATGCCGGATTTTTTTGCTCTTTAAGTGCAAGTTCAAAAAATCAGGTTTTCAGCACCGAGAAGGTTGGATGCAGCTAGGGACTGAGGAGCGGAGCGTACGTGGGGTACGTGAGCACCTGAAATGTTTCCGCAGGAAACATGCTTCGGAAGCATCCGCTTAGGCCCGGCTGAATTCAAGATTCGAAGTCGAGTCCGCTTCCTGCCTTTCTTCGTGATCAAAAGATGACTTTTTGAACAACCTCTTTAAGAATGAATAGGAGTGTGGAAGGACATGCCGATACAGGTAGGCGTCATTATGGGCAGCAAGTCAGACTGGGAAACGATGCAGCATGCATGCGACATCCTGGATGAGCTGCAGATCAGCTATGAGAAAAAAGTCGTTTCTGCGCACCGGACGCCGGATCTGATGTTTGAATATGCGGAACAGGCTGCTGAGCGAGGGATCAAGGTCATCATTGCCGGTGCGGGGGGAGCAGCCCATCTTCCGGGCATGGTAGCCGCCAAAACGACAGTGCCGGTGATCGGTGTGCCGGTGCAGTCCAAAGCGCTGAACGGACTTGATTCGCTGCTGTCCATCGTGCAGATGCCTGGCGGGATTCCCGTAGCGACAGTGGCGATTGGCAAAGCCGGGGCGACGAATGCGGGATTGCTGGCAGCCCAGATCATCGGCTCGTTCGATGAGGAAGTGCGGAGCCGGGTGCAAGCAAGACGGGATCGCATCCGCAGCGAAGTGCTGGAAAGCAGTGATACACTATGAAAGCTAACGGCAAAGTGCTTCCGCCCGGATCAACGGTGGGCATTCTTGGCGGCGGGCAGCTGGGAAGAATGATCACTCTGTCCGGGGCGGCGATGGGATACAGATTCGTTACGCTCGACCCTGCTCCCGATTCTCCCTGCGGGCAGGTGGCCGAGCAGATTACAGCCCCTTATGACGACATGGACGCAGCACGGCGGCTCGCCGAACAATGTGATGTCATTACGTATGAGTTTGAAAATGTGGATGCAGACGTGGCAGGCATGCTGGAACGGGAATCCTATGTGCCGCAGGGCAGCAAGCTGTTATACACAACCCAGCACCGCATTCGGGAAAAAAGGGCGATTGAAGCCGCTGGAGTTCCGGTTGCACCCTACCGGGAAGTTACATCACAGGAGTCTATGAATGCGGCCGTTAAGGAGCTTGGGCTTCCTTGCGTGCTGAAAACGGCCACCGGCGGATATGACGGTAAAGGACAACGGGTCATTCGGAGTGAGGCGGAAGTGGCTGCGGCCTATGCGGATTTGGCGGCCACGGGAGCTGAACTGGTGCTGGAGGGCTTTGTCCATTTCCGCTGTGAAATTTCAGTGATTGCGGCGCGAAGCACGCAAGGTGAAATACGAACCTTCCCGCCTGCAGAAAATATCCATGTGAACAATATCCTGCATGCTTCCATTGTACCGGCGCGTATACCGGCGGAAGTGAGCGAGCGGGCGGGACGGCTGGCCGAGGCCATTGCCGAATCGCTGGACGCCGTGGGGCTGCTGGCGGTGGAAATGTTCGTGACGGAGGATGGAGAGCTGTACGTCAATGAGCTTGCCCCCCGTCCGCACAACTCCGGCCACTACACCATGGACGCTTGCGCCACCTCGCAGTTTGAACAGCATCTGCGGGCTGTGTGCGGGCTGCCGCTGGGCGATACCAGGCTGCTGGCGCCGGTGGTGATGGTCAATCTGCTCGGTGAGCATCTGGAGCAGGCCGTGGCCCGGACAGTACAGCCGGATACGGTCGCCGAGCGTCTTAACGTAATTCCGAAGCTTCATATCTACGGGAAGAGCGAAGCAAAAACAGGACGCAAGATGGGGCATATTAACCTGCTCTGCGACGATGTGGAGAACGGACTGGAATGGATTGAACAAACCAATATTTGGAGGAATCATCAGTTATGATCGAACGATACAGCAGACCGGAAATGAGAGCGATCTGGACGGAGGAAAACAAATTCAAGGCATGGCTGGAAGTGGAGCTGTGCGCATGCGAGGCTTGGGCTGAACTCGGTGTTATTCCTAAAGAGGATACGGTCGCTCTGCGCAAAAACGCTTCTTTTAACATCGACCGCATTCTTGAAATCGAACAGGAAACCCGTCACGATGTGATTGCCTTTACCCGCACAGTGTCGGAAAGCCTGGGAGCAGAGCGCAAATGGGTGCATTACGGCCTGACCTCCACGGATGTGGTGGATACGGCGCTCGGCTACCTGCTGAAGCAGGCCAACGAGATTCTGGAGCAGGACATTATCCGTTTTATCGACATTTTGAAGGAAAAAGCGATTGCTTATAAAGATACGCCAATGATGGGCCGGACGCATGGCGTTCATGCGGAGCCAACAACATTCGGTCTGAAGATGGCGCTTTGGCATGAAGAGATGAAGCGCAACCTGGAGCGCTTCCGCCACGCTGCGGATAACGTGCAATACGGTAAAATTTCCGGGGCAGTCGGCACCTACGCCAACATTGATCCGTTCGTGGAAGAATTCGTCTGCCGCAAGCTCGGTACAAAGCCGGCGCCGATCTCCACGCAGACGCTGCAGCGTGACCGCCATGCCGAATATATGGCGACACTGGCCTTGATTGCTACATCGCTGGACAAATTCGCCACGGAAATCCGCGCTCTGCAGAAGAGTGAATTCCGCGAGGTGGAGGAAGCTTTTGCGAAGGGACAAAAGGGCTCGTCGGCCATGCCGCATAAGCGCAATCCGATCGGCTGCGAGAACATTTCCGGCCTGTCCCGTGTCATCCGCGGACATATGGTATCCGCCTACGAGAACGTGCCGCTGTGGCATGAGCGCGATATTTCGCACTCCTCGGTGGAACGGATCATCCTGCCGGATGCAACGATGCTGCTGAACTATATGCTGAACCGCTTCGGGAACATCGTGAAGAACCTGACCGTATTCCCGGAAAATATGAAGCGCAACATGTCCCGCACATTTGGGGTTCCTTTCTCCGGCCGTGTCATGACAAAGCTGATTGACAAGGGCATGAGCCGCGAGCAGGCGTACGACACCGTTCAGCCGCGCGCCATGCAGGCGTGGGAGGAGCAGCGCCAGTTCCGCGACATTGTGGAAGCGACGCCGGAAATCACCGCACTGCTGAGCGCGGAGGAAATCGAGGATGCCTTTAATCCGGCATGGCACCTGAAGCATGTGGACACCATCTTTAAAAAGCTCGGGCTGATTTAAAAAGCAGCATCAATTGGTGAGCTGGATTTATTATCGCCGGATTGGATTTTTAAGCGCATTGGAATATGAATTCACATGGGGAAGAAGGTAGAAACATGGCGCTGTCTACAGCCGCAGACCTGATTGATGCACCGCTGCTGTATAAAGGAAAAGTACGTGAGCTGTACGATTTGGGAGAGCATTTTCTGATCGTCGTGACGGACCGGATCTCGGCATTCGACTATGTGCTGGAGCCGCCGGTGCCGGAGAAGGGCAATGTCCTGAACCGGCTCAGCAGCTTTTGGTTCGACAAAACGAAGCATATTATAGATAACCATGTCATTCACACCGATGTTGATCAACTGGGGGCGGTGGTGAAGGACAGAGAGCTGTTGAAGGACCGGATTATGGTGACACGCAAAGCGGAGCGGATCGATATCGAATGCGTCGTACGGGGTTACATCACCGGCGGCGGCTGGAGGCAGTATGAGAAGAACGGCGAAGTCAACGGCATTCCGCTGCCGGAGGGCATGCGCAAGAACGAGCGTTTTCCGCAGCCGATCTTTACACCTGCGGCCAAGAATGATGTTGGCCATGACGAGGATATCTCCCTGGAGCGTATGAAAGAGCTGGTCGGCGTGGAGTTGACAGGGGCTCTTGAGCAAAAGAGTCTTGAGCTGTACGAGTTTGCGAGAGCGTACTGCGAGGAACGCGGCATTATTTTGGCAGACTGCAAGTTTGAATTCGGCCTGATCGGCGGGGAACTGATCCTGATCGACGAAATTTTCACGCCTGACGCTTCCCGCTTCTGGGCCAAGGAGAACTACGCGCTGGATGTCGAGATCGACAGCATGGACAAGGAGCCGGTACGCAGCTATCTGGCCGCATCCGATTGGGATAAAAACAGCACACCCGCGCCGCTTCCTGCTGACGTTGTAGCGGAAACGACCGCGCGATACACGGACATTTTGAAACGCTTGACTGCATCGTCCTGAGAAACAGCAGGTTGCTTGTCGTAATGCTTCATCATTATCTGATTCACCATTCGGAGGAGGAACTCAAGGAAATGTTAAAAGCAAAGGTCTATGTCACTATTAAACAAAGCGTACTCGACCCGCAGGGAGTAGCTGTACAGGGCGCTCTTCATTCCATGGGCTTTGCAGAGGTGGAAAGCCTGCGCATCGGCAAGTATATGGAGCTTCAGCTCGATACGGCTGACCGCGCGGAGGCGGAGAAGCGGGTGGCTGCCATGTGCGAAAAGCTGCTGGCCAATACGGTAGTCGAGGACTACCGTTACGAATTGGAGGACTGAATCCATGAAATTTGCTGTACTGGTATTTCCGGGCTCCAACTGTGACATTGACTGTTATAAAGCGGTGGAGGATGTGCTGGGCGAGCCGGTGGATTATGTCTGGCATACGGCCACAGATCTGTCCGCTTATGATTGCATTCTCGTTCCGGGTGGCTTCTCTTACGGTGATTATCTGCGCTGTGGCGCGATTTCCCGCTTTGCTCCCGTCATGAATGAAGTAGCCAAGGCGGCTGAGCAGGGCAAATTCATCCTGGGCATCTGCAACGGTTTTCAGATTCTTACGGAAGCAGGGTTGCTGCCAGGTGTATTAAGACGGAATATGTC
Source organism: Paenibacillus terreus (assembly GCF_042138595.1). Taxonomy (NCBI): domain Bacteria; kingdom Bacillati; phylum Bacillota; class Bacilli; order Caryophanales; family Paenibacillaceae; genus Paenibacillus; species Paenibacillus terreus. The sequence continues at coordinate 239,231 of NZ_JBHIRX010000008.1, read as the reverse complement.
CATGAAATTCCGCTGCCATGACACGGTACTCAAGGTGGTTAACCATACAACTCCATTTACCCGCGATTATGCGGAAGGCGAAGAGATCGTCATCCCGATTGCGCATGGCGAAGGCAACTATTACTGCGATGAAGAGACGCTGGCCCGCCTGCAGGCGAACAACCAGATCGTTTTTACGTATAAAAGCAATCCGAACGGCTCTCTCACGGATATTGCGGGCATCTGCAACGAGCAGGGCAACGTGCTTGGCATGATGCCGCACCCTGAGCGGGCGGTAAATCAGCTGCTCGGCACCGATGACGGTAAACGCATGTTCACATCGATTTTGAACGCATGGAGGGATAAACATGGCGCAGCAAGTGTCCGCTAAGGAACCAACGGCAGAACAGGTAGCCGAGCATAAACTGTATCAGCAAATGGGGGTATCCGACAGCGAGTATGAGCTCATTTGCGAGTTCATGGGACGCAAGCCCAATTACACGGAAATCGGCGTGTTCAGTGTCATGTGGTCGGAGCACTGTGCGTATAAAAATTCCAAGCCCTTGCTGCGCCGCTTTCCGACAAGCGGACCGCGTGTCCTGATGGGACCCGGCGAAGGCGCGGGCATCGTGGATATCGGCGATAACCAGGCCGTCGTATTCAAAATTGAGAGCCACAACCATCCGTCCGCAGTTGAGCCTTACCAAGGAGCGGCTACAGGCGTGGGCGGCATCATCCGCGACATTTTCTCCATGGGTGCCAGACCGGTAGCGGTGCTGAACTCGCTGCGTTTTGGCAAGCTGGAAAGCGACCGCGTCAAATATCTGTTCGAGCATGTGGTATCCGGTATTGCCGGTTACGGCAACTGCATCGGTATTCCAACGGTAGGCGGCGAAGTTGTATTTGATGAAAGCTATGAAGGCAACCCGCTCGTCAACGCGATGTGTGTCGGCCTGATCGATCATGATAAAATCCAGCGCGGCGTAGCCAAAGGCGTAGGCAACCCGGTCTTCTATGTAGGACCTCCTACAGGACGCGACGGCATTCACGGGGCTACCTTCGCTTCCGTTGAACTGACGGAGGAATCCGAGGCGAAGCGTACGGCAGTGCAGGTGGGCGACCCGTTCATGGAAAAGCTCGTAATGGAAGCCTGCCTGGAGCTCATCAACAGCGGCATCGTGCTTGGCATTCAGGATATGGGGGCGGCCGGTCTGACCTGCTCCAGTGCGGAAATGGCGAGCAAAGCCGGCAACGGGCTGGAGCTGTATCTGGATCAGGTGCCGCAGCGTGAAGAAGGCATGACGCCTTATGAAATGATGCTGTCCGAATCCCAGGAACGGATGCTGTTTGTCGTTGAGCCTAAGGATGAAGCGCAGGCGCGCGAAATCTTCGACCGCTGGGGCGTCATCTGCGCCAAGGTTGGCAAGGTAACGGATGACGGCCGTCTGCGGCTGTTCCACCACGGCGAGGTTGTCGGCGACATGCCCGTGAACGCGCTTGTGGATGAGTGCCCGATTTATAACAAGCCGTCTGCAGTGCCTGCTTATTATGAACAGAATGCGGCGGTGGATACACTGCGTTACGAAGAAGTGAAGGATCTTGGCGGAGCGCTGAACAAGATTCTTTCTTCCCCAAGCGTAGCAAGCAAAAAATGGGTATACGAGCAGTACGACTACATGGTGCGCACCAGCACGGCCGTTCGTCCGGGCTCGGACGCGGCAGTTGTTACGGTTCACGGCACCCGCAAAGGGCTGGCGATGACTACGGACTGCAACGGGCGTTATGTGTACCTTGATCCTGAAGTCGGCGGCAAAATTGCCGTCAGCGAAGCGGCGCGCAACATCGTCTGCTCCGGCGGCGAGCCGTTGGCTATCACGGACAACCTGAACTTCGGCAGCCCGGAGAAGCCGGATATTTTCTGGCAGATGGAAAAAGCGGTAGACGGCATGGCGGAAGCGTGCCGTGTGCTGGATACGCCGGTGATCGGTGGCAACGTCAGCCTGTACAACGAAAATGCCAAAGGCGCAATCTATCCGACGCCGGTGGTCGGCATGGTTGGCCTTGTACATGATACGGATCATATTACGACACAAGGCTTCAAGGCGGAAGGTGACGTTATTCTGCTGCTGGGCGACACCAAAGCCGAGCTGGGCGGCAGCGAGTTCCAGGCTGTCGTGCATGGCGTATCGGAAGGACGTCCGCCGCAGCTTGACCTGGATACGGAGAAAAAACTGCTGAAAGGCGTGCTGGGTGCCATTCAGTCAGGTCTGGTCCGTTCCGCTCATGATCTGGCGGAGGGCGGATTGGCTGCTGCGCTGGCGGAATCCTGCATCAGCGGCGGTCTGGGCGCACAGGTGAACGTGACGACAGAGCTTCGTCCGGATGTGGCGCTGTTCAGTGAAAGCCAGTCCCGGATTCTGCTGTCCGCCGCTCCTGACAAAGCGGAAGCGCTGGAATCGTACCTGCGCGGGCTGGACATTCCGGTGTCCGTTCTCGGCAAGGTTGAAGGTTCCGAGCTGACAATTGAGGTCAACGGACAGCCTGGGGTGCAAGAGTCTGTGGCAAGCCTGAAGCAAACCTGGGAGGATGTCATTCCATGTCTGATGAACTGATGACACAGACGCTCTGGACAGGGGATTATTACAACGAAGGATCCGGCAAGGACGGGTTATTCGATAAATTAAAAGAGGAATGCGGAGTTTTCGGGGTGTACAGACACCCCGATGCCGCTTCTTTGTCCTATTACGGACTGCATGCGCTGCAGCACCGAGGTGAGGAAAGCGCGGGCATCTGCGTCAGCGACGGCAGTGAATTTCACTACCATCGCGGCATGGGGCTGGTGAAAGAAGTATTCGACAAGGATATTATGGCCTCGCTGGGGGGCGATATCGCCATCGGGCATGTTCGCTATTCTACAAGCGGGGACAGCAAGCTGACCAATGCCCAGCCGCTGGTGTTCAAGTACCGTGACGGGGATCTGGCTGTCGCGACGAATGGCAATATCGTCAATGCCCTGCAAATCCGGCGCGAGCTGGAGCAAAGCGGCTCGATCTTTCAGACGACCAGCGATACCGAGGTCGTGGCGCATCTGATCGCCCGCTCGCCGAAGGATCTGGTTGAGGCGGCCAAGGATGCGTTCAACCAGATTGTGGGCGGTTTTGCTTTTCTCGTCATGACCAATGACAAACTGATCGCCGCATCCGACCCGCACGGCCTGCGTCCGCTGACGATGGGACGCCTGAACGGCGCTTATATTTTCGCGTCCGAGACCTGCGCGCTGGAGACCATTGGTGCTGAGCTAATCCGCGATATCGAGCCCGGCGAGCTGCTGGTGCTGGACAAAGATGGACTGCGGGAAGAACGGTTCGAGCACGGAAAGCACCGTAAGGCTCTATGTGCCATGGAATATATTTATTTCGCACGTCCCGACAGCGATCTGAACGGCTCCAATCTGCATGCGGCACGTAAACAGATGGGCCGCCAGATGGCCATGGAATGTTTTATCGACGCGGATGTTGTTACCGGTGTGCCGGATTCAAGTATCTCTGCCGCCATCGGTTATGCAGAGCAGACGGGCATTCCCTATGAGCTGGGTATGATCAAAAACAAATATACCGGACGGACCTTTATCCAGCCTAGCCAGGAGCTGCGGGAGCAAGGCGTGAAGATGAAGCTTAGCGCCGTGCGCCGGGTCGTGGAAGGCAAGCGTGTCATCATGATCGATGATTCCATTGTGCGCGGCACGACATCGCGCCGGATCGTCAACATGCTGCGTGATGCGGGAGCGACGGAGGTGCATGTGTGCATTACCTCGCCGCCGTTCAAAAACCCGTGCTTCTATGGCATTGATACGCCGGACCGCAAGGAACTGATTGCCTCCTCCAAGACTATTGAAGAAATCCGTCAGGAAATTAATGCGGACTCGCTTCATTTTCTGAGCTTTGAAGGGCTGATTGAGGCCGTCGGCGGCAATAACAGCTCCGATCCCAAAGGCGGGCTCTGCCTCGCGTGCTTCGACAACGAATATCCGACACAGGTGAATTTCAACGGTGAGGAGAAATTTGGCTGCAGCTGCTGAAGCACCGGGCATAAAATGGCTTTTTGGCCATTCCTGTCTAATGGTTAACGGGTTCAAACATTAGTGTCATTAAATATTGCCAGACCTTATATAAGATTAGCGGTACATTTCTTTGCTAACAGTTGTCATAGAGCTTATTCGGCTGAGAAAAACAAGGTTTCTTTTCTAACGGTTGCACTCGCGCTTATATAGAAGAAATAGTCTCTTTACCAGCGGAAAAACGGGAGATAACCTCGCTGGCAACCGTTACATTTTGTAACCCACTGTTTTTACCCAAATAGCCTCGCTCACAACCGTTAGAGTTTTCGCGCTTTTATATGGACTCGCATTTACCCCCGGTTAAGCACCGATTTCGATTTTGAACCAAATTCTATAGTCTAAAGAAGGAGTGTTATTGAGTGTCCGACGCATACAAACAGGCTGGTGTGGATATCGCTGCCGGCAATGAAGCGGTAGAACGGATGAAGAAGCATGTGAAGCGTACCTTCCGTCCGGAAGTGATGGCGGATTTGGGCGGCTTCGGCGGGCTGTTCGCATTGAATAAAGACAAATACGAGGAGCCTGTGCTCGTATCCGGCACCGACGGGGTCGGAACCAAGCTGAAGCTCGCTTTCGCCATGGACCGCCATGACACGATTGGCATTGACGCGGTCGCCATGTGTGTGAACGATATCGTGGTGCAGGGTGCGGAGCCGCTGTTTTTTCTGGACTATCTCGCCTGCGACCGTGTTATTCCCGAGAAGATCGAGGCGATTGTGGCCGGTATTGCCGAAGGCTGTCACCAGTCCGGCTGTGCCCTGATCGGCGGCGAAACGGCGGAAATGCCCGGTATGTACAGCGAGGGCGAATACGATATTGCCGGTTTTACCGTGGGTATTGTCGACAAAAGCAAGGTGATTAACGGCAGCACGATTGCCGCGGGCGACGCCGTCATCGGTCTGGCTTCGAGCGGGGTGCACAGCAACGGCTTTTCCCTGGTGCGCAAGCTGCTGCTCGAACAAAGCGGCTACAGCCTGCAGGATGAGGTTGCTGAATTGAGCGGAAAGCTGGGAGATGTGCTGCTTGAGCCGACCAAAATTTATGTAAAGCCTGTGCTTGCCCTGCTGGAAAAGCTGACGGTTAAAGGCATGGCCCATATTACGGGCGGCGGATTTATCGAGAATATTCCGCGCATGCTTCCGGACAATGTAAATGTAGATATTGAATACGGCTCATGGCCTATTCTGCCGATCTTCAAGCTGCTGCAGGAGAAGGGAGCCATCTCCAACCGTGATATGTTCACGACCTTTAACATGGGCATCGGGCTTGTCATGGTCGTGAAGCAGGAGGACGCGGAGTCTGCTCTGGCGATCCTGCGTGAGCAAGGCGAAGAAGCCTTCCTTATTGGACGTGTTACTGAGGGCGACTCGCGGGTAACCTTTACGGGAGTGGAAGTGTAATGGGAGCGTACCGGGTGGCGGTGTTTGCTTCAGGCCAGGGCAGCAATTTTCAGGCTCTTGCGGATGCCGCCGCAGAAGGCAAGCTCGGTGGAGCAGAGATCAAGCTCCTTGTTTGTGATAAACCTGCGGCGCCTGTTGTCGGACGGGCGCAGGCCGCGGGCATTGAATGTTATACGTTCCAGCCCAAAGATTATGCTGCGCGGGAGACTTACGAACGCGAGCTGGTCGGCATGCTGCGTGAGAAAGAAATCGACCTGGTCGTGCTGGCCGGTTATATGCGTCTGCTTTCCAGCGTGATGGTAGAAGCGTTTGCGGGCCGGATCATCAATATTCATCCCTCCCTGCTGCCGGCGTTTCCGGGGAAGGATGCGATCGGACAAGCATTGCAGTACGGCGTTAGGGTCAGCGGAATTACAGTCCATTTTGTGGATGGAGGCATGGATACAGGGCCAATTATTGCCCAACGAACTGTGCCTGTCACGGAGGAAGACACCCGGGACTCCCTGTCGGCAGCCATTCAAGCGGAAGAAAGAACCTTATATCCTGAAGTGGTCTCGTGGTTTGCGGAGGAACGGGTGAAGCTGGAGGGCAGAAAGGTTACGGTCATCCGGCGTTAATCTGCAGCGCGTGGCTGGCGTCTCATGTCAACCGGCTCTTTTTTTGTCAAAATACAAGCAGGTCAGGCAAGTCATATTCCGATATTTCTCGGGAAATAGTGTGGGGCAGCAAAAGCCGCCTTTCGAGCAATCGTGTCGGTTTTAAAGAAGTAAAAGCTAAAAATAAAAAAGCAGGAGCTGCCTTTCGCCCTTTGTCTGGCGGGTTTGGGTTTGGATATAAAACAAGCAGCAGAAGCTGCCTTTCCAACCCATTTTCCTGGCGGGTAATGGGTTGGAAAGATAGGAGGATAAATCGTGATCAAAAGAGCTTTAGTCAGTGTATCGGATAAACGGGGTATCGTGGATTTTTGCCGTGAATTGTCCAATCTGGGTGTGGAAATTATTTCGACAGGCGGTACCAGCAGTCTGCTGTCGAAGGAAGGAATTCCGGTGATCGGGATTTCCGATGTGACCGGGTTTCCTGAAATTATGGACGGACGTGTCAAAACGCTGCATCCGGCTGTGCACAGCGGTTTGCTGGCCGTGCGGGACAACGAAGAGCATCAGCGCCAGATGAAGGATTTGGGCCTCGATTACATCGATCTTGTGGTTGTGAATCTGTATCCTTTTGCTGAAACGATCGCCAAACCGGATGTAACCTATGAGGATGCCATTGAAAATATCGATATCGGCGGACCTACGATGCTGCGCTCTGCAGCCAAAAACCATGCCTTTGTCACCGTCGTGGTAGACGCAGATGATTACCGCTCCGTGCTCGACGAGGTTCGCGGTGGTGGAGATACCACGCTTGAAACCCGCAAACGTCTTGCCGCCAAGGTATTCCGTCACACAGCTGCTTATGATGCCCTGATCTCGGACTATCTCTCCAATGTAACCGGAGATCCGCTTCCTGAGCGCTTTACAGTAACTTATGAGAAGGTTCAGGATCTCCGTTATGGCGAGAATCCGCATCAGCAGGCAGCCTTCTACCGCAAGCCGCTTGCGGCCGGTGGTACGCTCGTTTCGGCAAAGCAACTGCATGGTAAAGAGCTGTCCTATAACAACATTAACGATGCCAATGCCGCATTGCAGATTGTTAAGGAATTCACGGAGCCTGCGGTTGTGGCCGTTAAGCACATGAATCCTTGCGGCGTGGGTACGGGTGCAAGCATTTACGAAGCGTACAGCAAGGCATATGCTGCGGACCCAACTTCGATTTTTGGCGGAATCGTGGCGGCGAACCGGATCATCGACAGCGATACAGCCGCGAAGCTGAGCGAAATTTTCCTGGAAATCATTCTTGCTCCTGGCTTTACACAAGAGGCGCTGGACATCCTGACCAAGAAAAAGAATATCCGCCTGCTGGATACGGGGGAGATTGACTCTGCCAGTGACCGTACAAGCCAGTTTGTTGTGACTTCCATTGAAGGCGGCATGGTCGTGCAGCAGAGCGATGTTCATTCCATCGATCCGGCGGACCTCAAAGTGGTCACAGACCGCGCTCCTTCCGAGGAGGAATTGAAGCAGCTGCTGTTCGCGTGGAAAGTAGTTAAGCATGTGAAATCCAATGCGATCGTGCTGGCTGCGGACAGTATGACCGTCGGTGTAGGAGCCGGCCAGATGAACCGTGTCGGCGCTGCGAAAATTGCCATTGAGCAGGCCGGAGACAAAGCGAAAGGCGCAGTGCTCGCATCCGATGCCTTCTTCCCGATGGGAGACACCCTGGAATTGGCGGCCAAAGCGGGCATTACGGCGGTCATCCAGCCTGGCGGATCGGTCAAGGACGAGGAATCCATTAAGGTGGCGAATGAGCACGGCATCGCTATGGTGTTCACGGGTGTGCGGCATTTCAAACACTAAAACCGGTTCGGGAGGAATTGAAGAATGGACATCTTGGTCATCGGCGGCGGCGGCCGCGAGCATGCCATTGTATGGGCACTGAAGAAGAGCCCGCAGGCAGGAACCATCTACTGTGCACCGGGGAATGCGGGCATCGGGCAGCTGGCTGAATGCGTGCCCATCGGGGTATTTGAGTTTGACCGGCTGACGGCTTTTGCAGAGGAGAAACAGGTTGGCCTCGTGGTCGTCGGACCAGACGATCCGTTGGCAGCCGGTATTGTGGACGCTTTTGAAGCCAAGGGCATCCCGGTCTTCGGTCCGCGGAAAAATGCAGCCGAGATTGAAGGCAGCAAGACGTTCATGAAGGATCTTTTGCATAAGTACAATATTCCGACAGCGGCTTACCGCAAGTTTGACAGCTATGACGAAGCCCGCACCTACCTGCTGGAGCAGAAGGTTCCCGTAGTTATTAAAGCGGACGGCCTCGCGGCTGGTAAAGGGGTAACAGTAGCCTACACGATGGAAGAGGCCGAGAAGGCGCTGTCCGACATGATGGTGGACAAGGTATTTGGTGAGGCAGGCTCGCAGGTTATCATCGAGGAGTTTCTGGAGGGGCAGGAGATGTCCATTCTGTCCTTCGTGGACGGTGAGACTGTACGCCCGATGGCGGCTGCGCAGGATCATAAGCCTGCTTATGACGGAGACAAAGGACCGAACACCGGTGGCATGGGAACCTATTCTCCGCTGCCGCATATTGCGGATTCCATCATTGAAGAAGCGGTGGAGACGATCATCAAGCCGACGGCCAAGGCTATGGTGGCGGAAGGCAGACCGTTTACGGGCGTGCTGTTCGCCGGGCTGATGATTTCGCCGGACGGAAAGCCGAAGACGGTGGAGTTCAACGCCCGTTTTGGCGATCCGGAGACCCAGGTGGTGCTGCCGCGTCTGAAATCGGATTTGCTGTCGATTTTCCTTGCTGCGGTGAATGGAACACTGGCTGACGTGGAAATTGAGTGGAAGGATGAAGCAGCGGTGTGTGTTGTGCTGGCATCGGGCGGCTATCCTGGCTCTTATCCGAAAGGTGTGCCGATCCACGGCCTTGACCAAGCGGAGGAAGCCATCGTATTCCATGCCGGCACAGCCGTGAACGAGGCTGGAGAATGGGTGACGAACGGCGGACGTGTGCTGGGTGTCGTCGGACTGGGCCGCGATATCGCTGACGCACGTGCCAAGGCTTACGAACAGGCTGAGCGGATTACTTTTGAAGGAAAACACAATCGTACGGATATTGCAGCAAAAGCATTGATTTAAATCTTATGGGGCGTTCCCTGAGCTGTTTGGGCCGGGGAGCGCCCTTTTCTAACTATTTACTTATAATATTTATTCCCCCAAACTCTCATGGATTCGAGAATGCGAGATAAATTCTCCCCCTGATCGGTTAGAGAATACTCTACTTTTGGTGGAACAGTATCCTCTACCTTTCTTTTCACAATTCCATCTGTTTCTAATTCCCTTAGCTGTAGCGTTAACATTCTTTGCGTAATTCCTGGAATTAATCTTTTAAGTTCATTAAATCTGACAGATTTCTCAGATAAGATATCGATAATGATGCCCTTCCATTTCCCACCTATGATGTGTAAGGTCATTTCGATGGGACAGGCCCTTGTGACCTCTAAACTACAATCGCCATATCCTTTCCCCATTTTGTCACCCCATTCATTAAGTTACAAAAATGTGCGCACTTACATCACTCAATCATTTTTATTATGCTAACTATATCAGATATTTCAACCCAAACGAAGGGAGTGCTCATTATGATAATACGTATGTAATCGGTATGGGGGGAAAGTTATGGAAGTTCAAATAAAGGCAGCCATAGCTATTTGCACTCTTAGGCGAGTTTGCTGGAAGGAATTTTTTGAAATTAGAAGGAGGAAGAATAATGGATAATTCCAGAAAAGTATTGATTACAGGGGGAAATAAAGGCATTGGGTTTGAGACGGCCAGACAATTGGGTAAAATGGGATTTGAGATTTTAGTGGGTTCAAGAGATGAAAAAAGAGGGCAAGAAGCTGTGAGGGTGTTGGAAATGGAGAACATAAAGGCTAAAGCACTGGTTCTTGACGTTACTGACCCTAGTATCATTCAATCCGCAGCCAAACAAATTGAGCAGCAGTATGGATTACTTGACATACTGATTAACAATGCAGGCGTGTTCTTGGAAGACAACGTTCCTCCAAGTGAACTGGAGCTGCCGGATCTCAAGAGAACGTACGAGACAAACGTTTTTGGGGTGTTTTCTGTCACAAAGGCTATGATCCCATTGCTTAAAAAGTCTTACTCCGGGAGGATTATCAACCTTTCCAGCGGATTGGGTTCATTAACCTTAAATACGGATCCAAAATCCGAATTCTATAATGTGAATTCACTTGCTTACAACAGTTCCAAAACGGCGGTGAATGCTTTAACCGTGTTGTTTGCCAAAGAATTAAGCAATTCTTCAATTAAGATTAACTCAGTCTGCCCTGGCTTTACAGCTACCGATTTGAATGGAAATAGCGGCTATCGTTCAGTTGAACAAGCGGCTTCCATTGTAGTGAAACTTGCCACAATAGCAGATGATGGTCCTACCGGAGGTTTTTTTGATGAAAACGGGGTCGTACCTTGGTAAAACACAATGCGGAGCGTACAGCAAATCGCCATAGGATTCAGAATAAACGTCATGTAACAATAATTTTACAATATCCAAATCAACAACAATGACGTTGATACTAACCGCGACTTCATCAAATTAAAATTAGACTTTGCCATCCCAACCGACTGGATTTTAGACGGTTGGGAGTCTTGTTTTTTTACAGCGGAGTTGGAATAGAGTTCACACGATTTTTTGGTTACGATATAATAAAATTAGTGCTTGCTTAACGGCATTTTAATAAGCGGTCTATTTTCGGGAAATACATACCAAACGAAGTGAAAGGTGAGATGAACCATGATTATTATTCATGCCAACCTGAACGTTCTGCCGGAGAAACGGGAGGCGTTTTTGAAGCTGACGGAGGAACTGGTTAAAGCTTCGCAGGCGGAAGAAGGCAACCAGCGTTACACGTTGATGCAGGATGTGAATGATCCGAATAAATTTACCATGGTGGAGGAATGGAAGGATCAGGCGGCGGTTGATTTTCATAATCAGACGACGCATTTTCAAAGCTTTGTAGCGGCTGCTCCGGAATGCCTGGCCGAACCTCTGCAGGTGAACGTATTTGCTAACGCCGATCAGGTGAAGTAAAAAAGGAGGAGAACCGGATGAGTAAAATCACGGATACTACCACCCTTAACAATGGCGTAAAGATGCCTTGGTTCGGTTTTGGTACATACAAGGCCACAGGCAATGAAGTGTATGAGGCGGTTAAAGTCGCGATTGACGCCGGCTACCGCAGTATCGATACAGCAGCGATTTATGGGAACGAGGAGGAAGTCGGACAGGCTATCAAGGACAGCGGAGTTGCAAGAGAAGAGCTCTTCATTACGACAAAGCTGTGGAATGACAGACAGGGCTACGACTCCACACTCAGCACCTTCGAAGAAAGCCGCAAGCGTCTGGGCCTGGACATCATCGACCTATACCTGATCCACTGGCCGGGCAAAGATAAATATAAAGAAACATGGAAAGCCTTCGAGCGCCTGTATGAAGAAGGCAGCGTCCGTGCCATCGGGGTGAGCAATTTCCATGTGCATCATCTTGAGGACCTGCTGAAGGACAGCAATATCGTACCTGCAGTGAACCAGGTGGAGCTTCATCCCTGCCTGACGCAGCGGGAGCTGTACAGCTACTGCCGTGATAAAGGTATTCAGATCGAGTCCTGGAGCCCGCTCATGAAGGGGAAACTGACGGACAATGCCGATATCTCCGAAATTGCCTCTAAATACGGCAAAACCTCTTCGCAGGTCATTCTGCGCTGGCATATCCAACAGGAGATTGTAACGATTCCAAAATCCGTTACAGAGTCCCGCATCCGCGAGAATGCCGATATTTTTGACTTCGAGCTGACGGCAGAGGAAGTTAGCCGGATCAGCGCACTGAACAAGAACGAGCGTACAGGCTCCAATCCGGACGAGTTTTTGTTCTAAGGACTTGAAAAGCGTTCACTTCCGTGCTTATAAGGGTGCGGAAGCGGAACGCTTTTTTGCGTGTTGGACGAAGATTCGATTGGTGGTTGTGTGGTAGCTTGATCTTGTGTATAATAATATTCAAATATAAGAATCTTAATATTAAAATTAAATGAAAGGTGGCTGTTGGTTATGAACCATATATTTCGTAAAGGAAGCAACCCTGACGCGCCTGTACTGCTGCTGCTGCACGGAACGGGAGGCAACGAGCATGATCTGCTGCCGCTGGCGGAAATGATATCTCCTGGCTCCTCCGTTCTGGGTGTAAGGGGAAATGTATTGGAGAACGGAATGCCGCGTTTCTTCCGCAGGCTGGCTGAAGGGGTATTCGATCTGGAGGACCTTGTGCTGCGCACGAAGGAGCTGTCCGCTTTTGTAGATGAAGCTGCGGAGCGTTATGAATTTGACCGCCGCAACGTGGTGGCCATCGGGTACTCGAATGGCGCGAATATCGCGGCAAGCATGATTTTTCATGAAAAGGATGTGTTGCGCGGTGCGATTCTCCATCATGCCATGGTGCCACTCCGTGATATCCAGCTTCCGGATCTGGCCGGCCTGTCGGTGTTTATCGGCGCAGGGGAGAATGATTCCATGATTCCGGTACAGGGCACGCAGGAGCTGCAAAACATGCTGGAAAACGCAGGCGCCGAAGTGACGATGCACTGGGAGCGGCACGGCCATCAGCTTACACGGACAGAGGTGGAGGCTGCCGCACGCTGGTTTGCGGAACAGTACACAGTTTGACCGATTGACCGAGCTTAGACATGAACCGTCTACGTCTAAAAGGCAGCGATGCTCTGGCGATAGACGGTTTTTCTTACTCCCCCGGATGGCTGCGGAATACGCGAGGAGTGACCCCCGCATATTTTTTGAATACCTTTGTGAAATAGCTTTGATCATTAAAACGCAGCCTGCTGCATACATCGGCCAGGGAGTAATCGGTGAGCGTCAGCAGCTTCTTGGCCTCTTCGATTTTGGCCCGTTGCACGTATTCCGTAATGGACAGCCCGGTTTCTTCGCGAAAGAGGCTGGAGAGATAGCTGGGATGAAGCCCGGCCTCCTCTGCCAGCCGATTCAGGCCGATGTCTTCGTAAATGTGGTTGTAAATATAGTTCAGGCAGACGGATATCGGCCTGGAATAGCGTTTTTCCCGTACAGACCGCACCTTGTCCGTAAAATCGCACAAAGCCTCATTCGTATAACGAATGACCTCTCCAACCTCATGCAGTTCCTCGATGTGCTGGATGCAGAGATCGCTTAAGGTAAAAGCCATTTCAAGTGGCATGCCCCCATCCACAGCGGCGCGGGTGGCAAGGGCGATAGCGCAGATAGACAGATTTTTCTGGCTGCGCAAATTGCTTTTCTTCGACAGCACCCCCGGATTCTCAAAACCTCTGCCTTCCTCCAGAAATTCGACGAGCTCTTCCTTGCGGCCCTCCCGGATATAGTTGAGCATCGTTTTTTCCAGCACAGGGTCATTATGCAGCATAACGTTCTCCCGCCGGTCGGCCAGGCTCAAATAAATATTATCCTCAGGCCAATCCGCCGACAGCTTGTACGCACGGTTGCGGGACAAGGCCTCTTCCAATTCAAGCTGCCTGCCGCTGATAAGGGAATACAGCAGAATGCCGGCCTGCAGCAGCGGGGTTTTCCCGGCATAACGCACAGAATTGTAATAGCTGATCAGCTCGTCCCTGTATTTAAGCGGAATGCCGCAATCGGCCATCAGCCCCGTTACAGACTGCTCGTTCATGCGGTAAAACAATACCGGTCCCAGGAGGAAACACCCGGATTCTCCATCCGCGGCATCATGCCTGACTGTGACATAACGTTCGAGATAAGCGGTAGCTTTCAGAATAGGGAAGTCCCTGGGTTCGTCAGGCTCAAGCAATCCATCAAGCGCATCCCTGAGCGAAGCGTGAAGCGGGTTTACCGGAATACGGGCAGGTTCAGGCTGCGCCGCGGCGAGCTGTCCGGACGGATCAAGATAACAGACCGGGATCTGATAGGCATCATAAATCAAGCGGCAAATATAATCTGCTTCAAATGGCAAACCCTGTTGTGTACCCAAGGTGAAAAACATCCTTTCCTATAGCTCTCATAAAAATTTTACCGAAAATCCAAAATAAATACCATAACTGCTGCGGCAACAACCATAAAATAAAGAATGTAAACGCTATTATAAATGTTAGCCCAAATATATTTTTTACCGCAGGGAGGCAATCAACCATGAGCAGAGATATTAAAGCATTGATCGCGCAAATGACACTTGAGGAAAAAGCAGGCATGTGCTCCGGTAAGGATTTTTGGCGTTTGAAGGGTGTTGAGCGTCTCGGAATTCCTTCGATTATGGTGACGGACGGGCCTCACGGGCTGCGTAAGCAAAGAGAAGGCGGGGACCATCTGGGACTGATGGACAGTGTGCCTGCCACATGTTTTCCTTCCGCGGCCGGTCTTGCTACCTCATGGAACCGGGAGCTTGTACAGGAAGTGGGCGTAGCGCTTGGTGAAGAATGTCAGGCTGAGGATGTAGCCGTTCTGCTCGGCCCCGGCGCCAACATCAAGCGTTCCCCGCTTTGCGGCAGAAACTTCGAATACTTCTCCGAGGACCCTTATCTGTCCACAGAGATGGCCGCGAACCATATCCAGGGGGTACAAAGCCAGGGCGTCGGCACTTCGCTGAAGCATTTTGCGGTGAACAACCAGGAGCATCGCCGGATGTCTGTGGATGCCGTCGTGGATGAGCGTACGCTGCGGGAAATTTACCTGGCCAGCTTTGAAGGGGCCGTGAAGCAATCCCAGCCTTGGACGGTCATGTGCTCTTACAACCAGGTAAACGGAACCTATGCCTCGGAAAATAAAACCCTGCTGACAGACATCCTGAAGGACGAATGGGGCCTGGAAGGCTTTGTTGTGTCCGACTGGGGTGCAGTTAACGAACGTGCTGAGGGTCTTGAAGCGGGTCTGGAGCTGGAAATGCCTTCAAGCGGCGGCATCGGCGACAGCAAGATTGTCGAAGCGGTGAAAAGCGGCAAGCTGTCCGAAGAGGTGCTGGACCGTGCCGTTGAGCGTCTGCTGACGATTATTTTCAAAGCGGTTGACCATAAAAAGGAGAACGCCACCTATGACGCGGAAGCCCACCACGCGCTCGCTCGCAAGGTCGCAGCGGAAAGCATGGTGCTGCTCAAGAACGAGAACGGCATTCTCCCGCTTGCCCCGGGCAAGCAAGTTGCCGTAATCGGGGAATTCGCGCAGAAACCGCGCTTCCAGGGTGGGGGCAGCTCGCATATCGTGCCGACCAAACTGGACACACCTCTGGAAGAGCTGAGCAAGCTGGCGGGCGAAGGCAGCGTGCAGTATGCGCAGGGCTACCGTATTGAGCAGGATGAGGCGGACGTGCAGCTGGTGGAAGAAGCCAAGAAGGCAGCGGCAGCGGCGGAAGTGGCCGTCATCTTCGCCGGGCTGCCTGACCGCTATGAATCCGAGGGTTACGACCGTCAGCATCTGCAGCTGCCGCCAGCGCATATTGAGCTGATCGAGGCCGTAGCTGCTGTGCAGCCAAATACGGTAGTGGTGCTCAGCAACGGAGCTCCAGTGGAAATGCCATGGCTTGGCTCCGCAAAAGCAGTGCTCGAAGCCTACCTCGGCGGTCAAGCAGGCGGGGGCGCCATCGCGGATCTGCTGTATGGCAAAGCGAATCCGAGCGGCAAGCTGGCGGAAACATTCCCGCAGCAGCTCAGCGATAACCCTTCCTACCTGTTCTTCCCGGGTGAAGGGGACCGTGTGGAATACCGTGAGGGCATTTTCGTAGGCTACCGTTATTATGACACCAAAAATGTGAAGCCCCTGTTCCCGTTCGGCTACGGTCTGAGCTACACGACGTTCGAATATACAGGCTTGACACTCAGCTCCTCCAGCATCAAGGACACCGATACCCTTGAAGTGCGGGTAAGCGTAAAAAATACAGGCAGCATGGCCGGCAAGGAAACCGTCCAGATCTATGTGAAGGACGATGAGAGCTCCGTTATCCGCCCTGCCAAAGAGCTGAAAGGTTTTGCCAAGGTGGAGCTGCAGCCTAGAGAGGAAAAAACGGTAACCATCACGCTGGACAAACGCGCCTTTGCTTACTACAACGTGGAGCTTAAGGATTGGCATGTGGAGAGCGGCACATTTACGATTTTGGCCGGTTCTTCCTCGGCGGATATCGCTCTCACCGACAAAGTAGAGGTCGTATCTGCACAGCCGCTTCCTGTACGGGTTCACCGCAATTCCCTCATCGGCGATTTGCTGCACCATCCGGGCCTGACCGATGAAGAGAGAGAACACGTGCATACATTCCTGAAAAATTACTCCATGCCAGGCTTGTTCGATAACGAATCCATGGGCGAGATGGGCGAAGCGATGATGAAATATTTGCCGCTGCGCGCCGTATCCGCCTTCAGCGGCTCCGCTGAGGGAGACGCCAAGCTTGCGGAGCTGATCGAAAATTTGAATAAAAAGCCGATGAAGCCATAAGCTGACATCAGCTTGGCATCGAGCTGTGCGGGCCGCCTGTTTCCATGGAACGGGCGGCCTTTTTGGCTGTCCCAAAAAACAGGCCGACTTTACGCATTCCGCTGATAAACGTGGTATGATAACGGAAGCGGTGTTTTCTAGCAGCCGGATTCATAGGATATAGATATATATAAAGTAAGCGGAGTGTGGGGAACTTATGAAACAGGAGCATACTTCCCAGCGGGAGCTATCGGTGGGAATGGAGGATATCGTGCGGGCGCATCATATGCTGCGCGAGGTGATTGTGCGGACGCCCTTGCAGCGGGATGCGATGCTGTCGGCCAAATATGGCTGTGACGTTTATTTGAAACGTGAGGATTTGCAGGTAGTGCGTTCATTCAAAATACGCGGAGCCTATAACATGATTCGCAGCCTTTCGACGGAGGAATTAAGCAAGGGCATCGTGTGCGCCAGCGCAGGCAACCATGCCCAGGGTGTCGCTTTTTCCTGTAACGCTCTCGGCATCCATGGCAAAATCTATATGCCCAGCACGACGCCCAACCAGAAGGTCAAAATGGTGCGCCGCTTCGGCGGCAGCAGTGTGGAGGTCATTCTGACGGGAGATACGTTCGATGATGCCTACGAAGAAGCCATCAAGACGTGCGAAGAGCAGGGCATGACGTTCATTCATCCTTTTGATGAAGCAAAAATTATTGCAGGCAACGGCACGATCGGCATGGAGGTCATGGAGAGCCTGGATGCTCCCGCAGATTATGTGTTTGTGACCATTGGCGGGGGCGGGCTGGCAGCCGGTGTGGGCACGTATATCAAAACCGTAAGTCCGTCTACCAAGGTGATCGGAGTAGAGCCGCTGGGTGCGGCCTCGATGAGCGAGGCGCTGCGCCAGAGCGGCGTTGTCACCCTGGAGGAAATCGATAAATTTGTTGACGGCGCAGCCGTCAAGCGTGTTGGCGAACTGACCTACAGCATTTGTTCGAACGTGCTGGACGACATTGTGAAGGTGCCGGAAGGCAAAGCCTGCTCCTCCATTCTGGAGCTGTACAACGAAAGTGCCATCGTGGTGGAGCCGGCGGGCTCGCTGCCTGTGGCCGCATTGGACATGTACCGGGAGCAGATCAAGGGTAAAACGGTCGTATGTATCGTCAGCGGAGGCAACAATGACATCGACCGGATGCAGGAGATCAAGGAACGCTCGCTGATGTATGAGGGCCTGAAGCATTATTTCATGGTCAATTTCCCGCAGCGTGCAGGCGCTTTGCGTGAATTTCTGCAAGACGTGCTCGGACCGGACGACGATATCACCCGTTTTGAATATACGAAAAAGAACGACAAGGAGAACGGACCGGCCCTTGTCGGCATCGAGCTCCTGCATAAAGAGGACTATTTGCCGCTGATCGAGCGAATGAACCGCAAGGGACTCCGATATACGGAGCTGAACAAGGACGTGGATCTGTTCAATATGCTGATCTGATTTGTGGTATAGAAGACCCATAATTAAGGAGTCCTTTCCACTAAGTGTGTTTCAAATGAGATTCCGGCAGTTTCAAATTTCGATGGAAAAGAGCAGTAACATTCCTCTTCGCGGATTGGAAAAACGTTAAATCGGCTAATTAAGCTGCTTTTTTAAAACTTCGGACTCCATAGTCCTTATCGGCCCCAATTTGAGGCGAACAGACGGAAAAATGCACGGATAACGGCACCTCGGTCCGGTAAAAGTGAAATAAGCGGGATTTTGCAGGAATAACAGCTCTCCTGTCTGAACCCCGCCGCAGAAGATTGAAGTTTTCTTTGGTGGAAAAATGTTTCATTCATCGAGTGCCACAGAGCATGCAAAAGGGGAGTTCCAGATTAATGGGACTCCCCTTTCTTAAGATTATAGAATTTAGAACTCAACTTTCGCAGCATGAAATCGGCAAACAGGCCTTGCTTGATGCAACTGGGCAAAACAGGGATCCACTGCTGGAGTTAACGCTGTATCAAAGCGGACACTTTTTTCTAGCTTTCTTGGAAGAAGGGGATTCGCCCCGCTCAGAGTCCAGTATCCAGAGTGAGACGGGTGTCTATAGGGTATGGTGTTTGGTGTTTGGTATCTGATGTTTGGTATCTGATGTTTGGTATCTTATGTTTGGTATCTTATGTTTGGTATCTGGTATCTGGTGTCCGTTACCTGATGCCTGATGCCTCTTCATACAGCTTTGCATGATTATCCCGTTTGCTCAGAATGCGGGGGTTGAGGTGAGCCTAGGAGAAGGAATAAAGAGAAAAGAGATACGAAAAAAAGAGGCAGCTTTAGTGGGATGTTCGGCTTGAAACAGGAACATATGTTTGGTATAATGGTAAAAAGAACATATGTTCTTATTTTGTTGATTCGGGGGTGAGCAGACATGGAAATCCAAGCGGAAACAGAACTTCAATCCTTTAGCAGTCGTTATCACAACGAGCAGGACTGCATGGAGGCATTGATCGCGATGAAGTGGCCGAACGGCTTCGTCTGCCCGCGTTACGCTTACACCCGCTGCAGTCGTCTGACTTCCCGGCGCATTCCCTTGTTCGAATGCGCCAGGTGTGCGCATCAAACGTCGGCTTTGGTCGGCACGATCTTTGAACGCACCCATCTCCCCCTGACCAAGTGGTTCCAGGCGCTGGAGTTGTTCATGCTGCCCGACGGCATCTCGGCGATGCGGCTGAGCCAGGTGATCCAGGTCACCTACAAGACCGCCTGGCTGATGCTGCACCGCATCCGCCATGCCATCGGGGAGTTCGATGTCCGGGAGCTGCTCTGCGGAGACGTGAAGGTGAACAGCGACCTGTATGGGCGTAATCCGGGCCGGCCACAGTTTCCTCATCCGCATGCTTCGGCAGTCGTAGCGGGATGCACGGTCACCGAGTCGGGCGAGCCGGAGCAGGTCAAAATCAGTCTGGTCCCGCAGATGAGGGGAGATGGGAACGGAGCGAATCGACTCGAACTCGCTGCGTTCATCAACGAACAGGTAGATGTCCGTTCATCGGGGGTACAGTCGTTCCCTCAAGCCTTTCGGCTGTATAGACCCTTGCGGAAAGTGGTGAGCGAGGCGTGGACATCGCTGAAGC
Source organism: Paenibacillus terreus (assembly GCF_042138595.1). Taxonomy (NCBI): domain Bacteria; kingdom Bacillati; phylum Bacillota; class Bacilli; order Caryophanales; family Paenibacillaceae; genus Paenibacillus; species Paenibacillus terreus. Next base: position 219,528 of record NZ_JBHIRX010000008.1, on the reverse strand, counting down.
GTACGTATATAGCCTTAGGGACGAAGCATCTGCAGGCGTACCTCAACGAGTACACCATACGCCGCCGACTGCGCCTGCCCGGAGCGGAAGAACCGATGTGGCAGAAGTTGCTGTACATGGGCGTGGCGATTCCGGCGATCCCTTACCGCCGACTGATCGCGCGCCAACCATTTCAGTCTCTTGCGGCTGCGTCCTGATCACAGGGTTTGAACGAGGAAAGGTGAGCATGATGTGCGTGGGTTGAACGGTGTGGGTTAGCATGAACGAGGACATCGAAAAAACTCAGGTTCAAGCGACAACGAGGGCCAGGGTCTTTTATTTTTTCGGGGCTCTGATCCGCCCCCTCCTTCTCTCTTGGTCGGTTTCACATCACCTAAACGCTCTGCTTTCTGCTAAGATCACCTCATAATCTCGAACCGATCTACTTTCTCCTAAGATCGCCTCATGATATCGAACCGATCTGCTTTCTCCTAAGATCGCCTCATGATATCGAACCGATCTGCTTTCTCCTAAGATCACCCCATAATCTCGAATCGATCTGCTTCTCCATAAGGCACAATCCCAAAATAATAGACCCGTTCGATTGTCCTGAATAGCGTAACAACAGGCATTTTCGTGCCACACTTGATCCGTTATTTTCTTTAACGCGCCTAAAGTCGATTTTCGCTTCCGGGTTTTCTGTTTTTCTTTGCCTGATCCAACGGGATAATCGTGCAAGGCTTCCGGGCAGCGAGTTCGCATGCCTTGCCACGGTCAACGGGCGGCTTGACTGTTAAACACGAATGATTAGGTGGATTCCATAAATTGAGTTTACTTCATTTTCGCAGCATGAAATCGGCAAATTTGTAAAGAGGGGATTCGAATTCCTCAGAACCCAGCCAGCAGCTGCAAAGGTTTAATTGAATTTGTGCTCTGCGAAAGTTGAGTTATAAGTTTTCAGCGGAGCTGAACAATTCTATCATCGCAAGAAAGACTTCCGCTAAATGCGGTCTGTCTTCTGTGAATTACGTCGATAGAAGTTTTTCTTATAGCCTTGCTCGGCGTGATGCTCTGTCTATTTTTTCTTGCGCAGAAACAGCGGTTTAAGCCCGGCCCAGCCGATAACGGCGATGATTAAGCTTACCCATGGGGATACGGTGAACACCGGCAGGCTTCTGTTGAGCACAATGCCTCCAACGAGGATCACCACAACGAGGATCACGTACAGCAGCATCGATTTCAGATCAAGCTTCGGCTTTTCGGGCACGCGTGCTTGTCCGTTCTTGCCCCCGGGAGCCGTGGTTTGCGCGGCGTCTTCTTCCGGGCTGCCCATAAAGCGGGTTAATGCTTCAATCAGCAGAATCGCACCAGCTGCGATTATAAGCAGGGTCGAGATGCTGATTTTCTCATAAGGGGCTGTACTCCCACCAGTCGCAAGCACAACCAGACCGAGCAGCGCAACCGCTGTGAAAAAGAAGGTTAGAGCGATCCAGACGATCATCGTAAAATATTTGAGCCGGGATTCAGGCTTGTCTTGCCCCTGCTTTCCGGAAGTTTGTTGATTCATTCGTCAGGCCTCCTGCCAACAATCCATATGAAATCCAGTATACGTGAGCAGGCGGATTATGGCAAAGTCCTGCACACAGAATTATTTGCCATCCATGTATATTGGCAACGCTTCCTGCTGGAAAATATGGAGGATGCTGCGAGAGCTGCAATCCATTTTTACAGGAGAGGAAGGGGGCCAGCATATGAACAGCGGACTGAACTCCGGGAAAGTAAGGCATATTGTTCAGGGCAATGCTCCGCGTTACCGTGTCGAGGATACGGAATTCGGCGATGACTTTGATGAAGGACGGGGAGACCATGTGCTGGATGATCAGCACGGCAATTCCGTCCTGAAGGGCTGGGAAGGTCGCAGCGAGACCCATGCGATGTACCGACGCAGCTACGAGTAATTCAGACTGCTGACCTCCGGCGGCGCTTGCTGCCCAGAAGAGGAAATTGCCTTTTCGGGAAGCAGGCGCCTTTTTTTGTGGCCGTGTGTAAAGGCTCATTGACACTAAAGAGTGCTCCGTGTACAATTATCCTTATTAAATTGATCGGAATTAACGGTTAAATGATGGGGATCAAGGAACAGGGGGAGAGGCATATGGAAAGACAGATTGGAATACGCTTTGAAGGTGAGGAGCTGGCGGCAACGCTGCACTATCCGCGCGGGGTGGAGAAGACGGGATGCCAGAACCGCAATTCACTTGTTATCATCTGCCATGGGTTTGTGGGCAGCCGTATCGGGGTTGACAGGCTGTTTGTGAATACGGCGCGCAGACTGGCGGATGCGGGTCACATGGTGCTTCGTTTTGATTATGCAGGCTGTGGCGAGAGCACCGGTGAATATGGGGAACAGAGCATCAATGGCATGATCAATCAGACGCGTGCCGTACTGGACTATGCTGTAAGCTGTGCCGATGTGGATCCGCAGAAGATTACACTGATCGGCCACAGTCTTGGCGGCGCGGTCGCCGTTCTGACGGCTGTACGGGATAAGCGGGTGAAGAATCTCGTGCTCTGGTCTGCCGTAGGCTATCCATTTAATGACATCGTGAAGCTTACCGGACGGAATGTGTATGATCAGGCAGTTAAAGAAGGAGAGGCGGATTACCTGGGCTACCGGTTTACTCCTGCTTTTTTCGAGTCCCTGGCACAATTCCAGCCTTTCCAGGAGGCGGTCAAGTTCAGCGGGGACGTGCTCGTTGTGCATGGCACATCGGATGATGTCATTCCCGTGGACTATGCCTTCCTGTACCAGAAGGTGTTCTGGATGCGTTCGGAAAGCCGGTGTGACAAGGAGATTATTTTTCAGGCTGACCATACCTACTCTTCGGGCCCGGAGCGTACGCAGTTGATTCAGCGGACCGTGGAATGGCTGGATGAGCGTGAGCGGCTCGAAAAAGAGTGGCAGCACTGGATGATTTGACACCATTGGAAAATACCCATGCGCAGGAGTAAAATAGAGGGGCAACGATTAAATTGGCGTGTGGAGGTTGGCAGCGATGACAGTACCTGCATTATTTGTTGCGCATGGTTCACCGGCATTGGCTGTGGAGAACAATGCGTATACCCGTTTTCTGGAGGAACTGGGGTCACGGCTGCCCAGACCCCGCGGAATTGTTGTCTTTTCCGCTCATTGGGACAGTCCCGATCAATGCGTAGACGTTGATGAACAGCATTCAACATTGTACGATTTCTATGGCTTTCCTGAAGAGATGTATACGATCGAATATCCTGCACCCGGAGATCCGGAGATCCATAATGAAGTTCTAAATTTGTTCAAGCTGCACAATCTGCATGCCCGGCCTGTTCAGAACAGGGGGCTTGATCATGGTGTATGGGTTTTCCTGCACCACATGTATCCGAACGCGGATATCCCCATCATTCCTCTGTCCATTGATTCCAGACGTTCTCCCAAGGAGCAGTACATTATTGGCTGCATGCTTTCTTCCTTGCGCGAGAAAGGAGTCATGATTGTCGGCAGTGGAGGGCTTGTACATAATTTGCGCCGACTGTGCAAAAACGAAGAGCCCGAAAGCTGGGCGACCGACTTTGATGATTGGATTGGGGAGCAGCTGCAGACCTGGAATCTTAAGCAGCTGTTTGATTATCGGAAGAAGGCGCCTTTTGCCGAGGAGGCCGTTCCGTCCTACGCCAAGGAGCATTTTGCTCCCCTGTTTTATGCGATGGGGGCGACGGACAATGACAGAAGGGCGGAGAAGCTGTTTCAGGTCTATGACCATGGATGTCTGAGCCTGAACTGCTGGTTATTCGGAACAACAACGCTTTAATATGAAGACGCACCCTGCAGCGTGGCATGATATCTTTTTCAAGATATTCAGGCCCGCTTCAGGGTGCTTTTGTTTGGTTTGCCGTTTAATTGTTGATCCCGATGTCCTCGCTCTGCTTGCGGCGTTTGCTGATGATTTTCCATGCCATGTAAACCGCAGTTACAGCAATAAAGACAACCAGGACAATGCCCTGATATTGATCGATCGTATGGATCACCGTGTCGGTGTCTCCGGGATAGAGACGGCCGATGCTGAGCAGCAGGAAGGTGGTAGGAGCGATGCCGAGCATGGTCAGAAGCGTATAAATGCGCAGATCCATGCGGGCCATGCCGGCCACGAATGGAACCACATTGCCCAAATGAAGTGGACTGGATATCGCCACACTCCATATTCCGTATTTGCTGAAAGCCGCCTGAGCTTGTGCCAGCCGTGCTTGCGTGGCAGGACTCAGCCTTTTCATCAGCCTGCCCTCCAGAAAAAAGCCTATAGAATAAGGAATATAGCTGCCCACCGCGTAAAACAGGCTTCCCAGCACGGAAATCCAGGTGATTTCGAACCAGCTTAAATCCATGAGAAAACCGACAGTAACAATAAAAAGAGTCCCGATAAACGGAAAGGCACTTCCTTCTATGAACAGCGAAGCGAGAATGCCCCAAATTCCCCATTTCTCCAAGATGTCTAGCATTGCTTCGGCCATGAGTCTGCTTCCGCCTTTCTTCGTATCTCCACTGTATTATATACGTCGTTCATGGAATGCACACCGGACCAGAGACGGGGAAGGCATTGGCCTTAATTCAATTGAATTTTAGTACGATGGTTTAATTTCAATTCAGGGGTACCAACTTCCTGGCAGTCAAAGCAGGGCCAACCGACAGTTGAACTTTAAAATTCCAACAGTCGTGAGCTGGGCAATTTGCGTAAAAAGTTCTAAGGGTTGTGAGCGAGGCTATATGCGTAAAATTGGAGGGGAAAAAGGTGTAACGGTTGTGAGCGAGCCTATTTCCCGTATTTCGAACGTAACGGGGTTGTTTCACCTAAATAGGTGCGACTGCAACCGTTAGAAAAGAAACCTTGTTATTCTTGGCCGAATAAGCTCTGTCACACCCGTTAGCAAAGAAATGTGCCGGGGAGTTCGGCAAAGCTTTCATCTATTAGTTGTCCGCTATTAGTTGTCCGCTATTAGTTGTCCGCGTAGCGGCACGAAGTCTGAAGTCCGATATCTATAAAAAAAGCGCCGATTTTCATCGGCGCTTGAGCTGCATTTGCTATTTACTTAGTCATCCTGATCAGGCAGCCTTCGCTTTATGCCCGCCGCCTTCATGTCTGCGGAACAGTCCGCGCAGGAAAGGCAGTACCCAGCGGTCCAAGCCGATGCGGCCGGCGTTGGCGCCTGCGACCACGATGAAGATCTCGAACAGGACCATCACTGCGTTGGTGCTTACGGTGCCCGAGAAGAGGAAGGCGAAGTTCATGACCATGGCCATCAGTGCGGCCAGGGTGGTCAATGTGCCGAGAATCAGGCCGACACCGACCAGGAATTCACCCAGAGGAATCAGGAAGTTAAAGAGACCTACATTCGGCAGGGCGAAGGCTTCAAGGAAGTTAGCCCACCAGCCTTGCACCGCCGGATGTTCACCTGTTGCCTTGGCGATGGCTCCTGTCATGAAGCCTCCTGCATCAAATCCGCCTCCCGTTAATTTCTCCCAGCCGTGGGTCATCCAGCTCCAGCCGAGCACCACCCTCACTACCGTCAGAATCCACATTGCCACCGGGTTTTCTCTAAGCCATGTGTTAAACATATTTACCACTCCTTCATAAGGTGTTTTACCTTGGTTTTGTTTTGGAAGATGATCATCTCTTTCATGTCTTTATTGTAGAATAGGTCTGGAGTTTTATTTGTGACAAAAATCACAAACTCGGAAATTTTCTTAAAATTTTTATCTCTCGACGGTTCCGGCAAAATTGAAGGGCTTCTTTGTAAGAGACAACCCTGCCATACTTTGCTTATAATGTAGAAAATGGAACCCAGGAGGAATGTATGTTGATTCGGTTAAGCAAAAACACAGTTTGCGGTACGCTGGCGCTGTGCGCCTGTATAGGTTTGACATCCTGTTCTCCCATGCAGGAAGCCCCACCGCAGGCCCCGCCTGTCGTCATTGAGGACCCGGCTCCGGAACCGGTGGAGCCCCCGGCAGAGACGGAACCGAAATACACCGCGCCTCTCACAGGCCTGGCCATAGATGAACCTTCGGATCGGCGGCCGCTTGCGGTGATGATCAACAACGCTCCTGCTGCACGCCCGCAATCGGGACTGAGCGGAGCGGATATCGTTTATGAGGTGCTGGCTGAAGGCGGGATCACACGTCTGGTGGCGTTTTACCAGAGCGGAGGCGGAGAGGTCAACATCGGCCCTGTGCGCAGCATCCGGCCTTATCTGATCGAGCTGGCGGAAATTTACGGGGCACTGCCTATTCATGCTGGGGGCAGCAATGACGCCTATGACCAATTCCAGCACCAGGGGAAACAGCATCTTGATGAAATTACGAATGCAGGCACATCCTTCTGGCGCAGCAAGGACCGCAAAGCCCCGCACAATTTATATACCAGTCTGCCAAGGCTGCTTGAAGGAGCGGAGAAGCGGGGGTATCCGTTAACCTCCAAAGTACCTGAATATACGTTTGCCAAGCCGGAGCAGATCACGGACGGCGAACAGGTGACGGCCTTTGATATCCGATTTCTGCTGCAAAGCTACCGCGTATCCTATACATATAATAAGGAGAAGCAGATCTATATGAGATCGGTGAACGGGGAGCCGCATGTCGATTTGAATAACGGGGATCAATTGAGCGCCGCGAATGTAGTGGTGATGAGCACAAGCCACCGGGTGCTGGATGATGTCGGCCGGCTGGCTGTCGATCTGAACAGCGGCGGGGATGCGCTCATTTTCCGCGAGGGACGGATGATTCAGGGAAAATGGAAGCATGCTAATGGGGATACCATCCGTTTTTATGAAGGAGACACGGAAGTTTCACTGGTTCCCGGACAGACGTATATCCATATTGTGCCGAATGACCAGCCGCTGGATGAACATGTCTCCATTACCTAGCCGGCCCAATTAAATGCAGAGAATCAAGGGTGACTCGACAGGGTAATAAAAAGAAAGATGAAGAAATTTTAAAATAGCGTTTACAATGTTTACAGGGTCTTTACAAAACGGATGTCACTTATGATAAGATAGCAAAGGTTGTCTAATATAGTCGAACCCATCAAGCGTCAAATTTTGGTAAAGGGGTAATCGTATGAAACTGAAGAAAAAGGATATCTTTTTCGAGACGTTGGAAAATATGGCGGATACGATCGTGCAGGCTGCCGATTATTTTGCGCAGAACATTTCAAACCTGCAGGACGTCACGCTGTTTGCCGGAGAAATGAAGAAATACGAATCCAAGTGTGACGAATTTACACACACGATTATTAAAGAACTGAACAAAACGTTTATTACGCCGCTGGAACGGGACGACATTATGGATTTGACAACCACCATGGACGACGTATTGGACGGGCTTGAAGCGACAGCGTCACGGTTTTATATGTACCATCTTCACGAGCCTGACGAATATATCGTTCAGTTTGCGGATATTTTGCGCCAGTCTGCCTATGAGATTCAGAAGGCCGTTCATCTTCTGTCCCAGAAGAAGCTGCTTGCGCTGCGCGAGCACACCATCCGTCTGAATGACCTGGAGAACCAGGGGGACGAGCTGCTTCGTATTTGCATTAAAAATTTGTTTGCGACCGTTAATGACCCGATTGAGCTGATCAAGCGCAAAGAGATTTACGAACGCTTGGAAACGACTACTGATTCTTGTGAACATGTAGCTAACAAGCTGGAATCCATCATTATGCGCAACTCGTAAGGGGTCCTATTTTCATGGATACAAGTTTACTCATCTTAGGCATCGTCATATTTCTTGCACTGGCATTTGACTTCATTAACGGCTTTCATGATACCGCGAATGCCATCGCCACGTCCATCTCGACGAGAGCGCTGACACCGCGGCGGGCCATACTTTTGGCAGCGGTCATGAACTTCGTCGGTGCCATGTTGTTCACCGGTGTCGCCAAGACGATCGGCGGAAGCGTAGCTAATCCCATGGAGCTGTCCAACGGAATCGACATCGTCATCGCCACGCTGCTGGCGGCCATTATCTGGAACCTGGTTACCTGGTGGTTCGGTATTCCGTCGTCCTCGTCCCATGCGCTGATCGGTGCATTGGCCGGTGCGGTATTTGTGGGCGCGGGTTCAGACAAGGTCAACTGGTCAGGCTTCATCGAAATTGTGGAGGCGCTGATTTTCTCGCCGCTGATCGCTTTTGCCATCGGTTATATCGTCATGATGATCCTCAAGTTCATCTTTGCACGCAGAAGTCCGCATACCGTAAACAAGGGCTTCCGCACCATGCAAATTATTACGGCAGCCCTGCAGTCCTTCACGCATGGTACGAACGATGCACAGAAGGCGATGGGCATTATTACCTTTGCGCTCGTATCGGCCAAATATCAGGATCATCTGGAGGTGCCGCTTTGGGTTAAAATCTCGGCGGCCACAGCCATGGCTCTGGGCACGTCCATCGGCGGCTGGAAAATCATCAAGACGATGGGCACGAAAATTTTCAAAATCGAGCCGATCAACGGATTCGCGGCAGATATGTCGGCGGCCTCCGTTATTTTCACCTGTACGCTCCTGCATCTGCCAGTCAGCACAACCCATGCCATCACTTCGGCGATTCTGGGTGTCGGTTCCGCCAAGCGGTTCCGGGCCGTGCGCTGGTCGCTGGCGGGACGCATTGTGGTGACCTGGTTTATTACCATTCCGATTTCCGCCGTGCTGGCGGGATTGATCTTCAAACTGCTGTTCTAGTGTGCGGCAGGCTGAAAGCCATCCGATTAAATGCTGATGCAAAATTCGTAAGCCCCTGCGGGGGCTTTTTTTGCTTTACGGGACAAGCTATGTAGTATGAAGGCAAAATGATTGGATCTTGCCAGCACAGAAGAGGGGGATGAGGCGCATTGATCAGGACACTTGCAATCGGCAAGGATCATCAGTTAAAGCTCGACATTCCACTGACCGAGATACAGCCGGATGAATATGAATGGATATGGGCCGATTTCTGCGATCCTACGGACGAGGAAGTCGCGCTGCTGGATACCTATTTTCATTTCCACCCGCTGGCGATTGAGGACTGCCTGTATGTGCTGCAGCGGCCCAAGGTGGATTACTATGAGGATGTGTATTTTTTTGTGCTGCATGCCCTGGACCCGGATCACTTGACGGTAGAGGAAGTGGATCTCTTTATGGGCTATCGCTTTCTCGTGTCCTATCATAAAACACCGCTGGAGGAGCTCGACCAGGCTTGGGCCCGGGTCGTGGAGCATGCCCGGAACGGTAAACTATGGGCGCATGGCACGCTGGGAGCGGCATACACGGTCATGGATAAGCTGGTGGACCAATATTTCCCCTGCCTGTTCAGGATCGAAGACGAGCTGGCCGAGCTGGAGAACCGGAGCCGCAGCGAGTCGGTCGAGGAGCTGATGAACCAGGTATTCGAGCTGCGGAGCCGGTTATTGAAGCTGCGGCGCACGATCGTACCGATGCGGGATTTATTGTACCGGGTCGTCAATTCCGAGCATATCCAGGGACAGGGCGAGCATAAGGCATTTTTTTCGGATATTTATGATCATCTGCTGAAGCTCTCCGATATGATTGATGCCGACCGCGAAATGACAGCCGATCTCCGGGACAGCTACATTTCGCTCAATTCCAACCGGATGAACGCCATTATGAAGACGCTGACGGTCATCACGACGGTATTCATGCCTTTGACCCTGATCGCGGGCATTTATGGGATGAACTTTAAGTACATGCCCGAGGTACGCTGGAAATACGGCTATTTTGCGGTGCTTGCTGTTATGGGCCTGCTCGGCTCCGGCATGATTTACTGGTTCTCCAGAAGAGGCTGGTTCAAGTGATGGCACTACAATAGAGCTTAGCGCTTCTTGCGCTTGGTCGAGCTGCGGCCGGACTTGGAGATGCTCCGTTTGCGGCTGCTGCTTTTTTTTCTTTTGCGGCGCTTGGGGATATACTCGTCGATACCGCTTGCTGCTTTATTGCTTGCTTTCCCGCCAAAGGGCAGCGCGCCCATAATCAGTTTGGCCATCGGGGCGAACTGCTGGATGCTCGTCATCACCTTTTGCACCTTACCAAGCGTGGTGAGCACGCCGTCAATGCCACCCATCCGGTCGATCATGCCCTTGAGCTCGCCGAGATTCGGCAAATTGCTGAGCAGCCCGCCGCTGCCGCCGGAGGAAGGCTGACTGACAGGGTTCACCGTTTCAACAGCACCACCCGGATTGTAGGATTGGTTATAGGATGGATTATAAGGCACCAATGAAGTGGCCTCTGCCGTAAGCGGATCTAGAGAAGGGGCGGCCCCGGGGTATGCGGATGAGTTATAATCGGCCAGTGAACGATACGAGTGCGCCCTCCGTTTTGTATAGTTTTGAGGCATGCAGATCACATTCCTTTACAGGTTGATAGTCTATTGTATGTATCAGGTGCGCAGGGCGATTAGGCACACGTCCATAAAAGCGGGATAAATGCGGATTTGGGCGGGGTAAAGGCCTTCGTGGTTCTGTTCTGTAATGCGTGAAATCGTTAACGCTTGAAAAACTGTGCACTGCTCAGTTACAATGAAGCTACAGTATTCCGTAGGGGATGATAATCTATGCAGCTGAAGAAGCTTAATGATAAGAGTATTGACCAATTGTTTGAGGCCATTTTAACACTTAAGGATCTTGAGGAATGTTATGTTTTCTTTGATGACCTGTGCACGATCAATGAAGTTCAGTCCATGTCCCAGCGTCTGGAGGTTGCGCGCATGCTGGGCAAAGGCAGCACATACAATCAGATCGAAGCCGAGACCGGCGCCAGCACGGCTACCATTTCCCGTGTGAAGCGGTGTCTGAATTACGGCAATGACGGGTATAAAATGACGCTGGAACGGCTGGGCCGTTAACATGAAGCCGGGCGTTCTGATCATCAGCCACGGTTCACCTGCGCCCGCTTGGGTTCAACTGGTGGATGAGGCTGCCGGACAGCTGCAGCTGCCGGCCGGTTGCCCGGTAGCAGTGTCTTTTCTCGAGCATGTGGAGGGAAGACTGATTCAGGACGGTATCGACCGGCTGGAGGAAGCGGGTGCCACGGATTTGCTCGTGGTGCCCTTGTTCGTCTCGTCAGGCAGTACGCATGTGGACGAGATCAGCTATGCATTGGGAGTTAAGGAGGTTCCAGAGAAGGAAACGGATCTGGAGCCTTTTCGGGTTCGCGCACGTGTATACTTCGGCACTCCCATCGATCATGGTCCGGATGTGGCGGCGCTGGTGTGGGAGAAGGTACGCGGTATGTCGCAGCAGCCTGAGCGGGAGGTTGTCCTGCTCATAGGGCACGGCAGCGTGCACGACGGCTTCCGCCAGCGCTGGGAGCAGGGCATGTCCTCCCTGGCGGCGGATGTCAGCGAGATCAGCGGCACCGAGTGTGATTACGCCCTGCTGAATCCGGACAACGTACGAGGCAAGGCGGAGTATTGGAGCAGGGACAAGGGATATGATGTCATCGTCTCCCCGCTGTTTCTCAGCTCAGGCTTCTTCACGGCCAAAGTCATTCCCGGAAGATTGGACGGGCTGGACTACCGTTACTCGGGAGAGGCCTTGCTGCCGCATCCGCTGCTGAAGACCTGGATGGAGCATCAGATATCCGGGCTTTTGCGCAAGGCGGAGGGGGGAGAGGAGCGGCAATAGCCTGGATCGGAGGGGCAGAGCAGCATGAACTGTCCGAATCGGAGTGCGACTGTGGTATGCTTCCGGAATAGCAGTGTGAGTTTTGCACCGTTCCAGGATCGGTATCAGGGCATGTCGTTTGTAAAATGCGATTTTTTTCGTTATCATTATATCTTAAAGGAAGCTGCAAAATAATGACATTCGCTCATGGCCATACCGGTTGTGAGCATTAGAAGTTTGCACACCTCCCTTGGACGATGAATACACGTTGAACAATAAAAATACACAGGTGGAGTAACGGAATGAAAAGAGCTCGCTTGATATACAACCCCACCTCAGGGCGTGAGGAAATGAAACGGCGGCTGGCCGACATCCTGCAGCGCCTCGATGAGGGGGGCATCGAGGCCTCGGTGCATGCGACAACCGGCGAAGGTGATGCCACGGCCGCTGCCGCAGATGCGGTAGAGCGTGGCGAATATGATCTGGTGATTGCCGCCGGCGGCGACGGCACGCTGTACGAGGTCATCAACGGCATGGCGGAGAAGGAGAACCGCCCGCCGCTGGGCGTGTTCCCGCTCGGAACAACAAATGATTTTGCGCGTGCGCTTGGCATCCCGAGATATTGGGAGGATTACTGCGATCTCGTCATCAAGCAGGAGGCGAAGCCGATCGATATCGGCAAGGCCAATGATAAATACTTCATTAATATCGCCGGCGGCGGCACGCTGACGGAGCTGACCTATGAGGTGCCGAGCAAGCTGAAGACCATGATCGGGCAGCTGGCCTATTATTGGAAGGGCCTTGAGAAGATGGTGAGCCTCGCCCCGCAGGAGCTGAACATCCGGGCGGCCGGGCAGGAGGAGCTGCATGACGAATTCATGCTCTTCTTCATCGCCAACACGAACTCGGTAGGCGGCTTCGAAAAGCTGGCGCCAGGGGCCACGATTGATGACGGCTTGCTGGACGTGATCGCCGTGCGCAAGTGCAATCTGGCGGAAATGATCCGGCTGGTAACGCTGGCGCTGCGCGGCGAGCATGTGAATGACAAGAAAATCGTGCATTTCAAGACCGATTATATGGAAGTCACTTCACCAGGCCATGTGCTGCTTAACCTGGACGGCGAGCTTGGCGGTACGCTGCCAGCCACCTTCCGCAACCTGCCCCGGCATTTGCATGTGTTCCGCTGATCGTTGGCGGACGGAAGTATCGTTGTAATGAAAGCTGGTACCACGAAGGTATGCCGTTGCTCCCATGGGGAGGGCGGCATTTTTCGAGTTGGAAGATAAGTATGAGGCAATACTGTAATTATCATATGGAGAAAGAAGTGACCTGAGAGATGAGCAACCACCGCAGCGGCCGTGGAAAAAGCCGCCGGAACAGCCAGCCAGAGATGCGGGCTGATGGAAGAAAGCCGGTAGACGGGAAGAGGAATAAGGCAGGCCGGGAGACTGGTGCTGAAGATAGAGGCAGAGCGAAGGTATCGGCCAATGTCGGGCGAGATGCGGTAATCAGGGAGAAGAATAAAGGCACAGCAAAGGTTGCTGCTGGAGATAGAGCAAAAGCGAATGGGCTGGTTCATGGTGGCAGAGATGCGTCTGCGAGTGGACGTGCTGCTGCGGCTCAGGATGGCGTGCCTGTGCAGAAGAACGACGAAGCCGTGATTGACATCATTGGTATGACCCATGAGGGCGAGGGTGTAGGTCGGATTGAGGGGTATACCCTCTTCGTAGGCGGCGCCCTCCCAGGGGAGAAGGTTCGCGTCAAGGTGCTGAAGACGAAGAAGCAGTACGGCTACGCCAAGCTGCTGGACGTCGTACAGGCCAGTTCCGACCGGATCGCTGCGCCCTGCCCGATCTTCGACCAGTGCGGAGGCTGTCAGCTCCAGCATATGAGCTATGAAGGGCAGCTGACCTGGAAACGGCAGCATGTCGTGGACGTGCTGGAACGCATTGGGAAGCTGAAGATAGCGGGCAGCAGCGGGGCGGCTGGTGAGAAGGGGAGTGCTGCGGGCGTTGTGGTGCATCCGACACTCGGCATGAGCGATCCGTGGCGCTACCGCAATAAGGCGCAGGTGCCCATTGGCACGGCCGAAGGCGGCCTCATCGGCGGCTTCTACGCACGCGGAAGTCACCGCATCATCGATATGGAGGCGTGCCTGATCCAGGACGAGCGCAACGACCAGGTAGTCGCCCGCGTCAAGGAGATCGGCAGCCAGCTCGGTATCAGCGCCTATAACGAGGAGACCGGGCGCGGCCTCTTGCGGCACGTCGTCGTGAAGACAGCGTTCCGCACCGGCGAGCTCATGCTCGTGCTTGTGACGAACGGCCGCGATATCCCGCACCGCGACGCCTGGATCGGCAGCATCCGAGAGCAGATTCCGGCGGTGGCGAGCATCGTGCAGAACATCAATACGAAGAAGACCAATGTTATTTTCGGCGATGAGACGCGGGTACTGTGGGGCCGGGACGTCATCTATGACTATATCGGCAACGTACAGTTCGCCATCTCAGCCCGCTCGTTCTATCAGGTCAATCCGGTACAGACGGAGGCGCTGTACGGCAAGACGGTGGAATATGCCGGCCTGACCGGCAAGGAGACCGTCATCGACGCCTACTGCGGCATCGGCACGATCTCGCTCTTCCTGGCGCAGCACGCCGACCAGGTGTACGGCGTCGAGATCGTAAAGGAAGCCATCGACGACGCGCGCAGCAACGCCGAACTGAACGGCATGCGCAACGTGCAGTTCGAGGTTGGCGCCTCCGAGGACGTCATCCCGCGCTGGAAGGAACAAGGCATTGAAGCGGATGTGATCGTTGTCGATCCGCCGCGTAAAGGCTGTGATCCGAGGCTGCTGGATACGATTCTTGAGATGAAGCCGGTGCGGGTGGTGTATGTGTCTTGCAATCCTTCGACGCTGGCGCGAGATTTACGGGTTTTAGAGGATGGGGGGTACAGGACGGTAGAGGTACAGCCGGTGGATATGTTTCCGCATACGGTGCATGTGGAGTGCGTGGCTCTTCTGGGACTTGAATTGTAGACTCTAAAAAAAGTCATGTGAAACATAATAAAGACCTACCAATATTAGAATAAAGGCGTGATAATAAGGGGGAATAAGCCTTATCCATCAAGCCTTTCCCAGTTTTTTATCAAGATATTATTCAAACATTAATATAGCTGCGGTATAAAAAGCTGAGGCAAAATTGGGGAAGTGCATGATTTTTAGCAATACTTTATTAAATTGTGCTATGGTGAAATAAGGGTTCAGGAGCTGCTTATTGGCAGGAGTTTATTCAATGTGAACAAGGGGATGAACTGTTTATTGTAAATTGTTGGGGGGTGAACTTAAAAAGGAAGTGCTAAAGCTCATCGATAGCGGCTTGATTAATGGCTTAAAGCGCATGCCCTGGGGTGATATTTCTATAACGAAAGTGTTTCGAAATAACCTTCACAAGGACACACTGATTGATAAACAGATTGAATGGAAAATATTTACATATCAAGCCAAGATGTTTAAAGAGGTTGGTTGGGTGATAGAACGCCCCAAATCTCAAAGAGATCGACCCCAGAGATTATGGATGCTCCTGATGTATACGCAAGAAGTGGATAGGATGGGCACAATTTAAAGTCAGGCTGGAACTAAAGTGTACTTGATCAGGTTGTTGCAAACGGATTAGACAATCAATCAAGCTTTGCTGGCCGATAAAGACGGAATTTTTCTTAATAAATAGGTAATTCGAAGTATCGATTAGGCTCTGCTGGCAGGAATATAGCTGGTATAGCCTTTTTTATTCTTTTCCAGTCAATGCTGTATCATTCTAACGTTGTTTTGTGTAAAATATAACTAAGGAGGGGAGTCCAGTGGAAAAGCATGTAGTGTATTTTTATTACACAATTGGAGAGCGATCTGGCAGAATTATTTCCGATAGCTTTTTTGTTTTGGACTCTTACCCAGTCGCGGGATTAACGAATCCAAGCGATTCAAAAAAAATAAACTTAAATCTGAGGCCCTTTGAGTTGCAACAAAACAATCTTTACTCTTTAATTTCTCATTGTGAGGAATTAAATATACAGATTTTGAAAGTCGAATTTGATGACATTGATTTTGAGCTAGAGGAGGAGTTAAAAGAAGTTTTGAGTGAACGCCCCTCTTATTTATTTGAATTAACTAACGTTATCCGTTCTGAGAACATTGACATTAGGGCGATCACCTTCAATTATAACGACCGTCAATATCGAGTAACAAAATACGCGGTTGCGGAAATAATCGGAGACTGGGATGAGATTCCTTTTCTAACACTCAATACCCCATTAGCAATGGTCACCGGATTGAAGAAGTTTCCTGATGAAGGGACGTTTCGGCATTGAATCAATATTTCAAAATGATACTTACACAAACAGTACAATTTATTCTAATTCTCGTCTTTTTCCACGAATCAACTGGACAACCTTGGTTTGAAAACAAAATTAGGGACAGTATAATCTTAACCATGAGCTATGTTATATTCATGGTAATCCCTTTCTTCTCATGGCTTTTCCGTCCTATAACTATCACACTTAAACAAGAAAGTAGGCTGGGGAGAGGAATTGAAGTAACTCCCATTTTTGTGGAGAATAATTCCATGAGGACCCATCAAATGCTTAGAACGGTTAACCTTTCAATAGAGATTGTTAGAAGAGGAAGTGTTTGGTGGAGACTTCTAAATTGGTATTTAAGGAATAAGACAGTGAACATAGTAGTTAATTCTACGCCTGATGAATTGTTATTACAGCCAACAGATCCTTTTCTAATTAATGAAGTGATAGTGAGTAACACAGGATTCAAAATTGACATTAATCCTCTCATAAAAAGTATGGGATCTGGAAACGGTAAGTTTTCTATTAACAAATCATTTCCATACATTATCGCAGATCATCCTGATATTCACATAGCATATAATTTAAGTGCAGTAATTCAGCCGAAGTTGTACATTGGGGATAGACCTTCAATATTCTTAAAGTTGTTTATAAAATATGAAACAACTAACCATCAGGTTGTTTTTTTCAGAAGATAGGAGTGAACGTATATTGGCGGCATTCGATTTTGATAAGCGTTTAGTGATTTGGGCAATGGATCAAGTACATACTCTAAAATCTATAATTGATGTTTTAAGAATGGATTATAATATACCGATAGATTATCTCTCCGAAAGAGATGATTTAACAGATTACGAAAAAACGCTTCAGATACAGTGGCATCCTGCTGCTAGCGAAGGTTTTTCGATTGAATGTCTTAAAATAGGAGATGTAGAATATAACTATATTTCTGTTATTGGTAAATATGAAGATTTGTTAGGCGAAAAAAGAGCGGTTATTGATGGAAGGGTTTTACCAAGGGAGTATCGCGTATTTAATAAAACTGTTGATGTGGTATTTTTTGAGAACTATGGGCGTGTCTACTGTATTCTTGATGTAAGTGTAAGTCAAGAAAAAAGAGTTAGATCAGTTTTGTTTGGTCAGGGCTATCGAAAACTGAAAAAAGAAGAATGGGGCAAGGTCCAATACGATAAGTTAATGCAGTATACTTTGGATAGTGACTTCTTCTATTGGCTTTTTAATAAGAGAGGTCAAAAAATTAATATACAGCCAGCAAAAGATAGAGAAGATTACTTTATTAACCTTATCGATATTCATGCTGTCTCTCAATTGTCTGAAAGAGATGTACATGATAATAAAAGTGAGGGCGCTGGTGTCTTGGGGTCCATACCGACACTATCTGGATTAGGGATAAACCAGAATGTTTATGAAGGTGGATTACATATCATTATGCCTGATATGCAACTCCTTACTAAAGTAACAAAATCGTGTACATGTGTTCTTGATTCTACTCGTTCTGTAATTTCAAAAGAAGGTGGTTCGAGTTTAATTGTGGATGATTTCCCGAAAACATCCATTTTGATATACACAATATTATTTCCAGGATTGTTATCTTTATATCATGCTGAGAAGATCAACGGAGAATGGTCGGCTGAAAAAGGGGAGCAACAAAGGAAAGCATGGGCACTAGATGTTATTAAACAACTAGCTAGCGACAATTCTATCACAATGGAAGACATTGAAGAGGTCCTTTATTGAGACTTAATATCCACTCACTTTGTTGGTCTCTTGTTGGTATAATAATTTAGAATTGGAGGCAAAAGCTACTTCAACGTCTATTTATTCCATGATTAACGCGAAGTTCACAAAAAACTTGTTTATTGAGAGTTCTGGATTAACGCATATTATTAAAGTCAGCTCATGCATACGGTGTATGTGGAGGATGTTTTGTTGGTGAGGAATTAGAAATAAGTCTACATCTTTGCCACAAAGCCTGGTATTTCCTTACAATAAATCTGTCTAAGAGCCGACAGAATTCAGGTTTTTGTCCCCTGAGTATCGTTGGCTCTTTTTACTCGTTATATACGATTGAACAAACATCTTCTAGAAAACAATTCGGTAGTGTGGAAGAAACCAAGCCCCAAATAGCTAGGGTGCCTAAGTATGGTGAAACCTGTCCGTAGAAGCTAATCCACGAAAGTAATACAAAGTGATTTATAAAATAAATTATCATCAGCTAATAATTACCCTTTAAAGTGAGAGTGTATACATAATATGATGTTTTTGTGCGTTGAGGAGAGAAAATATGGGATTTAAATATCGAGAATATCCAGACTGGTCTTGGTCGCAAACGAGAGATAGAATTTTTAAGGAGTGTCAGAGAAAATATTACTATCACTATTATGCTTCACATAACGGCTGGTTGCCTGAGGCGAGTAAGCTATCTAAATCGGCATATCGGCTTAAACAAATTGCTAATTTGTATATTATATTTGGAGATGCATTGCATCAACTTATGGAAAGGTTATTGAACGACAGCTTGAAAACAGACGTTATTTCTGTGGATGCAAAAATTTTACAGAAGAAATTGAAGAACTATCTTAATCGTGCGTTCATAGACTCTCGTAATGTTTCACAATGGATGCAAGCTCCCAAACGCTCAATGATGCTTCATGAAATGTACTATGAAGGCGTTCTTAATCAAAATCGCATAGATAAAATCAATGAACGAATTGTTCAATGTGTAAGCAATCTGCGTCACTGCCTGAGTCTTCGTGAGTTAATGCACAATAAAGTAAATATCATTGAAATAGAGCAGCTGAATTCGTTTTTAATAGTTGAGACGCCTGTCTTTGTGAAAATGGATGTATTGTATTTCAAACCAGGTGATGATCGTTGGATTATTGTTGATTGGAAAACTGGCTTAGATGATGAGGAAAATGAAGATCAATTATTACTTTATGCAATGTATCTTAACAATAAGTACCAAGTCCCCTATGAAAAGACTGAAATTAGACTTGAATATCTCTTAACGGGTGAGTGTAAAGTTATCCATGTTAAGAAGGATGAAGTAAAGCGAACAATTGAACGAGTTAATAGCAGTGCTGCACAAATGAAATTACTGCTGGAGGATGAACTAACTAATAAACCCATGCCTGAGGGAAATTTTACTGCTTCACCATCAAAAATGAAGTGTAAAGGATGCAACTTTCGTGAAATGTGCGAAGATAAATTTATCGAATGATATGTGTAAGCCTGAAAAATTCTATTATGATAAACATCATTACAAAAGGGAGAGAATCAGGTGTTCGATCAAAAAAAACAACCAGATGAGTATCGAAACTATTTCTTTGATTCATTACGGTTACTTGCAAGAGGAATATGTGAAATGGATGAAAGAAGAGAAAATGGAAATTTAGCAGGACTGTCATCAACATGGAAGGTTGCTTCTGGACGTTTACAGTTAATCTCTTTGGCCAATCAAATCAAAAATCGCTTCCCTCTGACGCTCGATGAGCAGATAGATTGGTGGTCTCTTCCTTTGAATAAATGGAAGTTTCCGAGTTGTGAGGAATGGTTTGCGTACGAGGAAGAAGAATCTCCTCCGTTACTATATGATAAACGATTTGGAATTACAGATTTTTGTGTGAATATTGCGCAAGAAGGTGATGATCCTGTTTATGAACAAGATACAAAAGCTTTTGTGATTCTGAGAAACAATTTAAGGTTGGCTGGAAAAGAATCTGTATATAGGGATATTCGCAAGTTTCTTATTGAAAATTGTACTATTGATCCTAATGTACGTCTCCCAATAGAAAATGGTAATGAAGAATTGCTTAATTATGAGGGTGAACTTCGTTCTTTCTATGAAGCTGTTCCAGCTTACTATTTTATTAATGGTGGTATCCATCTCTGTCCAAGGTGTGGATGGACCTTAAAACAGACAAAGGACGGTCATTTTGAATGTGACACTGAGAAATGTAGACGGCTTACTGGAAATTTTGAATTAAAAAAGAAAACATTTTTATGCAATAAATTGATGAGGGTGAAGCGAGGAATTCGTCGTTATATTGTCGATCCTGGATTAACAGAGTTATCACTATATGAAAGAATATTAAAACGGTATCAAAAGAGAATTAAGCTCGAATTATATCCCGACTTTGACAAGTTTGATATACGACTTCAATTCGAGGATGGGGGTGTTTGGGTAATTGATTTGAAGGATTGGTCGAGTTCTACCAACTTAGCGCAAAGGGCCCCTTATTTTTCTGATCAGCACACTTGGGAGAAAGCACTTCTGGTATTCCCTGATTATAAGTCTGATGCTTATTTTGATAGATTTATCTATCAGTACAAACCAAAAGCTCAAGAAGGTGTTCTTGTTAAAAGCGTTACCCAGACTATACAAGAAATCGAAAAAAAAATAAAACAGTTGGGGGCGAAAGGATAATGAGAGTTCCTTTAACAATTGTTGCGAAAGATCAGTTGAAAACGGTAGCTGCCTTATTGAGGACTGATATACATGACGTGAAGGTTAAGGCTATTGTTTCCTTGGAACTAGCTGTATATGGTATGTCGAAACTTTTGCCTGTAGAGCTGCACACAACTGAACAACTGCCTTATTTATTTACAGGTACATATTACCCGTTTTTAAAGGAACATAATGAATATAATCAATTAATATGGCAGAATCTTCAAGTTCTTCTTCCGCAATTTAAAGCAAAACGATGTATTAAAGATGTAATGAACCATTACTCTTTAGTCCCTTCGAGATATCTTCATATTTACATTGATAATAACGGAAATTTTCATTGGCAAATACCTAGACAGGGAAAGAATCGCACGGAGGCATACGAAAAAATACTCAACAGTACGCTATCCCATAAATTAAATAAACGTGACTATGCGGACGTGGAGAAGCAAATTGTATATTACGATGAAGATAATCACGGTACTGTCTCAGTTGTACTGCCTGAATACCTACGTAAAAAGTCCGATACTTTAATTGAAAGTTCATTAAAGCAAGCTAGGCGATTGGAAATAACTAAGGAAGATCTAATCCTAACGGCGATAGAGATGGATCAGTTTGATCAGAAAAACGATTGGGAGGGTCGAATCAGTAGTCTTCGTTTTTCAAAATGGTCGGGCTCGCATTTAACGAAATTTGAGGAATTGCATATCGACGGTACCCAACATTGGCTTGGTACATTGTCGGCAGGTAAATCCACAATTATGGATGTTATAGCATATCATGTTGCAAGATATAAAAAAGGAAGGACGGTACTCGTTGTTGGCGATGTGGCATCAGCGTTAGAAAAAGTAGATATGTTTCAGAAAATGAAGATCAAATGCGTACCCATCATAAGCGCAAATGAACGGAAAAGACATATCCAACAATATTTTAATTCTTTACCAAGTGAATTTGAAAGTTTCGAGGAATTAAAAAGACCTGCTATGCGTTATTTAACTAATGTTTGTATTGTTCAAAGTTTACAGGATGGAATTAGTTCGTCACGCCCCCCATGTTTTCGGATGGAGCAGGGGGACGTAAAGAAATTATGCCCTTATTTCCATCAGTGTGAATATCATAATGCTTTTCATGATCTGCCTGATGCAAATATAATTGTTTCTACAATCCAAGGTTTGGTTCTAAGTTCGCTTCCGCCAGCAATTTCTGAAAGCGATATGAGAATGCTGGAGTATGTTCTTCGCCAAACTGATCTTATATTAGTGGATGAGGCGGATCGAGTCCAATCTCAATTAGATGAAATTTTTGCGCCGACTGAGGAGATCGCTGGAACAGCAGGAAGTTGGCTTGAAAATATTCATGATCGGATTATTACTTATTTAAGAAAAGATAAAACTTGCTTACAGAAGCCTCACGTGAGTGAATGGATAAGAGCAGTTCATAATGCAATGGGGGCAACAATTCACATCTACGGACAACTACATCAAGAAAAAAGTATATTTGACTTTGTAGGAAAGCAATTCTTTACAGGATACAAACTTATCAAACAGTTTTTGTCAGAAGCGTTTTCTTTTGATTTAATTGACGAAGATGAAAGTACTAAATTGGAGTACTATCAAGAATTACACGACAGATTTTTGAAGCTTATTCAAGTTGCTAGATCGAACGAAGAATTTGGTGAATCGGTGAATCTCGATGAATATCCTTCATTATACTTTGCTTATCATTCCATTCTTGATCAAAATGCGGATATGTATTTAGAAATGTTCTTAAAGCAACTCTCAACTGAACATTTATTTCCAAAAGGACATCTGCAAAAATTGCAAAATAAGCTAAAGTTTGCTTTAGCAGTGTTATACTTGGAGAATCGCTTGTTCTATTTAATTCATAATTTCGAGAGTATACAATCTGACTTGGATGAAGCGCTTGAAAACCTAGGTAATTTATATTCGATATTTAAAGGCGTTCCGCGAGATTATGATGGAATTGTTCCGTCAGCTCCAACAGGGATATGGTTAGGTTTTCAATACGAAAGTGACGAAAAGGCCCATGCAAAGAATGGAGTTCTAAAGTTAATGAGATATATAGGTGTGGGCCGGCATATATTGACTAATCTAAGCTCACTTTTTTCTAAACTGGATGGAGGCAGTGGTGCACCTGCAGTATTGTTAAGTGGCACAAGTTATCTCCCTGGATCTTCTAAGTACCATATCGACTTACCTGTTTCATATGTTCTGGAGCGTGAAAATGAACAAAAACCCGAAATTACACAGGTATTCAAACCGATTTATAACAGAAGAAATGAGCCGTTCAAAATCTCCGGGAAAAAAGGTGAAGAACGTTACGAAACACTTAAATCTCTAGCAAGACGACCTGTAACAAGAGAGATTCTAAAGGATGAATTATTTAAGTGCTCTATTGAGAGGGAGCGCTTACTAATTGTTGTAGGTTCCTATACTGAGGCTAGTCATGTGGCGGGTGAATTAAGAAAAAATGCAGAACACCCTGAAAGAATATATTATTTAGTGAAAGAAAGCAATACAAGTGAAGAGGGGGCTTTGCCACGACAAAAAGTTTCATCTTTTGCTAAATCAGGCGGAAATATTCTAGTTGCTCCTTTGATGGCGCTTGAAAGAGGCCATAACATCTTAACATATTATAATGGCCAGAAAGTAGGTGCTTTTTCTACTGCAATTTTTATGGTACGACCATTTCCCAAGCCCTATGATACCTCGCGTGTCATAAATCGGATTAATGAGTTCGCTATTAAGGCATACCGAGAATCAACCGAACATAAAGATTTAAAAAATCAAGCAGAGTACTTCAGAAAAATTGCTTATGCAATTCAAAAAGAAGTAATTCGAGGAAACAAGGGATTCAAAACAATGGATGAAAATGAAAGAAAACATCTAATCTTTGATTTGTTTGTGAATATATGGCAATTAACTGGTAGGTTAATTCGCGGTGGTGTTGATGCTAGAATATTGTATCTTGATGCCAGTTTTGCTCCAAAAAGCGCTGAGTATGGAGAGGACAGTTATGACACTAGCTTGCTCTTAGCTATGAGAGCAGAGTTAGCAGAAAAGCTTAATTCTAATGATGATTCCACTATTATTGAGGTATTATTTGATGTAATGATCAAGGGTTTGAATAATCTCGAAGGAGTAATTTATAATGATAAAGTTGAAGAAAGATATGGAAAAAAGGCCTAGATATGTGGGGGATCATGCGTATTTATATATGATTCCTCTCGATCAATCTGCATATAAAATTGAAGGATTTTCATTATTCTTTCCAGTTAGACTTCAAGAACGAATAAGAGTCGAAAACGGGAAAAACCTACAAAACATGCCTTTAACATCCCTGCATGATACTATGTCAAGTTTATTATCGGACCTATTGTTTATTAATAATCGTATTGACCGGAACATCAGTGAGCCATGGTTGTTTGCAGAGAGTCCAATAGATTTGGGACACATCAAAAATTTGATATCTGCGTGGTTTGAAATGACATTCAAAACTCGATTAGAAGTAGGAGAGCTAGAGGATTTACATTGGGTAAAGGCCGCACGAGAGTTTAAATTTAGTATTGATGAATTAAAAAGAGTTAAGTTTGATGATACGTTTGTCTATAATTATTTGCCTAAGTTTCTTGCAAGACGTCTAAAGGGAAGTTATTTGATTGATTCACTTGATCAAACGCTTAACTTTATTCCAACACAAAATGACAATTATGGACAATTGGTAAGCTGGCCTCCTCTTGAAAAGAAAAATAATAAGTTTTCATATAAGATAAATTTGAGTGTCCAAACGATTCCTTTTATCCCCAATCCGTTCTTGTATATCCATGTCCAAATGCTGAGATGGGTGAACCAAGATAAAGTCTTTCCGAACACTCGGAATTTTCATGTTTATTTTAAAGAACAGTTTCCCTGGTCAATAGGAGATGCATCATCAAGTTTCACATTAATTGAAGCTACGAGAAATGATGAAGGATGGCATTGGAAAAATAGGATTGGAGTGATACTGAAAAAGACAGGTTTTAATTCGTTACTTCCTTCTTGTTCAGACTGGATGAATAATACAGCTAAATATTTGGAAGCTGTTGATACAGCATGCGTATTGGCTGTTCCACATGGAAACCATATTAGAAATAATACCTATGTAGAAGCCGGTGCAGGTATGCCAGAGAGGTATGAAATCGCAAAAGCTGTCGCAG
The DNA here is from genome assembly GCF_042138595.1 of Paenibacillus terreus. NCBI lineage: Bacteria > Bacillati > Bacillota > Bacilli > Caryophanales > Paenibacillaceae > Paenibacillus > Paenibacillus terreus. The sequence goes on along the minus strand of NZ_JBHIRX010000008.1, from coordinate 194,834 downwards.
ATAAACTAGGAAACTCCTTGACAAAAGTACCAAAAATCAAATCGACCCCTCGTATCTTAAAAAAAGAGTCAAGTTATTCCTTTTCAGAAGAGATTGATCTTGAGATTTATTATGAAAATGAAGAATGGTTGAATCTTACTAAAGAATGTTTGTTAACAGAATTGAGGCACTGTCAAAGCGTTGTGAATATAATTCCTATTCGTAGTAGTTTAAATATCAATATAATAAAAGCAGATGGAGTAAGTCGAACTGCTGCTTTAAAAGAGCACTTACCTGTATTATTGAATGAGTTATCGCCAATTAAACGGTTTACAGCGTGTTTGTTTGAACTACCATTTAAAGATCAATATTCAGATCAGCTCTTGGATCCAAAACAATTGCTAAGGTATGCATTCGCAAAGTCTTTTCGCATTGTCCAATTTATCAATGAATGGTCTGATGATCCTGCCAAGAATGGATCCCATCGATTCAACCGTGGAGTTCAAGATTTATTAAGGCAACTAGGAGTTTTTGGGGCGAGAGCTCTGGGGTTGATTAAACAGGATACAGCATATGTCGGAATTTATAATATAGATAAAAGGAAAAATTTAAAGAAAAATCAGGGATTAGATTTTCCTATTTTATGCTCAATCGAACAGGGGCAGGTCTATTTAACTGCTCCTGGGATGGAGTGGTTGCCATATCGTGAAGCATTAATTACTTTAGGTAGGAAATCCTCTGACATTCATAAAAATGTACCTCTACCTGAAAAGAGTACTAACTTTATTCTGCAGGCAATACAAAATCTAAAATCCGAAAAGGTTATCTTATTTGCTCATGCACAGAACATTCGTGGAACATTACCATGGTTTGCAAATGGTCAGATAAATAATTCATTTTTTCATTTTAATGAAGAAACCTCAATATCAAATAAAGAGATCTCCGTAATTCGTCTTAGAGATGAGACGAGATCTGAAGTTCCAGAGTGGTCATTGATCGGATATAAAAAGATTGGTGGGGTAAAACAACACGAGAAGGAAGAGGTTTGGCCTCAAGCTACAAACACCAATCTTTATAAACTTAATGATTCTGTGTACTTCAGTATTGCTAAAAAACCGAGTTCGGTTCAGGCGGCCGCAGGAGCAACTAAGTTGGATAACCCGTCCCAATATAATCGTAAAGAGACGGCAGTGGAAGTGATAGTTCCTGTAGTTGGAGCTTCGCAAACTCAAGAAAAGCTTGCGATACTAACTCATCAACTAAGGAAAGGGACAAGTTATCAATACGGGGATGATACTCTATTTCCATTGCCTCTTCATCTGGCAATTAAGGCAAAAGAATATGCTTTAATTCTATAAAGTATCTAGTACAGTCGAGCGTAAATCATCAATCCATTAAACGTGAAGTGGTTTACCACGGTAAGTCCATTGGAAAGGTTTCGCCATAGTTTGATTAAAGTAATCAATAAAACGTAAAATCTTAGTTTTTAGATCTTTCTTCGTGGTAAAGCTACCGTGCTTCAGTAGACACCGCACCAAAATACTGAACCAAATCTCGATCTGATTCAGCCAGGAAAAACAATGCTTCGGAGTATAGACAAACCGAATGCGATGCGTAGGGGAGGGCAGAAATTAGGCCCGAGCCTTCGAAGGGGATAGGGGGGGCAAGCAATGGTGATTACGGAGCGTTTGATACCAGACCTTGGCTCCGCTGAGCTTGTCGCTATTTGCGAGGCTGATGATACGGATACCTGAGTGATTATACGCCATATTTTAACACAGCTCACCCCTGCTACACCTAAAAAATCTGTTTGGTGTAGCAGGGGGGGCATTGAGCCGTTTTCCTGTCTCAAACCGCCATATTAAAAACAAATCGATGTAGCCGCAATCATATAGAGGTTACAAACTACAAATATAAAGGCGAGGTGATCGGGGAGGCAAGAAGTTATAGAAGTATGAGGTAGCGTATATAAGTAGAGAGCTATATGGATTCTCGTGTTGCGTGGGTCAAGTTAGGAAATTGGACAAAATGGAGTATTACTCTGGTCAGGCTTTAGAGATAGTATTGTTGAAGAATCGCAACATTAAATAGAACATTAAGGCAGTCAAATGTAATGACGGTGTAGAAATATTCAGTATTTTAAAAGAAGTCTATGTAAAATGATGAAGAAAGCGATTAAGTTGAGATGTTTCTGCATATAACATAAAGTAAATAAATCAGGTGTACTATGTAGTACATGTTTTCAGTTTTATGACATAAAACGTAAAAAGTAAGATGACCAGTAAAAGTAAAGAACTATAATAAAGGCGAACGAAAAGGAAGGGATGAGTTTTTCTCTCCTTCCTTTTCTGTTGTTAGACTTTCTTAGTATTATCGATTGGAAGCAAATGATGTACACATTTTTTTGAAATTATTAGTAATAAGATTAATGTTAATTTTAGATGACATAACCCAGTATTAGGACGTACTTCCTACAATATGATAAGATCATTATAATAGAGGTGCTATTAATGTTACTAATTAATCATGCGAAACCTTTTTGACCCTATATGAAACTATAGCTAATTCTCTAATATCAATCTTATTCTCTTATTTCCCTTATATCAATAATGCATTCAGCACTAATACTTGCTGTCTCTTTTAGGTAGATCATTGGATTGTCAGATGGATAGTTTGTATTAATAAACAATAGCCGTTCAAATGCTTTTAGTAACAAATACGATCTACCTCCTGTATCATCAATAACCGCCGAAGGGAATGTTGTTGGATCGATTTTATCGATTTTGACTTTTAAAGTAATAACAGAAGGGGTTGAACACTTAATCCATTTATTCTCCAGATTGGAATCTCGTAAAAGCTCTCTTCCTATATGACTAACAATTTCAGGACAACGCTTAATGTTCGATATATTTCGATCGTTTTCTGGATCATCACCAAACATGAAGCCATTGATGCATTGATCTTTTTCTACTCGATAATCAAGGTAGTCAGTAGACACTTTTTTCTCACGTACAAAAATCGATATATTTTCCTCCTTAACCTCAAGCGTCACTCCATGCTTTGACAAAAATGATTTGAATGTATTTTCGGTTGCAAACAGATCTTTCAGGCTTAACATACCGTGTTTAAAGAAGCTCTCCTTATCTAATATGGCGGCAATATGGCTTACGGTTATCGAATCAAAGGCAAGCTCTTCAGTTGACACATTAAAGTAGGAGAGAATACTATTCAAATCCAAGTTATCGTAATCCCAACGAATACCGTTTTGTTTCACGCGAAATCTTTGACTAATTATAAAATTATCAATATCATCAGTATTTGTACTTAAAATAGTAGAAAGAGACTTTTTCAATAGATCTGGAGTCAAACAATTCAACATGTTCTTATCTTCCATTGGGTTACCTCCTGTAACGATATTCTATATTAGAAAGTAGAACTCTATTTTTAAATAATGAATTTCAAGTAAGTAAGGGGGCAATTAATAGAATTATAACACAGGAGATATGGAAGCCTATTCTATAAAAAATAAGATGGGTTGGGAATATAGACTAAGAAGAAAACGCCTAAGGTTGTAGTAGGTATGTCTCAAACTAAATAAGATCTGAGCAGAAATCAAATACTTTGGAGACTGAGGAGCCATATTTCAAATGAAAGGATGTTAATTTTTATGAAACTTGAAATAGAAAATTGGGCACGGAACAATTTGGAAGAAGATGCCCTAAGTCTAATGCAAGAATCAGTAGCTTGCTATAAAATAGGTGCATATCGCTCAGCCTACCTTATGTCATATCTTGCATTCAAGCAAACATTAAAAGATAGAATTCTTAGATCACCAGCATACCCAGAATGTTATGCAAATAGAATTGAGTGGGATAGAAATGTTTTAAAAGTGCTTGAAAAAGGTGACAAGTGGGAAAATTTCATTAATGAAATTGTTGAAGCGAATACAGGTAAACTCAAAGATATTTTCATATATAGAAATAGAGAAAATAGCCTAAATAAATATAGCTATTGGAAAAATATTAGAAATAGCTGTGCTCATGCAAAAGATGAGACTATAACTTCAGCCACGGTTGAACAGTTCTGGAATTATTTACGGGATAATTTGAGTGAATTTTATGTTCTTGGTGGTAAAAAGTATTTGATGAGTGAACTGATAGATTGCTATAAATATTACATTTCTGATGAGAAGAAAGACATATCCCGTCTATTAATGGATATAAAGATAGTATATAAACAAGAACTAAAACAGTTTTTTCTTGAGTTTTTAAATCAATTAATGGCAGAAAACAGAGACTTAATAGATGATGTAAATTATGAATTTTGGGGTGGTATTATAAACTGTATTGAAGAAGCTATTACAGATGCTTTTGTATCAAGTATTAGTGAGAAGAAAGAAATATTTCTTGATTTTTTTAAGTACTATCCAACACTTTTAAAATTAATAACAAGCATTGATTCAAGGTTTATTCAAGATTATATTAACCCATTACTGTGTAAGGAACTTAGATTCAAATATGCATATAAATCGTATTTTTGGGACATACTTATTAATTCATTAGAAATACAGCCTCAAAGTATTGCAATTCAAACAATAACATCTAACTACGAAAATTTTATATTGATTGAACATATTGAAGTGGATGGGTATCAAAAGGCCTTATTGAATGAGCACAATGTTTTTAAATCATTTATTTTTAATGCTGGTAGAGATTTGTTTAATAATGATTCTTCCGACCATTGGAGTTATTATGCCTGGGGTAATATAAAGGATGACACCTATGTGGTACAGTGTTTTAATTATGTGAAATGGGATTTAGAAATGCTATGTCGGATTAATTCAAGCTTTGGTTATCTATTAGAAAATGTTAAAAGCAGAACGAATACTGATTCAAAATCTAATGGTATGACAAGGATAGATACCTATAAGACAATAGTATCTAACTGTCGTGATAAAATTGTAATGTTCTGTTCAGAGCATGATATTAACTTAACGGAATACACGCATATTAATGAACTGATTATTAATGACTAATTTGAAGGGATGTTTGTAGGTCGGTATTGTTTACAGTAATAGGTTCCTGGAACTTAGATAGAGAACAAGGGTGCACCTTAATCCTCCTCCCTCTGAAATTTCAAATACTGAAATTTGTTTAAGATGATTATGTCGGGTGAACACAGCAACATCTCATTTATTTTTTATCTACCGTCAGCATTCATTCCATATTGAACATGTTGCATTGCTTGTAAGAAGTGATACAGATGTTTGAAACCTTTTGATTATGGGTTTATAACTGATACAGATTTTGCGGGATTGGTGAAACAGGGAATTTTCAAAGAGTTGCAGCGATATGCCGCATGGCTATGTGCAAAAAGCAGACTAAGACAGCATAAAAGAAAGGAAAAAACGCTGAGGGAATATTACCCCAACGTCTTTTTGTCTGCTTTCTTCGTATCCAATGAGAACAGATTTTCGAACTTATTGGTAGCAGCTTGATCGGCGGAACGTGAGGCATGTCCGTATATGTTCATTGTGGTGGTGATGCTGCCATGGCCAAGCCGCTCTGAAATCAGCTTAGCATGGCGCCTTGATTAATGAGCAGCGTTGCCGATGTATGTTGCAAATCGTGGAAAGGGATATACCGGAAACCATTCTTTTTTATGAATTGCCGAAACCAAAGGTAAGGGCGTTTCTGATGAAAGGCTCTACCGTCCGCATGGGCGAATACAAAGAAGTGTTCGCCGCCTTGTCGTGCGTCACCAATTTTATTCCGCTCCTTAACTCGGCAAGTGTAATAATCCCGCAATTCCTCTGGCACAGAGGGGAAGAGCAAATTTTGTGTTTGGAATTTTTGGTCTTAGGTTCCCTTACGATGACTTCGCCTTTTAAATAGAAACGCTTTGTTGTACGTCGATAACGCCAGTCTTACAGTAAATTTGCTTCCACTCCATCCCAAGCAGTTCCGATCGTCGCATTCCAGTGGTCAATGCTAACGTTATCATCATCCGCCAATGGTACGGCTCCTTTTGAAGGACTTGTAACATGGCTCTTATCTCTTCTTCATCGTAAGGAACAATTTCCTTATGCACTAATTTTGGCTTTTTCACTTCCGCTGCTGGATTGTCTTTGATAACTTTCCACTCAACAGCGCGGGAGAAGATGGCGGCTTCCGTCTGCTGGACTATTCATAGGACTACCTATCAGTAGATGTATCACATTTTATAATAAAGCGGGGATATAGGACTGCTTTTTACGATTGGAATTATGAAAGACGCCTGTGTATGGTATGGACAGGGAGGGGATTATAATGTCCAATGTAATAGAACTGTTTTCAAAATAGTTTTCTCGATCAATTATCGAAGAAAAATCGTGTTGACGATGATGAAAATGGGAAATATATTGAGGTCTTAAGTAGAGTTGATAATCAAGATGCCAATTTCCGAATCTGTATATTTTTAGTCAAAGGATATTGGATTTAAACTATGATGACATTGTCATTAAGAAGGATTACATGAAAAGTTGACGAAAATATTAATGTAGTATAGATAATAATTTTTGAGTCGCGTGCTAGTGTCAGATCGTCATATTTATCAATCCCATATTATTAAGTGTCAATCGAAATGGATAAAGTTAATAAATGGCACACTGCGTTAGTATTTCCTTGTTGTGTGTCTTTTTTTTGCAACTATCAAATAATTTGTCGCTTTTGGATGATAGATGAATAAATGCAATGATGAAACACAGTGGAGGTCGAGACATGCAAACTAAAGGTCAGTCAAATCAGAATACATACAAGCATACTGTTCCAGAATCAGGTCAATTAGTTGAGGTACGCCGAAGGCACTGGGTTGTGAGTGATGTAAAAGCTTCAGCATTCTCAACTATAGATTATAAAAAGCAACACCTTATCACACTTTCTTCCCTTGACGAAGACTCTCTCGGTGAAGAAATTCAAATAGTTTGGGAATTAGAACCTGGGGCTCAGGTTATTGAGAAAGCAGGATTCCCACAAATTTCTGGCTGGGACAAAGTCGAACAACTTGAAGCATTCCTTGATGCCGTTCGGTGGGGGGCAGTTACAAACGCAGATCGTTCATTGCTGCAGGCCCCATTCCGTAGCGGAATAACAATCGAGGATTATCAACTTGACCCTTTGGTCCGGGCCATTGATATGGCCCGTGTCAATCTTTTGATCGCCGATGATGTGGGGCTTGGTAAGACAATTGAAGCTGGTCTTGTTATTCAAGAACTTCTTGTTCGTCATCGAGCAAGGACAGTCTTCATTGTCTGCCCGGCTACACTTCAAATAAAATGGAAAAATGAGATGAGAGAGAAATTCGGTCTTGATTTTCGAATTGTGGATACCGAATATATCAAGCGGCTCCGTCGTGAACGTGGGATTCATGCAAATCCATGGACTTCATTTCCCCGATTGATCTCGTCGATGGACTGGATGAAAAGTGGAGAAGGATTACGCTTATTAAAAGATAGCCTTCCTCCACAAGTCACTTATCCCCGGAAATTCGACATACTAGTCGTAGACGAAGCTCATAATGTAGCTCCTGCCGCGGCGTCCCAATATGCTATTGAAAGTTTGAGAACTAGGCTAATTCGTACTATTTCACCACACTTCACACATCGGCTATTTCTAAGTGCAACTCCACATAATGGGTATCAGGAGTCATTTACTTCTTTACTGGAACTTCTTGATGATCAACGATTTGCTAGAACCATTATGCCTGATGAAAAACAGCTACAACGAGTAATGGTTCGGCGTCTAAAAAACGAAATCACTGATGCTGATGGGAACCCTGTTTTTCCGACGAGGGAACTTGAGGCTCTAGAAGTTAACTACACGGATGAAGAGCGTGCTATTCATCGGCTTCTCCAAGAGTACATAGAGAGCAGATCGAAAAGTGTTAGTGGTACTCGGTATGAATATGGAGCGGAATTCGTTCACATGCTGCTCAAGAAAAGGCTTTTTTCTTCACCGATGGCATTTGCTCTTACACTTGCTAAGCATCGTGAGAGCCTTGAAAGGGGCTATCTACCTAAGGATCATAAAGATAAAATGTCTGACCGGATTCTCCGGAAGGCCATCATGCGCACAGAGGAAGATCATTCAGACGATAACCTTGCTGAAGAGTTTCAACTAGAAGCGGTGGAACTAATGGGTGAATTTTTCTTTCCACTCACCGAGGATCAACTCACCATACTGAATCGACTCTCAAATTGGGCGGAGGAATCAAAGAACCGAGTTGACGCTAAAGCGAAAGCAATTTTGGAATGGTTGGAATCATATCTTAAGACCACCGGTGGCGAATGGAATGATAAACGAGTAATCTTATTTACTGAGTACCGTGCGACACATACATGGCTTCATCAAATTCTGGCAGCACATGGTTACGGAGGGGAGCGATTGATGTTCCTCCACGGTAGCATGCTGCCTGAAGAACGAGAGACTGTCAAAGCAGCCTTTCAAGCTCATTCGGATGTTTCACCCGTTCGAATTCTATTGGCTACGGATGCAGCTGCCGAAGGAATTGACCTTCAAAATTATTGTAACTATCTGATTCACATTGAGATACCCTGGAACCCAAATGTGATGGAACAACGTAATGGTCGAATAGACCGTCATGGTCAAAAAGAACCTTATGTATATATCTGGCATCCCGTTGGTAAAGGATTCAAATATAATGATTCGACTAGTAACATGCAGGTTGGAGAGCTAGCTGGCGACCATGAATACTTAATGCGTGCAGTATTAAAGATTGATAGAATACGTGAGGATCTCGGCAGTGTAGGACCTGTTATCGCTCAACGAATTGAGGAAGCGATGCTTGGACGGGGAAATTCCATGGATACAAGTATCGCTGAGAAAAAAGCAGCAAATGCACATCGTTTTCTAGCAACTGAGAGAAGATTGCAAGAAAGGATTACGCGTCTTCACGAAAGACTATTGGAGGCTAAAGAGGAGTTACATCTTTCTCCCGAACAAATTTCCCGGGCTGTAAAAATTGCTTTGGAGCTTGCAGGGAAACCGGGGTTGAAGCCTATTTCCTTGCATGGTGTTCCCGAAGGAAAAGTGTTCGAGGTACCCATATTACCGGGTTCATGGGGAAAAGCCACTGCGGGATTGGAACACCCTCATACGGGGGTACGTCGTCCTATCACTTTCGATCATGATGTGGCGAGAGGAAGTGATGATATCGTTCTTTTACATTTAAATCATAGACTCGTGCAGATGAGCTTACGTCTCCTTCGCGAGGAACTTTGGAAATTGGATGACAACAAATTGCTACATCGAGTAATATTTCGTTCCGTTCCAGACCAAGAATTGAATTCTCCTGCAGTAGTGGTTTGGTCAAGACTGGTTATTACTGGGGGCAATCATCACCGTCTTCACGAAGAAATGACTTTATCTGGAGGGGAACTAAAGCATACGGGATTTTCAAGAATAAACCAAATAAGCAGATTAGAAGCGTTATATGATAAATCCCAACCTGCGGAACCCAATTCGACTCTCTTTGAAGTGCTTAAAAACAGATATCAGAATCAGGATGAGTCTATACGCTTGGCAGTTGAAGCACGTTCACGTGAGAGACTGAAGTTTTTGGGAAATACACTTAATCGTCGGAAGGAAAGTGAAATCCAGGATGTACAAACGATACTTGACGATCTAGAAAAAAACATAAAAGAGGAACTTGAAAATCAGGGACCACAGCAATTAGAGCTTATACTTTGGCCAGAGGAACAACGAAACCAGCTTCAACTTGATTTAGAATCACTTAAGGCACGACTTTCACGAATACCTGAGGAGAGAAGGAACGAAATCGCCATAATAGAAAGTCGCTATCAAGGTTTTGAAAGTCGGACATTTCCCGTAGCAATCGTATTCCTCATACCACAATCACAACTGGGAGGAGGGCATTAATCACATGAGAAATATAAATCGACATACAGAGTGGCTGTCTTTAATTGAGGTATCAGGCCCATTTTTGACACTCAGAATGTTGGAACAGGCCTTTCCACAAGGACTGGAATCTGTTGAGACTCCAAGAAGGCATTATCTCCGTGCAGCCTATGACGAATGGTATGAAGCAGTGGACGAGAATGATCCACAATTACTTGAGCTTCACAAGCAGTGGGTTCGGCTCGTGCTTACCGAAATTCTAGAGTATGATGACCTAACTCTCTTTTCTAATATTGGACTTAAAAAACCATATAACCTTATACCACCAGCATATAACGGTACATTTATACCAGATTTAGTTATTCAAGATCAATCTGACGAGAATCCACGACTATTTATATCCATTGTGCCTCCTAGTACGGATCTTGAATCAGTAAAGCAGAATGATGGGTGGCCGTCATCTCTTGCAGAACGAATGACTATACTTTGCCGAAGTAACGGTGTTAGGTTGGGACTTATTACCAATGGAGAACGTTGGATGTTGGTAAACGCTCCGATTGGAAATACATCAAGTTATGCATCCTGGTATGCTCGGCTCTGGTTCCAGGAACCGATTACACTCAAGGCATTTCAATCATTACTGGGCGTTCGTCGTTGTTTTGGCCCGGTTGAAAACAATCTAGAAACTCTATTGGAGGAGTCGCTTAAATATCAAGATGAAGTGACAGACACCCTTGGAGAACAAGTACGCCGTGCTGTAGAGGTTCTAATCCAGTGCCTTGACAAAGCAGACCAAGACCGCAATCGTGAACTATTACATGACGTTTCTCCTAGGGAACTATATGAAGCCGGGCTTACTATCATGATGAGGATAGTGTTTATTTTAAGTGCGGAAGAACGCGGATTACTCTTATTAGGTGATCCCATTTACGATCAGTACTATGCAATATCAACTTTACGAGGGCAGCTTTCTGAAGAGGCGGAACAATTTGGACCGGAAATATTGGATCGAAGACATGATGCATGGGCACGACTTTTGGCCGTCTTTCGTGTAATTTATAGCGGTATTGAACATGAGACACTTAGAATGCCCGCATTAGGTGGCTCACTTTTTGATCCGAACCGATTTCCTTTTTTAGAGGGAAGACCGAAGGGGACAGATTGGTACGATACTACCAGTACTCCGCTACCTATTGACAATCGGACAGTATTATTTCTACTTAACGCATTGCAGGTATTGGAACAACGAAATGGTGCTTTATTAATGTCTTACAGGGCACTAGATGTAGAACAAATTGGTCATGTCTATGAGGGTTTGTTGGAACATACCGTTGTGCGCGTACCACAAATAACTTTGGGGTTAATTGGTTCTCATAAGGCTAAAAATCCTAATCTTTTATTGTCCGAAATGGAATCGGCACGTTTGGAGCATGAATCAACGTTATTCACCAAGTTGCAAGAAGTAACTCAACGTAGCGAATCGGCTATCCGTAACGCTTTGGCTCGGTCCTTAGATGTTACAAACTTTAGTCGTCTACTTTCGTTATGCGGAGGTGATATTGAACTAGCAAATCGTATACGTCCGTTTAGTAATTTATTGCGAACGGATGCCTGGGGAGATCCAATAGTATATAAAGCCAACGCCTTCATGGTAACTCTTGGAGCCGATCGTCGTGAAACTGGTACACATTATACGCCTAAATCTCTAACTGAGAGTGTCGTTGTCACAACATTGGAACCATTGACCTATTTAGGGGCGGTAGAAGGAAAGCAACGCGAAAAATGGAAACTAAGGAAGTCTTCGGAATTGCTGAATCTTAAGATCTGCGATCTTGCCATGGGGTCAGGAGCATTTCTTGTCCAGGCGTGTAGGTGGCTTGCCGAAAGGGTAGTAGAATCTTGGGCAATCGAGGAAGCTAATGGAAAGGTCGTCACTATAGAAGGAGAGGTATCTGAGAACCTTAATGATTCCGATCCAATGCCCTCTCAACTTGACGAACGCTTAGTTATTGCTAAACGTTTGGTTGCGGAGAGATGCTTATATGGTGTCGATGCGAATCCACTTGCGGTAGAATTGGCGAAGCTCTCAATTTGGTTAGTTACATTGGCCAAAGGTCGCCCTTTTGGTTTCCTTGATCATAATTTGCGCCATGGGGATAGCCTGCTTGGTATTTATCGTCTAGACCAGTTAACTAAAATGAGCATGAATCCTGATAAGGGAGAACACCAGTTACGAATATTTGAAGACAATATTGAAAAGGCAATTAATGAAGCGATTGAGCTTCGTAATAGATTGAGGGAAGTATCAATCCGTGATATCCGTGACATTGAAACGATGGAAAGAATTGATTTAGAAGTAAGGAATAAGCTCAAGTCGATCCATTTGATTGCGGATGTAATGGTCGGTGAAGTAATTCAGAGTGGTGGTAATAACATTAAGCTTGAACGAGCATTAAATCAACTTGCTATTATGGCCGGAGAGTTCCTTGCGGGTAACTCAGAAATAGGTATAACCCTTGAGCGTACGACACGGGAGGCATTTGTAAAAAACCTACCGGATAGTAATCTGCAGAAAGTACCATTTCATTGGCCGCTAGAGTTTCCAGAAGTGTTCATTTTAGGGGATGGTTTTGATGCGATTGTAGGAAATCCTCCCTTCCTATGGGGGAACCGCATTAGTACATTTCATGGAGACAAATACCTGAAGTGGTTGTTAAACTCGCATGAAGAGACAGTTGGTGGTGCCGATTTATGCACACACTTCTTTAGAAGGGCACACGATCTTCTAGGAAGAGGATGTATGGGCCTTATCTCTACGAATTCAATATGTCAAACGGTTAATCGAGTGTCTTCCCTTGTACCGATTATTGAAAATAATAGCAGTATTTATTGGGCTATCTCAGATATACCTTGGCCTGGGACCGCAACAATTCATATAGCAATAGTGTGTATATATAAGGGTCCGTATCAAGGTAAGCTTGTACTTGATGGGCAGGAAGTCAATAGTATTTCAAGTTATTTGAACGAAGATACAGCGAATTCTGATCCCTATGCTCTCCCCTCACAAAAGAATAAAAGTTTTAAGGGTGTGATTACTGGGGGATTAGGGTTTGTCCTAGAAGAAAATGAAATTGAGAAAGTTAAACAGGATAATCCTATGTCAACTGGGTTAATTTGGCCAATGCTAAATGGAGAGGACTTTTTGAGTGACCCAGAACAAAAACCTACACGGATGATCATAAATTTTACAGGAATGACAGAAGAAGAGGCACGACAACATCCGCTATTGATGAAAATCGTTGAAACGAGAGTTTTACCAGAACGACAAACTCAAAAGCGTAAAGCTACCCGACTAAAGTGGTGGTTGTACAGAGAAACCTGTCCAGGGCTATATAATGCAATTAAGAATTTAGATAGAGTGCTAGTGAATTGTGTAGTATCAAAATATATTTGTTTCGGGTTTGTGCCTAAACAAAATGTTTTTACAAATGTATTAAATGTGTTTGCTACAGATGATTATAAGCATTTTGGTCTATTGCAAAGCACGTTACACGAATCCTGGGCTCGATATTATGGTTCATCTTTGGAGACTCGTAATCGATATAATCCAACCAATTGTTTCGAGACATTTCCATTTCCTGAATCCTTGGAAGAAATAAATAATATAGCTCTAAAATATTACGAATTTCGGCAAATACTTATGAAAACTAGACTTGTTGGCCTAACGAACATCTACAACTCATTCCATAATCCATTCGAAGTAGATGAAGAGATCATGAAATTTAGAAAGTTGCATATTGAATTGGATCAATCAGTTACATCCGCCTATGGATGGGAGGATCTAGATCTTAATCATGGGTTTTATGAAACGAAACAAGGGTTGCGTTTTACAATATCTGAATCAGTTCGAACTGAAATATTTAACCGCCTTCTGAACCTGAATCAGGAACGCTTTGAAATGGAAACCAGGGAGTCCCAAAAAGCTGGTAAATTAACTAATACTCGGCGTTCTAAAAAAACGGAGGCTTTGAATCTCGAGCCCGATCTTTTCGAATTGATGAACGATTAGATTTTCGCCATTTGAGAAATATAGTGGTCTTTGAAAGAAGAAGGAGGATTTATGAGCGAAGAAAGTAGAAAAGTTATCAAGTGGGGTGAACCAAGCAATTTTAAAGGCGAAAACTATAACGCTTGGCTCGTTAGGATCACAGTCGAGGGTCAAATCAAAGACTTCACACTCACTTTGAACTTAAGCTCAGAAGAATGCCGCGGCGTACATGAAGGTGATGTATTTCTTCTTGTAATTGACCGAACGGAAGATTTAAAAGCAGTTGCTTTTACGCGTATTTATCGTAAACGTTCGACATTAGAACACACAACGTTCTTTTTTGATGGAATTGTGCCAGTTCAGCCACGAATATCATTAAATGATCTAGGTTTTCCACCTCTTATTTCTAAACCAGTTATTACTCGGCTTGATTGGCTGGTTTTCGAACGGGCTTTAAAGACTGCTTGTGCTCTTGATTACTCGTCGTTTCCAATGCTTACTGGTGATACCCCAAAAGAACAGGCTTATATTAGGGAGTTACTTCAATATGCTGTTACGGATGACCTGCTTGGCCCCGCTGACGGTCCTCATGAGGAAATCATCGGGATGGGTGTCCGCGATCGTTATCTCATTGGCAAACTGGCACCTCAAGATACCCGTGTGGAGAATGCGGATCTCCCTCTTTTTAAAACTTCCGCAGATCCATCAAGTGCTAGTGGAAAGGTTGAACTTGAAGAGTCAGAGGGAGAGGTAGAGGCCTCAACGAATCAGTCACTCGTACCTTCTTCATTGGGCCTTACATTTTGCGTCGATGCAACGATTAAAAGTGTAGAGCTGCAAGCAAATTGGGGGAGATATGAACGCGGTGAGAGTCAGCGAATTAATGAGAAAACCGGGAAACCATTCCGAGCTTGGAGAAGAATTCCCTCAGGAGGAACTGTATCCATTGACTTGGATCAGGCATCCATCGGGCCTATTGTAATAGATAGGGATTGCACGGATGTTATCATTCAAGGTTCGGTGAGCGCTACCCTTGATAAGGGTGATCGATTGGTAACCCTTTTCTTAATAAATAATCAGACTCTGCCCGAGCAGAATGAAGACCAGGCTTGGGTGTTTCAACCCGAGTTGATTTTGCGCGATTCGATGAATAGGCCAATATTTCGCAAACGTCCGGTAGTAGCTGTTGAAGGAACGGACGAAGAGCGAGAAGCGCTGGAAATGATCTATAGGAAAAAGGCCGAATTTGCCGTTGGTCATGGAATATCGGTCCATGCAACGGTTTCCGATATTGATACGGAACGTGCAGTCCAAATTAAGACCAGGGTATTACCTTGTTATGAGGTGCCGGTCACCGAAACGCCTGGTTTGGAACCATTTGATCGGCTAGGCTTGCGCCGCTTGGTTGATGAAGGTTTCCTTGATATGGAATGCCTTGCAGAATTGGATCGTGACAAGCTTGTAGAAGCACTTACTATTCTCACTGATGATTATGACGAATGGATTCGTGAACAGAAGTTACGTATAAATACCTCGGTACATGGATATGACAAAGTCGCTTCCGACGCTATTGATCGGTGCATGCTTATTTTGGAAAGACTCAGAGAGGGTGTTTCGGTACTTGGTTCGGATGATAACGACGCAGCACTTAATGCGTTTCGCTTCGCAAATCGTGCCATGGCTTCGCAGCGTATCCGAAGCATCTATGCATTGAAGAGAAGACGTGGTGAGAATCCAAATCTTGAAGATTTGAATATTTCAAAAAACCGATCCTGGCGACCCTTTCAGTTAGCTTTTATGTTGTTGTCTATTCCGGCATTAGTAGACCCGAGTCATCAAGATCGTACGGAACCATTAGAGGCTTATGCAGACCTGCTCTGGTTTCCGACAGGTGGCGGTAAAACGGAAGCGTATTTAGGGGTCGCCGCTTTCACTATAGCAATTCGTAGGTTGCAAGGAAACTTAGGTGGATTCGATGCTGGACGCGGGTTATCCGTGATCATGCGTTATACACTAAGACTTTTAACATTACAGCAGTTTCAACGTGCGACAGCACTCATTTGTGCTATGGAGGTTCAGCGTAGGTCTAATACTAAGTATTGGGGAGAGGAGCCCTTTACCATTGGTTTATGGGTGGGGCAACGAGTAACACCTAATACGACACAAGAGAGTCATGATGCCATAGAAAAAGAGCGAGAAGGTAAGTACGGTAATAGTTCGACGCCAGCGCAGCTAACCAGTTGTCCATGGTGTGGATCTGAAATTTTACCAGGTCGCGATATTCGCGTTGACAGAGAAATAGGTAAAACATTTATCTTTTGCGGGGACAAGTATGGACGTTGTGATTTTAGTCAGTCCAGATCAAGGAATTTAGGCTTACCGGTTCTTGTAGTAGATGAGGAGATTTATCGCCGGCCTCCCTCTATGCTAATTGGTACCGTGGATAAATTCGCGATGATGGCTTGGCGCGGAGAGGTGCGTACATTATTTGGTCGGGCGTCGTACGAATGCTCTCGGCATGGTCTGCTTTGGCCGGAATCAGATTGCAATGGAAATCATAGAAAAAAAGGACTTCTACCTGCTACAACTGTTTGCGAAATAAGACCAATTCGCCCACCGGATCTAATTATTCAGGATGAATTTCATCTTATCAGCGGGCCTCTCGGTACAATGGTAGGACTATACGAGACTGCCGTAGATGAACTCTCAACTTGGAAGATCGGAGGAAAGATGATCAGACCTAAAATCATCGCTTCAACGGCAACAGTTCGTAAGGCAGAAGAACAGATGAATAATGTTTTCCTTCGCCAGGTAGCTGTTTTTCCGCCACATGGTCTTGACGTGGAGGATAATTTTTTTGCGGTTCAAAGGCCGGTTGAAGAGAAGGCGGGGCGTCGTTACATTGGAGTTTGTTCACCGGGAAGTTCCCGCCCTGCTGTCTTAATTCGAGTATATGTAGCGTTTCTAACGGCGGCTCAATCATTATTCGAACATTTTGGGCAGGCTTCAGATCCCTTCATGACAGTGGTTGGTTATTTCAATTCATTGAGAGAATTAGGTGGTATGAGACGACTTGCCGAGGACGACGTTCAAACGCGTTCCTATCGTGTTGAAATGAGCCATGTGAAGCGACCTGGACTAAGTCAACGTTCTGTCCGAAATGTAGATGAACTAACTTCCCGAGTTTCAAATAAGGATATTCCCAAAAAACTTGATCAACTTGAAATCAAGTTTAAGTCTGATTGGGAAAAAGGTGAGACCAGGGCCATTGATATTGTACTGGCAACTAATATGTTATCGGTCGGCGTAGATGTAAATCGTCTAGGTCTTATGGTTGTAAACGGTCAACCGAAAAGTACAGCTGAGTACATTCAAGCTACAAGCCGAGTCGGCCGTTCTTTCCCAGGTCTTGTCTGTACCGTACTTACATGGTCACGACCAAGGGATCTTTCACATTACGAGACCTTTGAACATTATCACGCGACCTTTTATAAGCATGTTGAGGCTCAGTCGGTTACGCCTTTCGCTCCACGGGCGTTGGATCGAGGTCTGACAGGGACGATGGTGAGTTTCTTACGACTCGATAACGATTCCCTGAACCCGAACATCGGTGCACAAGAGCTTGACAGCACGACAAAACTGGAAGTCGAAAGAATTAAACGGATTGTTTCCGATAGGGCATGGAAAGTAAAAGGTGATAAAGCGGCGAAACACAATGCAGAAAATATGGTGGCCGATCGTATCGACCGCTGGGTTAAGGAGTCAAGTAGAAGTGGACGCAGATTAGGATATGAGACGGAATATGGGAAAGGGGATATTGCGGGCTTGTTAAAGAAGCCTGGTATTACAGTATGGGATGAGTTGACCGTACCTATGTCTATGCGTGAAGTGGAACCAGGTGTTCAGTTAGTAATGGATGTGACCAAGCTTCCCGATCCACCAAAATGGCATGCGAAGGTTGATGAAAATAAGAAAGAAGGTGGTAAGAGGTGAGCACACATCTTGTAGGCCAAGTAAGGCCAAGCCAGTTGCTCTGGACATATGGCCCTGGGGCCTTGATTGATCTACCTAATCTATCGGTTATTACAATGGGGCTGGATCGTTGGGACATCAATCGATGTCCACCCGTCGAAGAAGCTAGGTTGCTCGCAGCCGTATCCCGGTTACTTGGACCTCAGGTGGAACGTTTGCGTACACCTCCGTTTCTAATAGACGAGGGGGTAAATCCAATGTCCGCCGAGGGGAAAATTGGTGTCCCGGTAAGGCCATTTCCTCGTTGGCTAAGATGTGTCAAATGCGGATTACTGGGGGAATTCGATTCCGGGTTATTCAATATAAAACCGAATCCATATCGTCCGGAGCAGACGCATTTTGTCCATGCAAACTGTGAAAAAGGTACGAAGTCGGATGCTGTACCTGCCCGTTTCCTTTTAGCGTGCAGAAATGGACATTTAGATGATTTTCCTTGGCACTGGTTCGTTCATTCGGGTCCTAGCGAATGCAGAGGAACATTACGGTTCTTCGAGCGGGGGGCTTCCTTACAAACAGAGAACCTGTGGGTAAAATGCGATTCATGCGGGGTGTCACGGTCACTCGTTCATGCTTTTGGCAAGGAAGCACAGGAGAATCTCCCTGCTTGCCGCGGTAGGCACCCCCATCTGGATAGCTATGATCATTCTTGCAGTGAAGCCCCTAGGGCCGTATTGCTGGGAGCTACAAACAGTTGGTTCCCTGTAACTCTTTCCGTATTAGCAATTCCATTGGAAAAAAACCATTTGAGCCAACTTGTTCTAGACGGGTGGGAATATTTTTCGGATGTCGAGTCACCTGACGAAGTCAGAGTAATAGTCAAGACCTTATCAAAAAGTGGTGGACTCCCAGGTATTGAGCAATATGAACCGCTGGATATTTGGCAAGCAATTCAAGAAAAGAATAATGGAAATTCACAGACCGATATTATTTCCGAGGTTGACATAAAAATACCAGAATGGGATGTATTAACTATGGCATCCCCGCCATCAGATTTCCCACAGTTTCTGAGCCGAAAAACTGAGACGCCGACTGCTTACAAGGACAAAATTGATAGTGTATTGCTTTTAGAGCGACTTAGGGAAGTGAATGCCCTGATAGGGTACACTAGAGTAGAGGCTCCAGAAGAATCCTTGAATGAAGAGGAACGTCCTCCTATGGCAAATCTGAGTCGTGGTCGCCCTACATGGGTACCCGCCGGCGAGGTATATGGTGAAGGAATTTTTATTAAATTTCAAGAAGAAGAGGTCGAAAATTGGGCAAAACGTATAGCCGTGCATGGACGGGACCAAAAATTGAGGAAAGGGCATCAAGGCTGGCGTAATACACGTGGGCTTAACCCGGAAGAAGGGTACCCTTCAATCCGATACGCAATGCTGCATACTTTCGCCCATTTGTTAATTCGTGAATTAGCCTTGGAGTGCGGGTATAATGCTGCAAGTATAAGAGAACGAATATATGCGTCTGATGATCCGAATTCCCGTATGGCGGGTGTATTGCTTTATACAGCTGCTGCTGATTCAGATGGTACTTTAGGTGGATTGGTCGAGTTGGGTAAGCCGGAGAATCTTGAACGGCTTATTACACAAGCGTTGACGAGAGCAACTATTTGTTCATCCGATCCTTTATGCTCGGAACATAATCCTGGAGACGATCGCTCACTTCATTCAGCCTCTTGCCATGCATGCTCTTTAGTTCCCGAAACATCCTGTGAACGAGGAAATCGTTATCTTGATCGGGCGTTGCTTGTGAGAACATTCGAGTGTCAAGATGCAGCCTTCTTTGAGGGGGGCAGAAACAGTTATGGATGATCTCTGGCAGGTTATCGCTGAATTAGGAAATGATTTACACCCGGATCGGATAGCGATCATCGCCACAAGAATCAAATCATTGAGATCGGCTGATGAGATGGATCGAGTTAAAACCAGTTTCGGACCATATATTGATCAGCGACTGGTTGACAGATTAAAAAAAGCTTGGCGAGATGCAGCAGAAGTCGGACCGAAGGAGGTAGCAGCTGGATTACTTGCTGCTTCAGCGACATCTTCTATCTCAGAACACCGCGGATCAATTGAGTTAGTTTGGACGGGACCATCAACCGGAATGGTTCCTGTAAGACATACTGAACAAGTTCTTCGAGAAATTATTGAGTCGGCTAAGAAGAGACTTTTCCTAGTTAGTTTTGTCGCTTATGAGGTTGATTCCATTATCCGGGCGTTAAGGGATGCAATGGATCGGCAAGTGCAAGTTAATGTGTTGCTTGAATCCTCGCAAGAATATGGAGGGCGATTGGATTTCGATTCAGTTAAGGCAATGAGAGAATCTTTACCTTTAGCGTATATTTATGTTTGGAACACAGACGTCAAAAAGAAAGGTTACGGCCAAGTAGGCGGAGCAGTTCATGCCAAATGCCTGGTTGCCGACGGAAAGTTCGCATTCATCACTAGTGCTAATCTGAGTGCAGCAGCGATGGAAAGAAACATGGAATTAGGCGTTTTGGTTAAATGGGGAACTCTTCCTGATCAATTGGAATGCCATTTAGAGGCATTAATTAATACGGGGATTGTAGAATTGATATGATTTAATATAAAGGGGGAACCGCTATACGGTTTCCTCTTTTATATATTGAGCCCTTAACGATTTAATTATTATTCAGAAATTCGATAAGGGTTTCTTCTATTTCTTCCGTTTTTTTATCTAGCATCCCCAAATAATTAGTGAATCCCACCCATTTTTGAGAGATCTTCAATATTTCTCAGGTCTCTTTTTTTTCTTCGATTTTTGGTTCCCAATATTCTATATTAGATTTTGGTAACTTTGCTTTTGGACAGTTTTCGTGTCTGTGCCAAAAGCATTCATGGACAAAAATAACTTTCTTATACTTTGGCAAGACGATGTCAGGACTACCCGGTAAATCTTTACGATGAATTCTAAATCAATAACCTAACCGGTGTAATCTTTGTCTAATTATCATCCCAAGATTAGCCTCTTTACCTTACTCATAATTTGACTTCGTTTTTCTTTAGTGAATTTATCCATGAATTCATCTCCATCATTATATTTCCATTTTTCTAATAATTAATCCAATGAATTGGTGTTACTTAATTGAAAATATGGATCAGCTCGGTTCTTTTTTTCATTAGACTTATGGAGGGGGGGAGAGTATAATTAATTATATTTGCATTTTTTCTGAGACTAGGAGTTAGTATATAGGTGGTTTAAAGGGATTTTGCAGTTTTTGTCGAATAGCAACTATCAAGGTAATGGAAAATTTAGGGGGTTTAGAGATGTCAGCAGCTAGTCTAAAACAGAATAACTTAACTAAGCGAAAAGTCTATGCAGTGGACTTGTTCTGTGGAGCTGGCGGGTTGACACACGGATTAGAGAGAGCAGGCATTGATGTTCGGCTCGGAGTGGATATTGACCCAGCGTGTAGCTACCCATACTCATCTAATAATAATGCCAAATTTGAGTTGAAATCTGTAGAGGATTTACGTGCAGATGAAGTTAGAAAAGCTTTTCGTAAACACGGGATAAATTTATTGGCTGGATGTGCACCATGTCAGACTTTTTCAACATATAACCGTAAGGCTAGCCAAGACGATGAGCGTTGGTGGTTACTTCTACAGTTTTCAAGGCTAGTTAGGGAAACAGCCCCTGAACTTGTCACAATGGAAAATGTACCCAGTTTAATCAACCAGAATGTATTTAAGAGCTTCGTTGAGGAACTAGAACAAGCAAATTATCACGTAACCTATCAGATTGTGAATTGTGCAGATTACGGCTTACCTCAACATAGAAAGAGGCTGGTTCTTCTAGCTTCGAAATTAGGTTCTATTAATTTGCTGCAGCCTCATGAAATTGGCGTCAATTCGCAAACGGTTCGCGAGGCAATTGCCGATTTACCTCCATTACAGGCTGGAGAAGCTAATGAAGCTGACCCACTGCATCAATCATCTTCATTGTCCCCGACTAATATGGATCGAATTAAAGCATCTCGACCAGGTGGGACTTGGAGAGATTGGGAAGAACAATTAGTGGCAGAATGTCATAAAAAAGGATCGGGAAAAACTTATCAAAGCGTATACGGTCGAATGAGCTGGGATGAGCCGGCTCCAACAATGACAACTCAATTTTTTGGATTTGGGAATGGCAGATTCGGTCATCCCGAGCAAGATAGAGCAATTTCCTTAAGGGAAGGAGCTATTTTGCAAAGCTTTCCTAGAGAATACAAGTTTGTGCCACCTGGAGAACCCATAGCAATTAAAACAATCGGACGTTTGATCGGAAACGCGGTACCAGTGAAGTTAGGGGAAGTTATTGGATTAAGCATACGGGTCCATCTCGCACAACATGAAAATTATTTAAAGGAACAACGACGTCGAAAGTTTGGTTCATCTCATCGGAATTTATCCCGCCGCGGCGAACCTTAATCTATGTAAACAGCAATTGAAGATAACGAATTAATTAAATTTTTAAAAAATCCCAAAAATTACATTAGGGCACCCAGAGTGATGTGCACCCTGTCAAGTAGACAGACCAAAAAACCAAAGTGTTCAATCCTCTCGGTTATCAAAGCCAAGGGGATTGTTTTTTGTTGTTAAGCTGTTCGTCGATATTCGTTAGGGGATAAACCGTTTAGTCGTTCGGTGTACCGATCATTATTGTAATAGCGCATATAGGTTTTTACACTCTGGAGGAGATCATCGTACGTGTCATACTTCTCAGATCATAGCTTTCTGCTTTAAAGGTACTCCAGAATCGCTCAATGGGTTGGTTATCCAAACATCGGCTTACACGAGACATACTCTTCTTAAATTTGTATCTCTTTTGAAGTCGTTTATATTCAACCGAAGTATACTGAAAACCTCGATCACTGTGCAAAAGCGGCTTAGTCCCTCGGTTTCTTCTGAACGCTTTCTTTATGGTATCCATAACAAGCTTATTGTTATTGGAATGACTTAAAACCCACGAAATAATCGAGTTGTCATATCCATCAATAATGGCACTCAGGTAGGCCTTACGACCCTTCCCGTACTTCAGTTCGGTCACATCCGTGCACCACTTTTGGTTTGGTATGTCCGCCTTAAATTCTCGGTTCACGACACTCTCAGCGATATGAAAGGCTGGAGCTTTCACGTCATGTGGTCGTTTTTTTCGAATGACTGCCTTGAGTTCAAGTTCGCGCATGATACGGTAATACCGTTTGCGGTTGTAGTTCTTTTTCAGCTTACGATTCAGCTGAATACGCATTTGACGATAACCGAGTATTCCCTTTTGCTTGTCATAGTGACATTTGACTTCCTCGGCTAGGGCAATATTTTCGAGTTCTCTAGCGGATGGCGTCCATTTCAGCCACTTGTAGTAGGCAGATCGGGCGATTCCTGCGAGCTCACAGAGCTTTGTGATCGCGTAACCTTTTTCAGCATGCAGCTCTTGAATTGCTTGATAAACGTCTGCATGCCGAGCTAAGGTTAGCGTGTATTTCTTCGCCGGATCTCTGCCAACTTTTTTGCAAATGCGTTCGGTGTGAATGATCATTGTTACGGATCTACACACATTCGCTTGTATGCACATAAAGTCACTTTTGTAAGCGGGGAAATCACATTAATTGATCACGACGAATATAGGTGGATCGACATCGATGATTTAGGCAATTACAGGTTTGCAGATGCAGATGTTAAGTTTGTTGAAATGTTAATAGCCGGGTATTAATTTGTTTGCTGTCTGGGGCTTCAGCAACAGAGACAGCTTTTATACAAAGACGAGAATCCCCCAAGAGAACGTCATTTCAATTCGACTTTCTCTTTTGTATGTTATAAACTCGTGCTATTCGTAGATACGACGGTATTCACTCAGGTTGTTCACCTAACAATTCACCAACGGAAATTTCCAAGGCCTTGGCGATGATCACGATCTCATAGTCTTGAACAAGTCGGTACTGTCCTTCCAAGCGTGATAGGCTGGTTGGACTAATATCCAGCCCGAAGGTTTGCAGTCTGGCTAAAAATTCTTTTTGCTTCATTCCCTTTGCTCTGCGTATGGCGATTACTCGGGAACCAATAATGTTTTTATCGCCGGGTGGTTCTTTGCGATGCTTCATATATATGCACCTCTCATTTTACCCAAATTGTACGAGATAGAATTGTTGTTTTAATGCGAATATCGGAGTAAAATAAAATAAACCGATTTTCGCATTAAAACTAACGAGGTAAATTTGTGGTGCAATTGCATGAGTAACCCAAAGAAGGGAACTGGAGGCTAAATGATGATTCGTTTACTTGAAGAAATGGAGCAAGAGAGACGGAGGATGAATGAACTCGGCCAAGCTTTGCTGGAGCAGTCTATCCCTTTGTCTGAGCATGACGAGCTGCTGGCATTAAGTCAGAAGGTTGATCAGTTAATGATGCAGCTGCATTATGCAAAAGTCGAACAAACAGAAAGACAATATGTGCGAGGAGGAACTAATTTTGAAGCTCCCAGTATGGTTTGAAAGCATTATTCAGCATCGGCTTGATGATGTCTCAGCTCGCACCATACGCCATCCAGAGATTAGTAAGTTACATAAGGAAGAGTATGCGGCATTTCAGAAGCTGTTTTCTGATATGGATATTGTGAATAAACCTGAGTTCTCGGAATGGGAGGATAAGCATCATTACAAGCAAGCATTGGAGAATGAATATTTGTATAGGCAGGGCATGAAGGACGGAGTGCAGCTCGTATATGCCGTATTAGAGATGATGCTTCATGATGAACAAGAGCAAGAAGAATAATAACTTTTAATGCTTTAGAAAAGTAGA
This sequence comes from Paenibacillus terreus, assembly GCF_042138595.1. Taxonomy (NCBI): domain Bacteria; kingdom Bacillati; phylum Bacillota; class Bacilli; order Caryophanales; family Paenibacillaceae; genus Paenibacillus; species Paenibacillus terreus. Next base: position 170,064 of record NZ_JBHIRX010000008.1, on the reverse strand, counting down.
TTCAAAAATCAAAAATAACACCTCCAATTGTCATTAAATTTCAAGAACAATTTGGAGGTGTTTTCGGATTCTAATGTTTTCCTCTCCGATCCAGAAAGATAAGCAAGAGATATACTCCCAGGGTAAACAAAACAAAGTAAAGATGTTCAACCCAATTCATTTCATCCAGTGTGCCTCTAAACAGACGATAAATTACAATAACAACCGTGGATAAAATAAGACTGAGGATCAGCGTTATGGTCTTTTTTTTCATCTAACATATCTCTCCCGTTTATATAAAAGACGGTAATTTCCAATTTCTGTTGCGTGTTTTTCTCAAAAATGAGAGCAAGAACACGATAGTTCCTGTGAGGTCAGAGGGGCTCCTTGTATGTTCTGAACTTGAAACATATTCCAGAATGGTTTCGTCTATATTTTAAACCAGAAAGGGGACTCAGGCATAAAACCAAAGTATGTTTCTATTATCCTGACTTCTTTTGGCCTATTGTTATCTGGTTGTATCAAATGGGAGGACATTAATGATCCTCTGTTTAACGAGGAAATAAAAAATGATCTGCAACAAGCATTACAGGCATTGGTAGACAAGGATGAAGAATCGTTTAAACAACCGTTCATAGACGAACAAAGCGCACAAGTAAATTTGGACAGGATCGGACCAGACTACAGGTTTGAAAAAATTGATTATTTCAAGAAAGACAAGGGATCCGGGAGAATATCCATGATCGTCCAAGGGTGACGGCTACATAATGGGCAGATGGGTGAGGTTCATAATATCAACTATTTCCGGCAGAACAAACAAGGGAAATGGAAGCTGGGAACAATTGATTAGGGGGAGCTGGGAATGTTCATAAGAGGGGGCGCTTTATTGGCCAGCAGTCTCATTGTTTCCGTAGTTCTCTTGGCTGGATGCGGTGAGAGTGAAACGAAGAGAATTGATTCCGTCCAGCCGGCGAACGGAGAAGCTGATCCAACTGAGAATTCCAATGAGCAAGTCAATGAAGAGCAGCAAATTTATATTGATGAGTCTAAATATGAAGGCGATGAGTTGAAGCTTGTTAAACTCATTCATTTATCTACCAAGTACAGGAATGAAGGTAATGAACAAGAGTACTTGAAATTGTTTGACTCAGTTACGATTACATCCCTACCTTCTTCGAAAATTACTGGTATCCAAATCGATAAAATTAATTTTATGTCCGAAAAGGTTGGCAGTGTCCGTACTATAGTGCAATACGAGAACTCCACCGAACCAAGCATAGCTGCTTATACGTTCAATAAAAAAGAGAACGAGTGGTTTATAACGGATATAGATTAAAATGGAGGTTCATCAAAGGTTCTAATGGCAAATTTGATTATCGCCAAAGACCATCCTCCTGTTGCCACTTCGACTCGTTTCAAGTCGCAATTGGTCATGTATTTTGATTTGTTTACATAAATTTAACTTTATTTTAATTAATGTTAAAATTATGTAATTCGTCACGTCTTTGGTTCTGATATAATTTCTGCGAGTTAACATGAAAGGGGCACATGAGTTGAAAAAAGAAATTGGCGTATTGATGCTGTTGAGTGCTGTTTTGCTTTCGGGATGTGTCTCAGATAAGTCGGGAGCTGTTACGATTGAGGCAGGAGAGACTCCCAGCAATCCGGTAACAACGGAAGCTACACATGAGAGCGATGCAAAACTGATTGCTGCTTCGGAAAATGAAGAAGTAAAGCTCTATGCTTTGAAAGAAACGGAAGGTGTAATTGAGAGGGTAACCTTGGATATTCATGGCCAGCAAAAAGAATTTGACTGGAAGATAATAGATACGGGAACTAAACCGAAGGTGTTCCATACTGATCTTACAAGTGATGGTAAGCCAGAAGCAATTATCATAATCAATACTGGCCGTGGGACAGGCTTCAATACTTATGATATTCATATCCTTAATGCTGAGGATTTATCTGAAATTAAGGTGCAAAATTACGAAGAGATTGTTAACAGTCAAATTGAAACACATGTTGCTAAAAATGGTGATGATACTTTAGCCATAAAAGTTAAGGCGCAAGGAAAGGAATATAATTTCAATTATGATCATGATCCGGCGCCGAATTTTAATCAAGAGGAGCTTGCTTTCGGTGGTGTAGTCATTTATGAACTGGAGAATCAAAAAGTAAAAGTCAGACTCGGTGCCAGTGTTGGAATATCTCCAGCTTACGTATGTGATATTAACATCACATATAAATTTGATAACGCCAAGAATGAATTCATTGTTGATCAAATTGAAGTTGAACCTTTTGAGAAACACAAAAAAGGCTGACCATTTATTTGGCCAGCTTTTTTGGCATATCGATAAATTACTGGACGTAATTAAAAAACATGTGCTTTCCAACTGGGATTTTAGAGCTGATTTCAACCGTTCGTCCCCCAGGGAACTTATAGTAGAGTTTTCCGTTTTTGGGTTCACTCAGTTCGTTAAATTTAGTGATTGTGTTGTAGAACAATTTATCGCCAATCATTTAGCCAAATTATCATCCCAAAAACAAGAGAATGCATCTTTAGCAAGAACAACTGCTTCAATGGTATTAAGATCTCTAAACTCATAGTATTTTTTATCGTTTTTGCGGTTCATGACGACATAAGCTACACCTACACGGGATTCAGAATCATTTTCGGTTTCTCCGTAAAGTGTTCTTGCCAACAGATCGACGCTATCACGTCCGGAAAGTTGAGATCTCGAAGTTAATTTTTCACCAATTGCCATAGTTATTACCTCCAAGATATTTTTTAAGATCACCGGCGTCTCACTATATAAAGAGATTTGAGCCCCTAGTTTTACAACCACTTTCGAAAATTATTTCAATGCACTTGCTGAACTTGTCCTTTTGCTATTACCGACCACTATGAATAGTCCCAGGGAACTAAGATTTTTTTCGTGTTTTATTACTTGATGCTTTTGCTAATATTGGAGAGCTTTACTACAATGAATTACAGTTAATCTGTCTAATCGTTGAGGTGATTACCATGGGCAAAATATTGGTTCCCCCGGAAAGACTGGTGGAGATCTCCCGGCAGTTCGCGCAGGCCAGGGAGACAGGGGCGCAAATTTGCGGCCATCTTACCCAGCAGATTCAATTTCTTGAAAGCGGGTGGGCGGGTACAACACAGCAAAGGTTCTATCAGGATTTTCAGCAGGCCCGTCAGCAAATGGACCACTTTACAGCTGCAATGGGCTCAGTAAGCACCCAGCTATATACGATTGCCCAGCGCTTCACGGAAGCGGATGCCGGCAACGAAACCGATATGAATTCCGTTAAGCTTGCTTCCTCCGCAAGCAGCCTGTCTTCCGGGAGCTCGGGCAATGCATGGGATCAAGCGCAAAATTGGTTAAATGACTCGCTGGGCGTAAGAGATAATTTGGAGAAATGGGGCACGCTCCTCTACAGCTCTGTAGGCGCTTCTTTGGTGTTGTCCAAATCGGTCCGATTCAGAGTGGATCCCAGAGACCCGACTCGCACCAAAATTCATAATGCGCCATGGGTTAAAGGAAAGGGCAACAATGAGTTCTTGAAGAACCTGGCAAAAGGCATCAATCGCCAGATGGCTAAGCCGGGCATCATCATGAAAGGGCTGAAAGGTTTTGATGCGGTAGCCAGCAAGTTCGGTCTCAATTACGGTCTGGGACTCAGCCAAGCCAAGAACTTTCCGCAATGGACAAGACAGGTGATTGCCGGTGTGGAAAAGGGCAGGTACGGGATCACTACGAGCAAAATTCCCGGTATGATCGCCAAAAAGATTTTTCCGCTTAATGCTACTTTTAATGTGATCGGTGAAGGTTCCTCGCTTGTCAGCAAATATCGTGAAGGCAAGCTGAACGGGGAAGAAGTGGCTGTTGCGGCATCCAACGTTGTTGTGAAAACAGCGGTGACCTATGGCGGGGCTGTTGCCGGAGGAGCGTTAGGTGCGATGATCGGTGGCCCGGTTGGTGCTGCTGTGGGCTCCTATGTAGGCGGAACGGTAGGGGCTTTTGTAGGTGACGGCGCAGCCAAGGTGGTTGAGAAGGGAGTTCGCTGGATCAGCGGGCTGTTTAAATAAATTTGGGAAGGCGCTTAAAGATGAACACGATATCTTATCGAAAGTCCGTGGCCTGGGGCAAAGCCCTTGGCAGCTTATTGTTTGTTCTGGCTTGTCTTTTTCTGCTGTATGCAGCTTTTTTCATGGATACGACCTGGCTTCGTAAATTTTTTTGCATTACAGCCGCTATTATAGGGATTCCGTTTTTTGGAGGATATTTGGTTGTCTGCTTGCCAAGGGCACTTCAATCGAATACACAGCTGCTTGCCTATGATCAAAATTCCATCTCAGATGGCACGCGCACAGTGGAGTGGTCGGAGATTTCGAAAATAAGCTACAATGGTGCTTCCATTCGAAAGTGGCTGCTTCCTCAGTTTCCTGAGCTTATTTTTCACTTGAAGAACCGGGAGACCTGGACAGTGAATACCTATTATTTGCTGACGGATACCGAAATCCAGTCAGTCATGAAGCTTTTGCGCGGACTGATCAGCCGTGGCGGGAAAGAATCGAAATAGATCTACGTTGGAGGATTGGCTGACATGAGCGAGCAAACTTATATATTTTCATTGGAAGAGCTGGGGTACGCCCTGGCCGTTCATCAAGGGGAGGAAATGGCTGCTGGACTGATGAAGGCTTTTTATGGGGATTTGCCTGAGGAAAGCTGGCAGCTGCTTTTCCAGGCGGCCACTCACAGCTTGATAGCCAAAGGTTTTATTGAGTCCATTCGCGAGGCGGACGGAGAAGTCACATTTATTCCCGCGATTGCGGAAATTATCCGGCATTTGTTAAGCAGCAGTTACATGCTGAGAGGGGTGACGGAGCGGGATTCAGCTAAAGTTTTGTCCATTCACGTCCAGCAGCAGCGATACTTGTATCACTTGTCTGATGGCAATACGGTTCACTTCTTCACCTGGACTGAACCGGAGGATTGGGAAGAGGAGCTTGTTCGTTTTTATGGAGTTGAGAAGTCAGGGGCTGCGCCTGCAGCTTCAACTGGAGCCAAGGCCGTGATTACTGAAGGATTATGGAACCAATTGACGGAGCCGGGTCATGTCTCTGTGGCTGTACCCACTCTCTGTACCGATCTTTCACCAGACGAGCAAAATCTGATAGCAAAATGGCAGCAGGCTTTTCAAGCAAATGTCGGCAGCATGGATAATCTGAGCACGATAAGAATAGCCCATGGGGATCAGACGATGATAGAGAATATTTTGTTTCTTCTTCCTTCCGATGAAGGTGTCTGGGTTATTCGCAACCAGGAAAAGGACAGGAATACTGAGCCGCAGATCTGCATTGAGCTGCAATCTGCCTCTGTATGTAGAGAGACGCTAGGAGCCTTTGCCGCAAGCCTGCTTGGTTAAATTGGTAAAAGCAATGTTTATAGTCAGGGAAAGGGTCTGATTTGCCCGATGTCTCTCTATCAGCGGCATAGATCGCCATGAACGAGAACGGATATTTTTCGGTCGCCTTGTTCTCGATCAGGTGGGCAAATATTGGGCTGACGAACTGTGCTTGCGCGTTGCTTACCGGCAGCAATTGTTTGATAAGATTGATAGATCGAATCGATATCGGTTTAAATATCATGTTCAAATTGCGTGAATGAAACAGCGATGGTATGATTACAATAGAAGGAAGGAGCCGGACCGCCATCCGACTCCTTGCACAACATTTTGGGTGGGAAACCTCCAGCCCAAGCGAGAAAATAACCCGCAGGCGGTCAACCTGGGCGGGTTATTTTCGTCTATTCAAGAAAGTGAGCAGCGCCAACAAGAACATGCCGAGCATAATCACTTCAGTCAACGAAAATTGCATAAATAGCTGGGAACAATTGATTAGTGAATTAAGAGCTTACCGGATAGCCTAATTGAATTGTAAAACGAAACGACCCGTTACCGATTGGCAACGGGCTTTTAAATCATCTGTTCTCGTCCGTCCTGCTAACCGATTCGATCCCGCTTATTACCTTAGTCAGATGATTAAGTGATTCATCCAGCTTGTCCAGCTTCTCGCCAATAGTATCCAGAATGTAGCGAAGTAGAATGAGACATAATGCGACCGGAAACCCTACATTTGCCACCAATGAAAGCACCTCTTCAAATTCCATTCCTGTCCCTCCTCTCTTCATGGTTTATATAAGTAATGGAAAATAATCAGTTCATAAAACAACCGAAAAATAAAAAATATGATATAATATAAGAACAAATGTTCGAATTATTTTTGGGTAAGGTTGTAAAATCTATTCCGCCATTTCCTTATATAATGAGGAGGGATATGATGGAGGAATTACCCTTGGTAGAGCAATATCGAAAAGAATTGTATCGCATTGGCTGGAGGATTCAGTACAGGGCAAGAGTGATTTCAAATCGGGAAATTGTAAAAGAAGAGAGAGAATTTTATACAACCTCATTTACAGACGGGGTAGACAACGAACTGTTCATTGAAGACTTAATTAATTCGTTGCCATCAACGACAGGCAAGAAGATCATCTACGAACTCTACATAAATGATAAAACCGAAGCTCAGGTTGCCAGAGAATTGAACATGACACAACAGGCGGTGAGTAAATGGAAAAAGAAAATGCTCAAACATTTATCTCAGACACCGAGTTTAACGAGCTCCTCCATCTAGCCCAGGAAGGAAACAAGGAAGCCATGTTCAACATACTCTCAATATTTGAGAAAGATATTCTCCACGTTAGCAAGTACATTCGGATGTCACGTGAAGATGCGATTCAATGCATTCTTACAGATTTTATTGAATTATTAAAAAATGAGGACATTTAAAAAATCCCTTTTACGTTTAGCTTCAATCCACCCGGCTATTCATCAAACGACAAGGAAATGCTAGCGAACTGGTTGCTATTTTTGAAGGGTGTGGACAAATCCAGTTGGGAGGTGCTGACGATGAAGGAGCCGATGCTGAAAAAGGCGATGGACACGCTGGAGTTTTTGAGCCAGGATGCGGCAGCACGCATGGCCTATGATGCCCGGATGAAGGCGCTTAGTGATGAAAAGTCACGTATAGAAGGTGCAAAAGCAGAAGCAACTGCAGAAACAACTGCAGAAATTGCTGCCAGGCTTTTAAACATGGGCATAGACCTGAAAACCATCGCAGAGGCAACAGGGATGTCTGTAGAAGAAATCAAGGCGCTGCAAGCCATCAACTAAGAACTGTTGTACATTGAAAGTAGTAGATCCTCGACAGCCGAAAGGCTGTTTTTGTTTTCAATTGGAGGGATCTCCATCGGATTCAAAAAAAGACAGCGGATTGCTCTCCTTGAGACAAGCCGCTGCTTTGTAGCTTTTGTTACAAGCTCATACCCTTCCAAAGCGCCTGAAACGCGTCGGACTCGACCTCGAAAAATACCGGGGCATTGCCATAGCGCACAAGCCCTTTGCCGAACAGCGTCAGCTCTACCTGGGTATTATCCTCAAGCTTCAAGTAGAGGACCTTGCGGTTCTCGTCATCGTAGATGCCCTGATTGATTAACGGCTCGGCTGCCAGCGGTTTGGCATCCTGAAGGGCGGTCAGGAAGCTGGCGAGCGACTCGTCGTTGGCCAGAGGCTCATATTGCTGCAGGCCGTTGTTCCAGCTCTCGAAGCTTTGCCACTCGGCTGAGGCGATCCGGTCCTGCAGGTTCAGCTTGCCAAGAAGGTCGGCCCCGCTGCTCACGGTAATGCCGTTGGTATGCTCGAACAGCTCGGCATAGACTTGGCCGTCGATCTCGGTGTAGGACATAATTCGGAAGTCCGAATCGTATCCTTTTACGGCATAAATGTCCGTTTCGCCGATGTTGGAGGCCAGCTCGGTGTACTTGTCTTTTCCGCTCAGTTCGTTAATGCCGCCTGTTGTCCGCCCGAGCTTGTCGCCGCGCAGCGCGGCCGCATCGGCGGCGTCGATGCGGGTTGCCGCCTGAGTATAGACATTGCCCTGATAGACGACCAGAGGAACCATACTCGCCTTGACACCGGAGTTCTGATCCGGCAGCTCCAGCTTGGGAATGACGACACTGTCGGATGAGTTTGAGGCAGGTGTGTTCGGATTTAGCTGGGCTGCCTCATGACTGGGCACTCCCGGTCCGTCCCCTTGCTTCAAGAAGCTGGATGCAGCCACACCGATACCGGCAGCGAGTACGATACTGGCGGCGATATATACGGTCCTGCGCGGGCGCTTCCGTTCTTGCTGCAGCTCCTGCAGCTTGTTTTCCATTCTTTTTTTCATCGCTTCATTTGTTGTCATCGTATCCACCGCTTTCTTATATTTTATCCGGAACTGTTCTTCATTCATTGCGGTTCCGCTCCTTCCAGATTCAGTTTTAACAGCTGCCGTCCCCGTTGGAGTCTCATCTTCACCGCAGACTCGCTGATCCGCAAGATCCTGCTGATCTCCTGGATTCGGTAGTCCTCGTAATAATACAGATGAATGACCGTCTTATACTTTACAGGCAGTGCCATCACAAGCTGGAGCAGCTCCCAATCCTCAGAAGTCTCGGCCGTAACCGGCTCAGCCCCTTCCAGCTTGATCTCCCGCTTGCGCCAGCCTCTGCCCAGCATGGTTTTGCAATGGTTGGTGATCACCCGGATCAACCAGGCTTTCTGATGCTCGGCATCCTTGAACTCAGGTGCTTTTTCCATTAATTTGATGAAGGTTTCTTGAGTGGCTTCTTCCGCATCCTCGCGGCTGCCCAGATGAATCATGGCAATCCGGAACAGCATGCTGGCGTATGCTTCGTAGCTCTTCATCACATGATTCCCCGGCCGGGTCATGGATCGCTGCATGGTTGTTCTGTCCTCCTTTACCAATAACACAGTTACGGACGGGAATCGGTCACATTTTGTTTTGGGCGTATAATAAAAGCCTTGGTAATTTCTCATGAAGTGGTTATTATAGTTATTACGATTAAGCAGCACATACCTTTATGTAGAGGAAGTGGAAGCCCATTGGCCTTGATTAGCTCCATATTAGTTGCGATTGTTGCAATAGAGCATATTTACATATTGATCCTGGAGATGTTCTTGTGGACCAAGCCGAGAGGAATGAGGACGTTTGGAACAACCCGGCAGTTTGCGGAAGAGACGAAGGCGCTCGCTGCGAATCAGGGGCTGTACAACGGATTTTTGGCGGCTGGGCTGATATGGGGACTCCTGCATCCGGACGGTTCGGTCGGCATCCAAATTCAAATGTTCTTTCTGATCTGTGTTCTCGTTGCTGCCATTTACGGCAGTGTGACTGCGAAAAGATCGATCCTGATTACGCAGGGACTCCCGGCATGTATAGCGTTTGTATTTGTGCTTATTAACTTATTGAAATGACAGCATTTCCTGAGAAATAAACGGGACAAGTCCATCCTTTGAGCTGGATTTGTCCTTTTTTGTTGCTTTTCATTATTGGGAAGATAAAATAGTAATCACTAAACGCCTCAAGTAACGAGCAAAGGAGTCTTTGCATGACAAAGGTACTTGTAGTTGATGATGAAGCGAGCATTTCCGGGGCGGTGGCCTACGCGCTGCGGAGAGAGGGATATATTGTAGAGACGGCGGCGGACGGTCAGGAAGCACTGGACCGTGTCGACACGTTCAAGCCGGAGGTTATGGTGCTTGATGTGATGATGCCGCGCATGAGCGGGTACGACGTGTGCCGCAGGCTGGAAGGGCGGCCGCAGAGACCGGCGATATTGCTGCTGACGGTGAAAAACGATATCGTTGACAAGGTGCTCGGCCTGGAGCTGGGGGCGGACGATTACATGACCAAGCCGTTTGATATGCGGGAAATCATCGCCAGGGTTAAAGCGCTATCCCGCCGCAGACCGCAAACGTCCGTGGAGGTGCAGGAGCTGGTTCAGCTTGCCGGGTTGTCGATCAGCCTGCCGAACCGCACGGTTCACGCGGAGGGAGCGGTGATCGAGCTGACGCCCAAGGAATTTGATTTGCTGGCGCTGCTCGCGCGGAATCCGGAACGGGTCTTCTCCCGGGAGTCGCTGCTGGAGCAGGTGTGGGATATGGATTTCGCGGGCGGGACACGAACGGTGGACATCCATGTCCAGCGGCTGCGCAAGAAGCTGGGCAAATGGCATGACGTGATCCAAACCGTGTACGGCATCGGTTATAAAAGCACGGAGTCGCTGCCATGAGGCGGCGAGCCTGGCGGCTGGGGCTCAAGTGGAAGGCCGCCCTTCTGCTGGCCCTTCTGCTGGCTGCCGTGATTGCGGTGCTCAGCTTCCTTGTGCTTGCCGGCATCCGGAACGACCAGCGTGCCCGGCTGGAGCAAACGCTGGCCGGGGAGGTGGAGGCTGCCAATTCGCGGGTTCGCCAGGAGGCGATGATGAGCGGTGCGCTTTCCGCGGACGATTTCATGGAGCGAAGCGGCCAGCGGCTTGCCGTTGATCTTGGCGCCCAAAGCGGTCTGCCTGTCACGCTGTATAAACAGGACGGCACACTGGCCGGCACCTCGCTGCCGTTCCAGCCGAAGGCGGATGTGAAGGATGCGCTCGCCCATACGGCGCAAGGGCTATCGGCTTATATTACGGAAGGGGACAGGCTGCTGTATTTGGCGCCCCTCTACAAAGCCGATGACAAGCTGGTGGGCACGATTCAGTTTCACGTGTCGCTTGCCGAGCAGCATGCTTTTTACGAAGGGATACAGCGCTTGTTTTGGGTTACCGGCGTGCTGGTGCTGGCGGCGGGTTTCTTGCTCGGCTTCCTTTATGTATGGCGGCAGGCCCGTGTCATTGAGCGGCTGAACGAGGCTGCCCAGGGCATCGGGGAAGGAAAGTATCTATCTGCCCCCACGGTGCGCCGGGCCGATGAGCTTGGTGAGCTGGCGCAGGGCATTTATGAGATGAGCGGGCGAATCTCCTCATCTCTCGCCCAGCTGACGGAAGAAAAAAGCAAGCTGCTTGAGGCTGTTGCCCGTCTGCAGGAGCTGGAGCAGCAGCAGAAGCAGTTTATCGGTAATATCAGCCACGAGCTCAAAACGCCGCTGACCTCCATTCTCGCCTATACCGACCTGCTGGACATGTACCGGGATGACCCGGGGCTTCTGGAGGAGGCGGGAAAGCAAATCGGCAAGGAGGCGGAGCGGCTGTACGGGCTTGTGGAGAAGGCGCTGAAGCTGTCCTCCATGGATGTGTACGAGTTTGAGACACATGCGAAATCCGTCAGTTTGCTGCCCTTGCTTCAGGAAGCGGCGGACCGCCTGCAGGCGAAGGCGGAGAGGCATGGGGTCGAGATGGTCTCAACGCTGGAGGAAGGCTCCGTGTGGGCTGATCCGGAAAATCTCATTCATATGGTGCAGAATCTGCTGGATAATGCGATTAAGTATAATAAACCGGGCGGAAAGGTGCTGCTATCCAATGAGGCGGTGCGGGATCAGGATGGGCAAGGCTGGATGAACATCACAGTCCGGGATACCGGAATCGGTATTCCGGAGGAGGCGAGGGCAAAAATCTTCGATCCTTTTTATACCGTCAGCGACGACCGCTCCAGAGCGCACGGCGGTACGGGACTCGGTCTGCCGCTCGTGAAGGGTCTGGCGGAGAAGCAGGGCGGAACGGTCGAGCTTGCAGCTTCGGGGCCGGAGGGCTCGATATTTGTCATTACGCTGCCTCTGCAGCGGCCGGAACACCCGGAGACTATTTCCGCAGGTAACAGTCCAAACTTGGAATAAGGCCTGAATAGGTTTACAAGTTTCCGGGGTCCCCGCCAAGTACCTGGATAGACTTCGGTGCAAGGCCCCACTTCGTGGGGTTATTTGCATTGGAGGCGGGGATGTTACAGGAACGTTACAAGTCGGATATGTTTTCGGGATATTCTTTTTCTACAATAGGGTCAACAGAGGATGCTGAAGCGGACGAAGCCAATGAAGCAGGCCGCTTGAGACTGTGCCCCTGTGGCGGCGCTGGAGGTGCCTATATGATGAAACAAAATGCTGGAATGTACGGCATCAAGCTCTTTGCGGCCGTGGTATTGTCATTGGCCGTGACGGCCTGCCAATCGTCCGGGGACCGGCTTACAGTGGTCGACCCTGATGCCAGCCGAACCGGGACGCAGACGGATCAGAGCACGGAGCCTGCTCCGGGCGGTGAACGCAAGCTGACTGTCGTCAAGCAGCCAACGCAGCAGGCTGGCCGGGAGCTCACGGTCGCCCGCACGCATCGGATTGAGGCTGCGAGCATTCAATCCTGGCTGTCGGAGGACGAGGTCAGCATCGAGACGACCAAGCTGGTGAAAGCGGGAACCGCGACGGAGGAGCCAAAATATGAGTACACGTCTTCCATCATGAATATCAACTCCGGCCAGAGCAGGGAAAATACCGGGGAGGGAGGACAGCAGGTGAACGGATATATGCTCATTAAAGAAACCATTTCACCGGACGGCGGATACAGCTTCATTCAGAAATGGAAGGACAAATATATCGCAGACAATTTCGTGAAAAATCTCCATACAGGCGAGACGATTCAGATCAAGGGCGATAACTATTTGGAGCGGGGCGGCTGGCTGAACGCGGACACGTATATTCTGGCCGCAGGCTCCATGAGCGGGCGTGGAGAAATTCGCCAAATCTCGGCTGCGGACGGGAGGGTGACCGCTGTAACGCTGGATGACCCTGATGCCGAGATGTTCGGACAGTTTGGCGCCAGCCATGGCCGGATTTATTATACCGATGATCACCATGTGCTGAAGGTGTTTGAACCGGGGCAATCGAAGCCGGTCAGTCTGATTCAGGATGTCTGGAGCTTCGAAATTTCGCCTGACAGCCAATATATCGCGGTATCCACAGTCTCGCAGTCCGGCGATTTTAAAGGCAGCGAGCTGCTGATTTACGATGCCGCCGGGAGCCTGCAAGGCTCACTGATCGGCAAAGGTGACCTGATTTCCTACATCTCATGGTCCCCGGACTCCGCGAAGCTGGCGTTTGATATCTATACCGAGGATAAGACGGGTATGAACGGGGTGTATATTTTCGACACCCGCTCGGGCCGGGTAATACCGCTTGCGCAGTATTATGCCGCCGGCGATCCGATGCCTCATCCCGTGTATCCGTTTAGCTGGAGCCCATCCGGCAGCAGGCTGGGATTCACCCTGGATGATCCGAAGTCGCTGCTCGTCACGCATGTTATTGATTTTAAATAAACGCATCCACAACTATTGAACAGAGGGGAACGAATCATATGAACAACATGAAAAAATCGATCATCACCATCGCCGTAGCCGGCATGACTTTAACAGGCGCAGCCGGAGTGTACGCAGGCACGCAATTGCAAAAAATCACCGCTTATCTCAATCATTCGATCGGCATTCAGGTTAATGGAGAAGCTTATTCTCTGGTTGACGGGCAAGGCAACAAATTAACGCCAATCACCTATAACGGTTCGACATATTTGCCGGTGCGGGCGCTTGGCGATGTGCTGGATGTGCCGGTTAGCTATGACGCCAACAAGCAGCAGGTGCTGGTTGGCGGCGGGAAAGGCGGGGACAACAACGCCAATGCGGGTCTGGTCGGGGTGAATTTTACCCAAGCGCAGTTGAAGGAGATCACCAAGGCGTATGCAAAATTCGAATCCTTCGAAACGCCTTATGCTCCGGCACAAATGGTCAAAGGGGATGCCTTTAATAAGGTTGGCGCCTCGGAGGATGGCGTAAATCTGCTCTTTAAGCACATGACGGTGACCGTATCGCCGCGGGACTATGCCTATCTGTATGATGGCAAGACGGTAAAACTGTCGAACGGAGTTCAGGCTAAATGGTACACGCCGGATAAGACGCCGATGTTAAGCTTTGCGCTGAACGACCGTTTTGTCACATTGAGCTCGCCTGACCATACGTTGAGTCAGAAGCAGCTTGAACAAGTGGCCGTAACCGTGGCCAAGCTGAAATAACACACAGATCAAAGAACGGGAGCACGCCTGAGCGTAATTCTGGAGCCTGCCGGAGCATGTACTTGCTCTAGCGGGCTTTTCAGTTATATGACGAGGTATGTTATTGTGATACTAGTAAGAAAGGAGTTGTGAGTTATATGCTGTCGGAAAATAATGAATATGAGAAATTAAGGGCGTCGCTAAAACTGATGTCTCAGCTGACTGAGGGCGAGCAAGCCGGCAAAGAAAAGGGCTGGATGAGCATAGAAGAAGTTAAGCAAGCGCTTGGAATCCTCATGAAGGAAGAAGACTTTAGTTGAAAATTGTGGTTGGCATTGTTATACTGGCACTATCTGAAATGAACGGAGGGTTATGTGTGATTGATTCTTCCCGATAAGCAAACGTTAATGTATATTGCATTAATTTGAGCTTTCTTTTTGCTCTGCCTGTTAGCAGAGTAATCGGGATGAGTCTGTCCATATGCTGTCTTGTTCATTTAAGTGTAAGTATAAAGAGTTATCTCCGTTGTTTTTCTGGAGAAGTTTCTTTATTCTTGCTGCTAATATGGACTCATATGGATATTCCTATTCGATTACGATTTGCACAGGCAGAGAATGGCCTGTGTTTTTTTATTTCTTAATAGGAGGAATTTCAATGACCATACAAAAGTCAGATAAGCTGTCAGATAGAAATATTGGAAAACGTCGTGTCTGGTTTATTACGGGAGCCAGTAAGGGGCTTGGTTTTGCATTCACCAGTGCTGCTTTGGAAGCAGGGGATCAAGTTGTGGCTGTCGCAAGAACTATCGGTAATTTAGAAAAGCTTCAGGAGCAGTATCAAGACTCGTTATTGTTTTTGAAGCTCGATATAAGGGATCGGGATGCTGTCTTTGCAACGGTTAAAGTGGGAGTAGAACATTTTGGACATCTGGATATCGTGGTGAATAACGCGGGTGTTATGACTTTAGGTATGGTCGAGGAATTGAGCGAGACCGATGCAAGAGACCTGATGGAAACCAATTTTTTCGGGGCTCTTTGGGTCTGTCAGGCGGTATTGCCTTACCTGCGCGAACAGAGGAAAGGGCACTTGATTCAGATTTCCAGTATCGGAGGATTGATTTCAGGCCCAATGTCAGGCTTATACAGTGCAAGTAAGTTTGCACTGGAGGGGTTGAGTGAAGCTTTGGCACAAGAAGCGGCCCACTTTGGGGTGAAGCTCACGATGGTAGAACCTGGCGGCTACTGGACAGATATGTATACAGCCATGCGTTACAGCAATCCATTGGACGCCTACGATCCCCTTAGGGGAGAATTGGCAAAACAAAATGCGGAAGGCTCGATAGATAGCGATCCCACCTTAGCTGCTGAGGCTCTTATGAGGTTGGTGGAAAGTGACGATCCTCCCTTAAGACTGATCTTGGGAAGTATGATCTTTGACCTCGTTAGGAATACCTACAAAGAGCGCATCAAAACATGGGAGGATTGGGAATCTGTAAGCAGATCGGCTGAAAAGGGGATTCCTGCCCCGGAAGGATATGGTGACACACAAAAGTAATGTCTATTTACCGCATAGAATTAAACAATAACACTGATTGACTCGAAAATAAGCTTTGACAATACTGTACAGCCGTCCTTTAATAGGGCGGCTTTTTACTTAACACAAATTTTACACCCCTTTTATATCCGCCATATAAATGAGCATTAAACTCACAACTTAATACCATAAAAGGCGGAGGCGCAGATGAAGAAAAATTTAACGCTCATATTACTGGTTTCTGTGTTCATTAGCGTACTTTCACCCTCACCGTCGGTGCAAGCAGCGGACAGCGGGAGCTCGAACAGGATTCATCCTTTCGATTATCCTCAGACGGATAATTATCCGGAAGAAATTAATGCAGTCATTGAAGTTCCGCAGGGAAGTCTGATCAAATATGAGATTGACGCCGAAACCGGGTATGTCATTGCTGACAGGTATCAGTCCATGTCTGTTCAATATCCGGGCAACTACGGCTCTATTCCACAAACGATCGGCGGAGACGGCGATCCGCTGGATGTGCTCGTTCTGACCAGAGAGCCGCTCGTCCCCGGTACAGTCGTGAAGGTGCGTGCGATTGGCATGATGAAAATGATCGACGATGGCGAACAGGATGACAAGGTTATTGCAGTTCCGGTCAGCGACGTTGATCCGACTTATGATAACGTACAGGACATTTCCGATCTACCGAAAATCCAAGCCGAGCAAATCGAGATGTTTTTCAAGGTATACAAGCTGCTTCCATCCAACCGCAAGGTTGTGGAAACAAGTGGGTTTGCTGATAAGGCCACGGCCGAAGTGGAAATAAATCAAGCATTGCAGCGTTATAAGGATTAACGGCTGTTGCAACGCCTCCTGCTCCTGATTCAGGCTGCCGGAGGCGTATTTTGTCTGATCATTTGGATTAAAGGTGAAATAAAGGAGGGCATAAAATGAGGATGCCCGGTTTAGGCGGACGGAATATAAGCATTCTCCACTTCGACCTTTCGTTCATTGCCAATCATTTTGTATCTGACATCGATGACAGCACCATTTTGGTAATGGGGAATGTCAACGACGGAAATAAAGGTTTCCACCGTGGTCCGAAAGGTTTGGCCGTCCTCTTGGGTGACCGTTAAATCGAGCTGGATACCTGGGCGTCCCCCCATGGTGGATGAGGTTTGTTGAACGGAATGAATGAGCGCCTTTGCCTTGATCCCGTCGGCCAAGATCTCCTTACGGCTCTGCTGGGCTTTCAGATGGGTACGAACTGATTTCAAGGCGACAATCAGCGTAATTAAACCCGTAGTCAGCCCGAAAATGATGAGCAGGGTAATGATCGTTGTGCTGTTCATGTCTACCTCCCGAATTAAATAGGTACGAAAACAGTCTTTCTTCCATTTTCCCGGATGGTCCTAAATAAAACAAGGTACTAAACGCTCAAACTGCACCTAAGAACTGATTTCCTACCATTTTTATATTCTACGTTGATGACATCAATCACACCTGATCGGCAAAATACTGTAATGGCCATATCTATTTTGCAGTAGAGCCTGTAAAATATTTTTATTAAGTACGAGATGGGGAATTTAAATGAATGTTCAAGTCTATACACTAAACGCCTTTGCGAAAGGGCAGCAGGGTGGGAATCCGGCCGGGGTTGTCCTGAACGCCGATTCGTTGTCAGCGGAAGAAATGAAGCAGGTGGCACGGATCGTTGGCTTTTCGGAGACGGCTTTTGTGGAAAAGTCGCAGCATGCCGATTTTAAAGTCCGCTATTTTACTCCTATCGATGAAGTTGATTTGTGCGGACATGCAACGATTGCAGCCTTTTATCTGATGATGTCCCGAAAGTTGATCCGCAGCGGAACGTACACTCTGGAAACGAAGGCCGGAGTATTGGAGGTGGCTGTAAAAGAGGGTGGCAGCGTGTTTCTTGCACAGGCTCTGCCGCAATTTTATGAAGAAATCGATCGACAAATCATTGCCGATTCCTTGCGGATTAGTCCGGATGAACTGCTTTCTGATTTGCCCATCCAAATTGTTTCTACAGGCTTGCGGGATATTTTGGTTCCTGTTCGAAGCTTAGATGTTTTGGAACAAATTCACCCTGATTTTGAGCAAGTCAAAGACATCAGCAAAAAGCATAACGTCATCGGCTATCATCTATTCACTTTGGATACGTTGACTGACGCCATTGCCCGCTGCAGAAACTTTGCTCCTTTGTATGACATTCCTGAAGAAAGTGCCACGGGGACTTCTAATGGAGCGCTAACCTGCTACTTATATAAACACGGAAAAATTACGTCCGCGCAAGCCGGGCAGCTTATTTTTGAACAGGGTTATACGATGAATTCCCCGTCAGAAATTCGGGCAAGGCTGGCTGTGAACGAAGCAAGCGACATAATTAGAATAGAAGTGGGAGGCACGGCTGCCAATATTCAAATACAGAAAATCAAGATTTAGAGGGCGGTTATGACCGTCCTTTTTTCTTGGTATTAAAGAGTCGTGATTCCATAGACTTACATGTAGGGAACGAATAGTAGGTCTTTTATACTTAGAATGTAGAAAATATAGTATTAAAGTATCGTTTTCTGTGATAAAGTAAGTTATCGGCCGTGATTTCCACATACAGGAATGAACTGTCGTTCATAGACTTATCAATGAAAACGGAGTGAAGATGGTATGAAGTACAGGAAACTGATGATTTTGTTTATTCTTTCTATTTTCTTGGTGGGCAATCTGGAGCTTTATACAGGAATTGCAAAAGCTGAAGAAGCTACATTAGTTACAAAAAAAATGAAAGATTATCTGAAATTCCCCGATACACATGAAATGATGGAAGGCGACTATATGATCTATGTCCTTCCGGATGGGGATGGACAGTCGCGTGTCTTTAAATTCGAGACAAAGAATAAAATTACGCCTGATAACCAGCTTCGTTTGTATATCAACAGAGTCGAAATCGATCCCACAACGTATAAGGTTGACTATGGCACGAACACAATAACGCTGAGTGAAGCTCCGGGTCTTGGAGCAGAGATTTATTTTACATACTTGATTTTTCCAAACTTTGAATGGAAAACATCTCTCTCAAATGTAGAACATATCGGAATTTTCCTTGGTAAGTGGGACGGTTCAACACGAGTTTTTCATTTAGCGACAAACTATGTTTTGAATTCGAGTAAAAATGTCGTTTTAAACATAGGTAGTTTTACAGAAGTCCCTGCATCCAGTTTTACTTTTAATCAAGAAACCGGCATCATAACGATATCGAAAAAATACGATGGCCTGGTACCCGGCTCGAAAATTTACTTCTACTTCCCTGTTACGTCAATTGTCGGTACGCAGACGTCTTCCGGTGAAACGGGGAATGCTGTGACCCCTGACGGTGAAACAGGAGATAATCAGGCATCCACCGATCAAACAGGTGGGGCTAATGCATCTGCCGGTAAAACCGGAGGTCCTCAAGAGTCTGTGGATAAAACAGAGGGTACTCAAGGGTCGGCAGGTGATGCAGGGGATACTGAAGCTTCTGACGACAAGACCGGAAATACTGGAGCATCTACTGGGAATCAAGGAGATAATCAGACGTCTTCCGGTGAAACAACGGAGAATACTCCGTCCACTGAAACAGGGTCTTCAGATAATGAGGTAGTAGAATTTAACGTTCCTACCGGTGAGAAGTATCCTGGCCGTATTACGATCAAGTCGAATTTTACGTTTACGGTCAGTATAAAAGCTGCGGCGTTCCAGCCAACCTACACTTCCTATCTGATCATCAAGAATGCAAAAGGGAATGTCGTTAAACGAATCCGAATTAACACAAGCACATCTACAACCTATTCTATGAATCAGCTTGGACTGCCTTCAGGCGGGTATTACTTTTATTTGAAAACAATCAATCAATATGGGGGCCTGGCAGCATCCATCCCGCAATTTGTGCCCATCAACAACGAATCTTCACTGATTCAAGTGCTTATTGAAGGACAGAGACAAGCTTATGTACAGCCGCCTGTCAAAGTGAAGGGAAGTGTGCTCGTTCCGTTCCGGGCTCTTTTTGAAGCGCTTGGTGCAAAGGTCAAATGGGATGGCGCCACCAAAACGATCACGGCAACCAAAGGCGGAACCACCCTTAAACTAACGATTGGCTCCAAGATTGCATACGTGAACGGCAAGGCTATTAAGTTGAGTGCGGCCCCCCAATTAATCAATGGAGTAACGATGGTTCCAATCCGCTTCATTGGCGAGGCGTTTGGCGGAATTGTGGAGTGGAGCAGCGCGTATAGCTCGGTTATCATTTTCCAGAGCGAGCCCGTGATCCCTACAACCGCTGAAAGCGAAAAAGCAGAGGAAGATACGGGAACTGAATCGTCCGGTACTTCGCCTATTTTTGAAAAAATATCGCAAGGCATTAACGGTTCCGCCGATATTGTTTTTGTCATGGATGTAACTGGCAGTATGGGGGAGACCATAGATTACATCAAAGACACGGTGAAAAGCTTTGTCGATTCCGTACCATCCGGCTCTAATTTTGCAATCGTGGCTTACCGGGATATGAATTATGTGGATATTTCGAATAAAAATCTGGAGTTTTTTGAATTTACGAACAATAAAAATGCGCTGAAGGCCAATTTAAATAAATTGACGGCTGCCGGCGGAGGGGATGAAGCGGAATCCGGATTGGATGCGATTCATATGGCCGTTACCAAGCTGTCGGGCAGCAAGAACGCCAAAAGAATCATTTTTATCACGGATGCCCCGGTTCACGACAAGGGCACAGCTCAAGGGAAAGCAGATTATTCTATTCAGCAAATTATCGACGAGCTGAAAAAGAACAATGTCACTCTTGATGCCATCGCACCAACAAGCGGAACAGCCCAAAAGCAAATTGTTCAGCTTGTTGATACCACCAAGGGTAAGCTGTACGATATTAATGATGCTTCTGTGCTGAAGATCAATAAGTAAGTTTTGTGATTAATGCCAAAAAAGGAGCCTTGAAACGAAAGGGCTCCTTTTACTTATCATTACTATCCATGTGCTCCACTACCCAAGTGTACTCCCGATTCAGGCGTTCAAGCAACTTAAGATCTTCTTGGGACGCAGTCTCTCTCATATAGTCTATATCTATGGAATTAAACTGCGCAGACATTAGATATCGAGCCCATTCTAGACTACGTTCATCTGTCCAATACTCTGCGGCACGCAGCCTGTCTAAGACTAGATCTTCAATTCCAATTACGTAGCAGTAGCCATCAGGGGTATTTACTTTATAGATTTTATCTTTAGATCCAGCTAAATCACTTGACGGTATTTCAATAGGAATATCCAGCTCGGGAACAAAATAAAATCTACCTTCACGGACGAATCCCAACCTGTCGAATAACATACGTGCCAAATCATCTCGAATCATCACCAAGTCGACATCAGCCGTTTTATAGCTCCCGGAAGTATACAGCTCAACAGCGTGCCCGCCCACGATGACTGCCGGGTCAGCACCCAATTCATCCAGTATCGGGGTTACAATTGCCATAACAAATATGGCTTGAAACTCATTTTTTGAGGGCTCTTCTACGAGCTCTGATATCTTGGTTTTAGCCCATTTAATACGTTCTTGCATTTCTGGAGTTTCCAACCGATTATCCATAGATTCACCTTTACTTTTTAATGCAGCATCCATTCCCGTTCTCCCACAATTTCGATCCGTCCAGAAGATACAGCCTTATTAAAGCGATTACGTGCTGCCTTCATTAATATGACCATTTCATCCTCGGGACGTTTTTTTTGGGAAGCTGCAGTTTTAATTATATTGACACGAGCTCTATTATTTTTGATACCCGCAATATCCTGCAAATTAATTTCGATCATAATATGACACATCTTTTCTTAGAAGTTTTTCTACTTTTAAGTATATCTTTACCCTAATTCATTATACATTGAAAATCAATACGGAAAAAAATAAGCAACCATTTCCCTATAAAACCAGGAAACAGCTGCTGTTAAAAGTGGCTTTTTAGTTGCATTATGCACTCATTGTATATTCCGTGCCCTCTTTACGCTGCTTGGCGTATTCGGCAGTTGCCGTAAACAGGACGTCTGAGGAGGAATTCAGCGCGGTTTCACAAGAGTCCTGCAGGACACCGATGATGAATCCCACACCAACCACCTGGATTGCAATTTCGTTCGGGATCCCAAACAGGCTGCATGCCAGCGGAATAAGCAGAAGTGAGCCGCCGGCCACGCCTGAAGCGCCAGCCGCAGATATAGCGGATACTACGGAAAGAATCAGCGCTGTACCAAAATCCACTTCAATACCAAGCGTATGAACCGCTGCGAGAGTCAGGACGGAAATGGTTACGGCCGCGCCCGCCATATTGATCGTAGCACCCAACGGAATGGATACCGCATACGTATCCGGGTTCAGCTTCAGCTTTTCACATAGCTTCATGTTGATCGGAATGTTCGCGGCTGAACTGCGGGTAAAGAAGGCGGTTATCCCGCTTTCCTTCAGGCAGCTGAGCACAAGCGGATAAGGATTTCTGCGAATGTTCAGGTAGACGATCAGCGGGTTCACAACAAGCGCCATAAACAGCATACATCCAATAAGTACGAGCAGTAATTTACCGTAATCAAGCAGGGAAGACAGCCCGTTCGTTGTAATGGAATCAAAGACAAGTCCCATGATGCCAAGCGGAGCAAAATTGATCACCCATTTGACGATTTGGGATACAGCGTCTGAAAAGTTGACAAGCAGGGTTTTCGTACTGTCATGGGCATTTCTTAGAACAATACCAAGCACGATCGCCCAAGCCAGAATTCCAATATAATTACCAGTCATCAGGGCGTTTACCGGGTTGTCCACCACATTAAACAGCAAGGTCTTCAGCACCTCTACAATTCCATCCGGCGGAGTCAGATCTTGAGAACCTTTGACGAGAGATAAAGTTACAGGGAATATAAAGCTGGCAATCACCGCAGTAAGCCCCGCCAGAAAAGTACTCACACCATAAAGGGCAAGAATGGATTTCATATTCGTTTGCTGGCCTTTTTTATGATGCGAGATGGCTGATATGACGATGAGCAATACCAGCAGAGGTGCAACCGCCTTTAAGGCGGATACGAACAGGGAACCGAAAATACTTATCCCTGTTGCCTTGGGAACGGTTAAAGCCAGGATAATCCCAACGATAATCCCCGCAAGTATTCGTTTTACCAGGCTCAATTCGTTCCACTTGAGCAGTACTGTTTTCATAATTTCCCCCGGTTTTCTGCGAAAATAGAATTTTGTTCAGCTGCAAGCTAATAACGAGGCAAGTTAGTTAGATGATAGTTTATCACGAAAATTGTTAATTGTGTATGAGTACATAAATTTGTGAATTTTATCTTGTGTTAGATGTACTATAATCAAAAAAAGGTTGATTATCTAATTATAATAAATTCCACACCCACCACTTCAAACGTAATTTCGTTCGGGATCCCGAACAGGCCGCATGCCAGCGAAATAGATCCCTCATACGTGTCCGGAGTCGGCAAAAAAGTAGAATAGTTAAGGAGGATACATTTGATTCCGTTGATTGCCTTATTACTGATCGTCATTTTGGTAGAACTAATCATAATTGAGGTTAGATTCAAAAGAAAAATGGAAATTGATAAAAAGATGCTGGACCGCCTGGATCTTATCATAAAAGAACTCGAAAGATTAAAGGGAAAAGTTACAGAAGAATAGAAACGGAAGGAATTCGCCATACATGAAAAAGCAAGCTCTGGGCCTGGTCAGCATGATTACGATATTTGCTGTTGCCACTTTTTTATTAATCTTTCAATGGCTCCATTCCAGCCAGGTATACCCGGAAGCGCAGCAAGGGATATTGGACGCGAGAGATTGGAACTTCTCTGAGGGCGTGATTCCGCTGCAAGGGGAATGGGAGTTTTATAAGGACCGGCTGTTGACGCCCGCAGATTTTGCGAATCATGCTTCCATGAAGCAGCTGCAAAAAGAGCGGCGTTATCTGCCTGTACCGGGAAATTGGGAGGGGAAGGTTTCAAAAGACGGTTACGGGGCAGGCACATATCGTTTAAAAATAATGCTCGCTTCACCTGGAGATTACGGCCTTAGAGTAAAAAAAATACGCATGTCCAGCCGTGTTTTTATGGACAACCGGGAAGTCGGCAGTACAGGTAATCCTGCGCTTTCCGAGGAAGGCTTTGTTCCCAGCAATTTCCCAGTCTTTGGTGTGGTTGAGGAGGATCGGCAGACCATGGATATCATCATCCAAGTCGCCAGCTATCAGTCGCTAAAAGGCGGTCTGGTCCAAGCGCCGGAATTCGGATTGGCGGACGAAGTGATCTCAAGACGCGATACCGCAAGGCTGGCGGATATGATTGTCATTACAACGCTCTTGGTATTTGGTATTTATTTCGCGGGGATGTTCAGACAATGGAGAAAGGAGCCGTACCTGTTATTCTTCAGTTTGTTCTGCCTGGCACTTGGACTGTTTTTTTCCATAGACAATGAGATCGTACTGGCGTCTATAATCCCATCCCTGTCTTTTTATTTGCTGCAAAAATTGCTTTTTATTCTGCCATATCTGGCCATTCTGTTTTTAATCTACTATGTACGCTATTATTTGAATGACCGGAGTAACCGCTGGTTTAGAGTGTTTGAGTGGGTTTCGTATATCTATCTGATTTTATTGGCAGTGGTTCCGAATAATATATTGTTATTTCTGCGCTGGCCGGGCATATTGCTGCAGATCGGGGCCTTTATCATGATGTTCTATTGGATTTTCCGTTATCGGCACTACGGAGCGCGAGTGTATTACATATTGCTTGGGGTATTCTTTGTGGTTATAAGCTGGATCTTCGCCCAGACCCGCTATCAGCTGGCGTTGGATAGTCCTTATTACATCATTGTTACATTGCTGCTGGTCGTGCTTTCACAATCGTTTATGATGACAGACCGATTCCGGGAGGCTTTATTGCAAAGTGAGCAATTGGCTGAGCAATTGCTGGTGCATGATCAGCAAAAAGATGAATTTTTGGCCAAAACATCGCATGAACTTCGGACGCCGCTCCATGGCATTATTAATTTATCGGAAGCCCTCCTGAATAACATCGAGACTCCGCTGCCGGGAGAGCATCGTGAAAATATCAGGCTGCTGCATTTGCTCGGACGGCGGCTGGCCAGCTTGGTGAACGACATCCTCGATATGAACCGGATTCGCTATGGAGGGCTGCAGGTGCATATCAAACCGGTAGATTTGCACATTTCAAGCGAATTTGTCATGGAGACGTTGTCGATCACTCCCTTTAAGGACAATGTACGCCTGATCAATCAGCTGCCTTCCAAGCTTCCGTTAGTGATGGCGGATGAGAACCGATTGCGTCAAATCCTGCACAATTTGCTTGAGAACGGACTCAAGTATACGGAGCACGGGACGGTGTCCTTATCGGCGAAGGTGCAAGGGGATCTGCTGGCGATCTCGGTTGCCGATACAGGGCGGGGCATTTCACCGGAATTAATGAGTCAGCTATTTCAACCCTTTTTCCGTGATCATGAGACAAAAATAGATTCCAATGCCGGACTTGGTCTTGGATTAAGTATATCGAAGCAGCTTGTTGAGCTGCAGGGAGGTCACCTGCAAGTGGAATCGGCGGTTGGGCAAGGCTCAAAATTTACCTTTACACTGCCGCTGGCCGGTAATGTGGAGAAAGAAACCGCCGTCTCTTCAGATTCCAGGGTTATGGTGAAGAAAGAGGAAACTGCGGAATTGGCCGCCATGCATTCCAAACCGGGAGGGAAGGAGAAGGCGTTTCATATCCTGATTGTGGATGACGAGCTTTCCAATCTGAAAGTGGCTATGGATGCGGTTGCTTCAATGCATCTCGCTTATACAGCAGTAAGAAGTGGTGAGGAAGCACTGGAATTGCTGCAGCGCAGGATGCCCGATCTGGTGCTGCTGGATCTGATGATGCCGGGCGTATCCGGGCTTGATATTTGTCGTAACATTCGTTCCTTGCACGGCATGTCCGAGCTTCCGGTTCTCATGTTAACCGCCTCCGGGCAAACCGCTGATACGATTGCCGCTTTCGCAGCGGGAGCCAATGACATTTTGCAGAAACCGTTCGAAATTGCGGAACTCAAGGCACGCGTTCAGTCGCTGCTGGCGATGAAAAGCTCCTCGGAGCATGCCGTGCGCCGGGAAATGGATTTTTTGCAGGCACAGATTACCCCGCACTTTTTGTATAACAGTTTAAACGCTCTAGTTGGACTTAGTTATAAAGACGTGGATAAACTCCGGGAAACGATCCAGCATTTGACCACTTATCTGCGCGCCAAGTTTACCTTCGTTTTTCAGGGGGAAGCAGTCCCCTTGGAAAAGGAATTGGAGCTGGTCCAATCTTATTTGGCGATCGAGCAGCTTCGATTCGGTCAGCGTCTGCGCGTGCAGTATGATATTGATGAGCATGCGCAAGCTTTGCTGCCACCGCTGACGCTGCAGCCGATTGTAGAGAATGCGGTTCGGCATGGGATTGGTCAGAAGCCGGAGGGAGGCACCGTAAATATCATCGTTCGTCATGCCGGAAGCGGTGTGGAAATAGTTGTTGAGGACGATGGCGTCGGGATGCGTGATGAAGAGCTCATGCTGCTGGAAACAGGGCTTCAGAGCGGAATTGGCATTAGCAATGTGAACAGGCGGCTGCAGATGAGGTACGGTCAAAAGCTGCAGATGGTTAGTCGTTACGGGAAGGGAACGCGAATCACAATCCATTTGGCGGAGGGCAATCATGTGGAAAGCCGTTCTAATTGATGATGAAGAAATTGCACTGGATGTTTTGGAAATTATACTGAAGGATGTTGGCGGCGTAGAGGTCGTCGGGCGGTTTCAATTCATGGCGGATGCGCTCGGCCAGTGCGAGCGATTAGAGCCGGACTTGATCTTTCTCGATATTGAGATGCCCCGGATGAGCGGACTGGAAGCTGCAGAGCAGCTGAAGCTTCGCTGTCCTGACGCGGAGATCGTTTTCGTGACCGCACATGATCAGTATGCGGTGGATGCATTCCACACCGAAGCGATCGGTTACCTGCTCAAGCCTGTTGCCAAGCCTAAGCTTCTTCAGACCCTTTCCCGTTATTCCAACTTGCAGAGAAAAATGCGTGGCTGGAGCGACGGTGATGCCGATAGCAGGGCGAGAAAAATAGAAACGAATTCAGCCGGGTCTGCGCCCGACACAAGTAAAAGGCAAACGCTGACGCTAAAAATGATGGGAAGCATGGAATTATACGATCCATCCGGGAATTTGTTGAAATGGCGAACGAAGAAAACAAAGGAGCTTTTTGCTTTTCTTTGGCATTACCGAGGCAGCCCGGTATACAAATATACAATTCTTGAACGGTTGTGGCCGGATCTATCGGCGAAACAGGCGCAGCAGCTGCTGCACACCACGCTATATTATATGCGCAGCCTGTTCAAGTCACTGGGTTATGATGAGATTGTGAAGTACGGTGATGAGCGCTATTCTATTGATACCAGAGTCCTTCATAGTGATCTTGAAGAGCTGCTGGAGCTAATGAAGATGGAAGCCACGGAAAAGACGGTCATGCAAGCCGTTGCATACTATAGCGGCGATTACCTGGAGACGGAGCATTATGATTGGGCGAATAGCTATCGAATTGAACTGCGTTCTGCAGTATTATCCTTTTTAGCAGGTGCATTGGGTCTTCTGTCGAATACGTCCAGGATAACTCTCCTCAATAAACTCATTGAGCTGGACCCTTTCTGTGAGGATTATTACGATATGCTGGTGAGCGGTCTGAGTCAGGCTGGTGATCAGATGGGAGCAGCAAAGATAGAGCGGCTAAAGAGACAAATTTGGTCCGAGGAAATTTGAAAATAAGATAATCAAGGTCTTTAGACTCGGGTCTGAAGACCTTTTTGTCGTTTTTTGAAGAAAAATGTTGAGAAAGTGTTAAGTGCTTTTTTGCTACGCTAAAGCCACTGAGCGGGTAAGTGCTCTGACAGCTTTGAGGGGGAGTAGCACAGATGAAAAAATGGGTATCGTTTTTGACCGCATGTCTCTTGCTCTTTAGTTTGGTACCTCCAGCATTTGCCGGTGTCCAATCGGGCTGGGAGGCGAAAGACATGCGTGGACTGGCCACGGACAGCAGCGGGCGATTGTATGTAGCTGATGTTGGCGGCGATGTTGTGCGGGTGTATAACAATGATATGACTCCTGCCATGACTCTTGGGGTGGGGGAGGGCGGATCGGATAACGAACATCTCAACGTACCTAAAGGTGTGGCGGTTGATCAAACTTCCGGTGAGATTTATGTGCTGGATTATTCGAACAACCGCATTCAAGTATTTAACCACGAGGGCGATTGGTTGCGGACGATAGATTTATCCATAGCCCAAAGTAATGCTTCTGAATCCATAACACTTGATCTTTACGGACATATCTTCGTAACAGATCAAAATTACAAAGTATACCGTATGAATACCGATGGAAGTCTTTATCGCGATATTTTGCTCGCGCCTCAAATTTTGGACAGACCTATGGGAGTTGCCACAGACTCGAAGGGGAATCTCTATGTCTCACAATACTTTAATCATATCGTGCTTGTCTATGCATATGATCATGTGCATGACAGCTACACTTACTTGAAAACGATTGGTGAGAAAGGCGTTGCTGGGGCGGATAACAGCCACCTTAATAACCCTTGGGGTGTTTATGTGGATGAGAACGACATGCTGTACGTTACGGACAGAGGTAATAACCGGGTGCAGGTCTATAATAGCGATGGAAGTTACAGGTTGACACTCATTCATCCGAATTTTTCGGGCCCATATCATACGACAACAGACAACAGAGGTCATGCCTATGTTGTGAATGGTTCAAACCAAATATTCATGTTTGATGCACAAGGCCATTTTGTGAAGATCCTTGGCCAGAATGTTGACCCGACGTTTGTAAATGGTATCGATAATTTGTTGATGATTGACCAGGATACTCCAGCTGTTGATTTGAAAAATTGGTTAAGCGTAAGTGATCCAGACGCTGATCAAACCATGACCTGGACAATCACTGCCGCGCCGGCGCACGGCACACTCCGTTTCGAGCAAAATACCGCGCCAAGTGGTGGAGCGGATATCGCGCCAGCGGGCCCTATAACATACAAGCCGGATCAAGGCTACTTTGGCACGGAGAGATTCACGATAGAGGTGAGTGACGGGGTAGGCGGCAAGGTGTCCCGCACATTTAACTTTCTGATCAAGCCGAAGGCAGACAAGCCTACGGCATCTCCTTCCAGCGGTGCAGTTGTTCCCAATAACAGCAGCATCAATCTAAACAGCTCATCTTATGGGACACAGATTCACTTCACGCAGGATGGAACGGATCCGACATTGCAAAGTCCAATCGGTGATCGTGTAACCGTCAATGGATTGCCGGGGGAGACCCTAACCATTAAAGCTATCGCAGAGGGTGCAAACCTGGTGGCCAGTGATATCGCAACCTTCACGTATACGATTGAGAGTCCGGTCCCAACTCATTTGACAGCAGAGGCGGGCAGCGAAGAGGCAACGCTTGCATGGAATCCCGCAGAAGGGGCTGTCACGTACAGTGTCTATCAAAGCACGAAATCCGGAGTTTATGGTTCATTGCCTGTGGCGATTGTGGACGAAACTTCCTACCATGCTGCCGGCTTGACGAACGGAAAAACTTATTATTTTACAGTCAAAGCCAACTTTGGGACAAGCAGCAGTGATTACTCCAACGAAGTCAGTGTCACGCCATTATCCAACAATGCAGATGTGGACGGTCTTGTGTTAAAGGGCATCGGGTTGAATCCTGTATTTGCGCCGGATATTACGCATTATACGGCCAGCGTAGACAACAATGTCAGCAGTATAACTGTCAAGACAGGTGTTGCCGATGATGTGTATGGAACCGTGACAGCCAGTGTTTATGGCCCTTCCGGTCTTCTGACCAGCGGTCCTTATGTGTTCAAGCACGGGGAAGAGTCACCGGAATTGCTTTTGGAAGTGGGCGAAAATAAAATTGAAATCCTGGTAACGGCTCAGGATGGCAGCACCAAGACCTATACAGTGGCCGTTAATAGAGCTGAAGCTGTGCCTTCCCCAGGTACGGACCCGGATTTGCCGGATACAGATTCTCCTGGTTCGGATCCGGATTTGCCAGATCCAGATTCTCCAGCTCCAGGTACGGACTCGGGTTCTTCAGATTCTTCGGATTCAGGTTCGCATGATAGGAACAAGACGAACAGTGGAGGTGGTTCCGTATCGAAACCAACAGCTGCCGTATCTTCCGGATTGCAAATTATTGTGGATGGGCAGCCATATGAACAAATTGCAACGAATACGAAAACGAATGTTAACGGGCGTTCCGTACTGACCGTTGCAGTGGATACCGCCAAATTGGTTGCACAGCTCCAGCAGGCGAATGGACAGCCTACCGTTACCATTCCAGCAGGTGATGGTGCGGACAGCGTTTCTGTTGTACTGAAGGCAGATGCGGTAAAAGCAATGCAAGACAAGCAGACGCTTCTGGATGTTCAAACACAGATTGGAAGTTACAAGCTGCCTGCTGATCAGATTGATATCGACAAGCTTTCCAGTGAATTGGGGGAGAGTGTAAAGCTGTCCGACATTGTAATACAAATTGAGATCGGAAAAAGCGATGAGGATACGGTAAAACGTGTAGAAAATGCAGCCGCACAAGATGGCTTCACGGTTACAGCTTCACCAGTTCATTTTCAGGTATCAGCATCGGCAAACGGAAAAATCGTAAATGTCGAGCAATTCAACAGCTATGTAAAGCGTGAAATTGCACTTCCGGGGGGGATTGACCCAAGCCGGGTGACAACAGCGGTCGTTATTAACCAGGATGGCAGCGTACTCCATGTACCAACAGCTGTTACGGTGCGTGACGGGAAGTATTATGCCGTAGTCAACAGCCTAACGAACGGTGATTATACACTGATCTGGAATTCCAGAACATTTGATGATGTAACGGGTCACTGGTCTGAACAAGCCGTGAACGATATGGCTTCGCGAATGATTGTTAAAGGCGTTGACGCGAAGCGCTATCAGCCGAACGCATCCGTTACGCGGGCGGAATTTGCGGCGATTGTTGTAAGGGCGCTGGGACTGGGTGATCAGGCAGATATCAATAATAAGTTTACAGATGTTTCTGAAGAGGATTGGTATGCGGGGGCTGTGGCGAGAGCGGCGGAGTATAGCTTGATCAACGGCTATAATAATGGGGCTTTCCTGCCTGACCAGACAGTAACCAGACAAGAAGCGTTAGTGATCATTGATCGGGCGATGAGGTTTGCAGGAGCTGATGCGGACCGTGCAAATGCGGAAGCTTCATTGTCTGCGTTTGCGGATCGGGAGCAAATCGCTCCTTGGGCGGATGAGGCGGTTGCCACGGCGGTAAGCCATGGGCTTGTCAAGGGATCGAACCAAAGCCTGATGCCAATCGTGAACCTTACCAGAGCTGAAACCGCAGCAGTCGTACAGCGCTTTTTGATCGAAAGCAAGCTGATTGACGACCGTCAATTGAGATAATATTTGAAGGTAGACTATAATCCAAAAGAAGCCTCTCCTTAGTAAATGGATGTGAACCAGCAACCATCTAAAAGGAGGGCTTCTTTTGTTTTCTTCCACCTTCTCCGCTTGACAAAATAACGAACTTTGAGGAAACTAGGGATAACAACTTTTGTTTGGATATCAAACTTTTTTTGAGATAACTGCGGAAAGTGTGTGTGAAATGGAAAATATTAAGGATGAAATGAACACGCTTCTGCCCCTGGTCCGCTGCATTGCTGCACAATTCGGCAATAAATGCGAGGTTGTGCTTCATGATCTGACTCAGGGCTATGAAAGCACAATTGTAGCGATTGAGAACGGGCATATTACCGGCAGAAAGGTTGGAGACTGCGGAAGCAATTTGGGCCTCGAGGTGCTCCGGGGAACGGTTGCCGACGGTGATCGGTACAACTATATCACCCAAACGAAGGACGGGAAGATTCTTCGTTCGTCGTCCACCTATTTCAAGAACAGCAAGGGTGAGACTGTGGGAGCGCTCTGCATCAATTTGGATATTTCGGATTTCCTGGTTGCGGAGAATACACTTCGGTCCATCACGATGCACAGCCTTGATCAAGAGGTGAAGGAAGTGTTCGTCAATGATGTAAATGAACTGGTCGAATATCTTCTGCAGGAGTGCCAGAAAGAAATCGGCAAGCCGGTATCCCATATGAACAAGGAAGATAAATTGAAAGCGATCCAGTTTCTTGACATGCGCGGAGCCTTTTTGGTCAAGAAGGCTGGAGACAAGGTGTGCCAATTTTTAGATATTTCCAAGTTTACGCTGTACAACTATCTCGATGAAGTCAGAGCCCAGACGGATAAAAACACACCTCAAAACACGCGGTAAAACAGAAGAATCCCCACATGCTGCTCACGCAGCATCCATGTACCCCGGCCATTCCCAAAAAATATTAGCCGGGTACATCGCTTGGCTTCTCAAAATCCAGATTCACAGGCTCACAATCCTTCCGCGATGAGAAGTTGCGGTGTCCCCGTAAATGGATTTTCTCCTCGAATAAAATGAAAGCGCAGCCATTTGAGCGGTTAGTTTCATGTTATCTTATCTTACTTTATTTGAATTTTATATTGACAAATTCTGCTGATTGAATTCATACTGTGTATGATCTAAAAAATATTTTTTTTATCTAATTTTTTTTATTTTTAAAAAGGGGTGAAGATTCTCGTTTTTTATTACTGCAAAGAAGGGAGCATGAACGGAATGAACGTATCTACACCGGCTGTTATTGTTGACCTGGATATTACGGAACGCAATATCCAGCGAATGGCTGAGGTTGTTCGAAGCGCAGGTATCCGCCACCGTCCACACATTAAGTCACACAAATCCGTCTATTTCGCACGCAAGCAGCTTGAAGCAGGATGCACAGGCATTACCTGCGCCAAATTAGGCGAGGCCGAGGTCATGGCCGAGGCAGGCTTCGATGATATTCTGATCGCCTTTCCCATCATCGGAGAAGATAAACAGGAGCGGCTGTTTCGCCTGGCCCGGCAGATCAAGGTCACTTGTGTAGCTGACAGTATGGAAGGGGCCGTATCAGTCTCCCGCGTCGGTGAGCGCCTGGGGAGCAGAATTCCTCTTTGCATCGAAGTGGATGGAGGCATTGGCCGCTGTGGCCGGCAGCCAGGGCAAGACACATTGGAATTTGCCAAGCAGATTCACAGCCTTCCCGGGATAGAAGTTGTTGGTGTGCTGTCTTACGCCGGACAAATTTATGGCGAAAGCTCCAAGGAGAGCATCCGGGCCATGGCCAAAAGCGAAGCCTTGCTGTTGAAGCAGTCGGCAGACATGATTCGCGAAGCCGGTATCGATCTTACGGTCGTCAGCGGCGGGTCCTCGCTTTCATCCAAGTTTGCACAAGACCTGGATGGGGTGACGGAGGTTCGTGCCGGCAACTATCTATTCCATGATGTAGGCCAGCTGTCCATGGGGATGGTAACGGTGGATGATTGCGCTCTGCGTGTGGTGACAACGGTAGTCAGTGTGCCGGCTCCGGGGAGAGCCATTATCGATGCCGGGTCCAAGACGCTGACGACGGACATGATGCCTTTTTCCAAAGGATACGGCTATATCATCGAGCAGCCGGAGATCGAAATCTTCAAGCTGAACGAGGAGCATGGCTTCCTGCGGTACGATCCGTCACTATCCCTGCAAATTGGCCAACAGCTTACGATCATCCCCAATCACGCTTGCGTCATTCCGAATTTGTGCGATGAAGTTTTGGGTGTTCGTGCCGGTAAGGTTGTGGAGCGTATCAAGATTGATGCAAGAGGCAAGAGCAGCTAACTATGGGCGCAGCGGGAGTTGATCGAAAATGAAAAACCCTTGGCAAGAAGTATTTGATGAACAGGAACTGCTGGAGATTACTTGCGGCCTGATCCGATGCCAAAGCGTGAACCCGCCAGGCTATGAGGAGGTGGCTGCGCGCTACATATATGAGCTTCTCCAGCGGGAGGGGATCAATGCCGAAATGCAGTGGCCTGCGCCGGGAAGGCCGAATCTTACGGCCGCTCTAAAGGGACAGAAGGAGGGGCCAAGACTCCTGTTTAACGGACATCTGGATGTCGTACCGGCAGGCGAGAACTGGAGTGTTGATCCTTTTTCGGCAGTGATACAGGAAGGACGCCTTATCGGTAGAGGGGCAGCGGACATGAAGTCTGGTGTTGCGGCCATGCTGTATGCCGCCATTTGCTTGCATCGATGCGGTAACCCGTTCGCAGGAGAGCTGATTCTGTTCTTCAATGCCGACGAGGAGAGGGTGAACCTCGGGATGCGTCACTTTCTGGAACATCCGCTTGCCGCCGATTATGCCGTGATCGGCGAGCCGACGGAACTGGACATCTGCATTGCCCATAAGGGGATAGGACGCTATCGGGTGCGTACCTCCGGGATCGCAGCGCACGCTGGAAAGGTGAAGGAGCCTGACAATGCCATTCCGAAAATGGCGCTGCTTATAGAAGGGCTTGAACCGCTCAGACACGAGCTTCAGGAGCGGGTGCATCCGCTTTTAGGCAGCCCGTCCTTGAATGTGACACAGATCAAGGGTGGTACGGCCCCGAATATCGTGCCGCAAAGCTGCGAAATTGAGATTGACCGCCGCGTGATCCCGGGGGAGACACGGGAGAGCGTGCTGGAGCAGTTGAGCCAAGTGGTTGAGAGTGTGGCGGCAGCAGGCGGCTTTGTTTATGAAATCGAGGATTACCTGTTCATCCCTGCCACCATGATTGAGCAGGACCATCCTCTGGTGCTTGAACTCGCCAACGCGGTGAAGAGTGTTCGAGGCACCGGTCCGGAGGTAACCATATTTGAAGCAAGCTGCGAGGCGCCGTTTCTATCCGTGAACCTGGGAATTCCAACCGTTATTTTCGGTCCGGGATCGCTTCTGCAGGCCCATGTAAAAGATGAGCATGTTCCCATTTCACAGCTCATCGAAGCATCGAAAATCTACAGAGAACTGGCTATGTCCATACTTCAATAATTCATCATGCTCAGGAGGAGAACTGCAATATGACAATTCAGGAAAGATTAAAGGAATTAAATATCGAGCTTGAACCGGCGAGTGTTCCCAAATTCTCGTACGTCCCGGTGACCCAGACGGGAAATTTGCTGTATACATCCGGTCATGACTGCCGCAAGAACGGGGAACTGATTCTGGCAGGCAAGCTTGGCGCGGAGCTCACAATTGAACAGGGGCAGGAAGCGGCGCGCAGATGCGTGATTAATATTCTGTCTTCTCTGCAGGCGTATCTCGGTGATCTGAACCGGGTCAAAAAAGTAGTGAAGATGCTCGGCTTTATCCAAAGCGCGCCGGGATTCAAGGATCAGCCTTATGTATTAAACGGAGCCTCCGATCTGTTAATCGAGGTTTTTGGCGATAAAGGAAGGCACGCACGGTCGGCCATAGGCACAAATGAGCTGCCGTTTGATACGCCGGTTGAAGTGGAAATTATTGTTGAGATTGAATAAATAAGATTAAAAAAATGGGGGGGACGTTTTAGCACGTCACCCTCCAAAGAAAATTTGCAGGCATTAAATGTAACATACCTTGTAGGGGAAATCAACGAACGGGGGATTTTCACATGAGAAGCAAAGTTCCTTTGTATCTGTTGTCACTGATTGCGTATCTGGGCATGCCGCTCGGCGTCATTTGGATGAACCGTATTTTCGAAGAGCGCCACATCTTTGTTATGGGACTGCCGCTTTTACTGTTCTGGATGGTCATGTGGATTATACTGGGGGTCGGCATCATGCTGCTCGTTGATTTTTTGAACC
This sequence comes from Paenibacillus terreus, assembly GCF_042138595.1. Taxonomy (NCBI): domain Bacteria; kingdom Bacillati; phylum Bacillota; class Bacilli; order Caryophanales; family Paenibacillaceae; genus Paenibacillus; species Paenibacillus terreus. Next base: position 134,737 of record NZ_JBHIRX010000008.1, on the reverse strand, counting down.
CGGATAACCGGGCTGAACTTCATGAAGAGAAGGAGGCGGCAGAGTGATGGCGCAGCAGGCAATCTCGATTTCCATCATCGGTGTGTTTCTTGTCATCTCGCTGTATCTAGGCATCAGAGCCTCGAAAGGCAAGAAAATGAATCTGGAAGAATGGTCTGTCGGCGGCCGCGGCTTCGGTACGGTACTCATTTTCCTCCTCATGGCCGGTGAGCTGTATACGGTCAACGCTTTAATGGGGATCAGCGGCTGGGCTTTCGGGCGCGGGGGAGCGGCCTTCTATAACATCACGATGCTTAATTTTATAATCGGTTATTGGCTTCTTCCTAAAATCTGGAGGTATGGAAAAGAGCATAAACTGATCTCGCAATCCGACTTCTTTATAAAGAAATACAACAGTCCCGCACTTGGTGTTTTTGTAGCGGCTGTCGGCTTTGTTTCGATGATTCCTTATCTGATTATTCAGCTCAAAGGACTGGGGATTATCATCTCCGAAGCCTCTTATGGCATGATTTCACCCACGGCTGCCATCTGGGTCGGCGTGCTGGCCGTGACGGTCTATGTCATGTTCTCCGGTATTCATGGTTCGGCATGGACCGCCGTCATCAAGGATATCCTGATTGTGGTTGTTGTGGTGTTCCTGGGGTTGTATCTGCCGTTTCACTATTTCGGCGGCATCGGTGAAATGTTCAAAGCAGTGGAAACGGCGAAGCCGGGCTTTTTGGGTCTGGAAGACAAAGGGTACAGCACATCCTGGTATGTATCCAGCCTGATTCTGCTGTCGCTCGGATATTACATGTGGCCGCACGGCTTCATCGCCACCTATGCCGGTAAAAATGCGCGATCTGTACGGAAAAACACGCTTCTTCTTCCGATCTACATGCTGTTTACATTGTTTGTGCTGTTTATCGGCACCTCCGCCGTCCTGCATGTGGATGGCATCAGTAATAACGATGTGGCGATTTTCGCCATCGTGAAGCAAACCTTCAGCCCATGGGTTGTTGGCCTGCTGGGAGCTGCCGGGTTGTTGACTGCGCTTGTTCCCGGCTCCATGCTGCTGATGACCACGGCTTCTCTCGTCGCAAACAATGTGGTAAAGGCGCTGCGGCCCTCGCTGAGCGACCGGAAGGTGATGACGCTTGCCCGCTGGCTCGTGCCGGTCGTAGCCTTGATTGCACTGATCTGCACCTTTAACAGCGGCTCGGCTATCCTGCTGCTTATGCTGAGCGGGTACGGTTTCGTTTCCCAGTTGACGCCCGCCGTTGTTTGCAGCTTCTTGAAGTGGAATCCGCTCAATAAGTACGGCGTATTTGCGGGAGTCGGTGCAGGGGTGCTCATTGTGGCTTATATCAATCTGGTTGGAGCGAATATGGGCACATTCTTCCCGACTGCTCCAAGCTGGTTCCAGGATCTGAATGTCGGTATAACTGCACTTCTGGCCAACATTATTGTATCCCTGATCGTCAGCGCATTGACCCGTTCTTTTGCCGCCAACAAATCAAATTCTGCCGGGGAACCGGCAACCGTGAAGGCTTAAAATGACCGAAGGCTAAAAGCGGCTGCACTTCTCTCCGCTGCTGCGTGCATATCCCATACTTCACAATAATAAGAAGAAATCGTCAATCTCCTCCGATTTCTGAAGTAACAAAAAGGTCGGGAACAGGTAAGTTTCCCCGGTTCTCGACCTTTGTCCTTCGGCCCTGCAAATACCTTCTCTAAATCCAGTCAAATTGTAAATATGAATCTGCAAAAGCTTTTTGAATCAGGAGCCTAATTTTTCAATAACTGCATAGGTTACAGCCAGCGTGGATTGAGGGTTTTGGCCTGTGATCAGTTTGCCGTCTACCTCGTGGTGAGAATTCCAGTTTGGAGCAGCGACATAGATTGCCCCCAAATCACGAAGCTTGCTTTCCAGCAGGAATGGCAGATTTGCGCTCAAGCCAGTATCTGCTTCTTCTCTGTCCGTAAACGCGCTGACCCGTTTGCCGGCAACGAGCGGCTGTCCATTGGACAGTGTGGCGCCAACCAAACCTGCCGGGCCATGGCATACGGCGGCGACAATTTTGTCTGCTTCGTAAAATTCACGCAGCAAAGTCTGCAGCTTTTGGTTATCCGGAAGATCGTACATCGTTCCATGCCCACCCGGCAGGAAGATGGCGTCAAAGTCTTCATGAGATACTTCATCCAGCTTCAACGTATTTTGCAAATACTTTTCTGCATCCAGAATCTCCTGGGGAGTATTCGTGTCTACACTGCCGGGATCAATGGGGGCCTTACCGCCCAGCGGGCTGGCAACCGTAACCTCGTATCCTTTCTTCGTAAATTCGATATATGCTTCTGCAAACTCGGACAGCCAAATTCCCGTCTGCTTGCCGTCTTTAATTTCGCTGTGGTTTGTGACAACGATCAAAACCTTTTTAGCCATCTTTATAGCCTCCTCAAAATTTGTTTTCTTACACATGCCCATTCTAATCACGTGTATACTATAAAACAAATTATGTTTTTGAGGGGAAGCTATAAATATATTTATGGATTAGGCTGGTCATTTGATGCTCTTGCAAGCAGGGTGGATCGGATACGATTTATATCGGACAGGTGTTTATGCTTCGTTTTATAGGCAATATATAATTCGTTTTTTATGCTTAAATCCTCGAAAATGACCCTGACATTGGCCTTGTTCATTACATTTTCCAGGATGTAGGTGGGAATCAGGCTTACACCGGCACCGTTCTCGATGGCTTTAAGAATGAGATGCAGGTTCGGAATGACATGAGCGGGCTTGAGCAGCGGTCTCTTTTTAAAATGCTCCCTCCACAATCTTCTGATGATCGGCAAATCCAGTCCATAGCTGAGCCATGAGCAGGATAAAAGCCATTGCTCCCTATGGCTGTCATCCAGGTTTGGCGGGATCTGTATCGTCTCTGGTGCCACGATCACAAACTCTTCATCATTTAGTTTGGCATATTCGATGCCCGGTGTTTGATATTTTTGAGACGTAAAAACAATGTCCACTTTATCTTCCTTCAGCAATTCCAGCAGTTGGTCGGCCGTGCCAAAGTGGGTAACGGTACTTGTATTGTAGTCGGACAGCCTCGGAAGAATGTGCTCGGTATAGTATTCAATGGCAGAGCCGATTCTGAGAATGGACAGTGTAGGCAAAGAAACGGATTTGATGTTTAATGAGGCTTCCTCCAAGGATTCAATCAGGGGAGCAAGCTGAGAGTATAATGCTTTTCCTCTTTCGGTGGGGATCATTTTTCTGGCGGTTCGGATAAATAAAGCTTCTCCTGCTTCTGATTCCAAATAAGCGAGATGCTGGCTCATGGCCGGTTGCGTCATCATTCTGGCTTTGGCCGCTTCGGAGACCGAGTTGTATTTGTATATATAGATAAAGCTTCTGTACCATTCAAAATCAATCATGTCAGCGTTGCTCCTTACATTCAAGGTCTTCAGATTTCAAGGCCTCTTGCCTGAAATGGTGTAAAATAAGATAGCTTAACGATACAGGATAAGCCTGCAGCTGATCAATAAGGATGAAGGGGATCATGTATATTGCATATATTATTCCACGAAAAAAGTGAGAATCATGAAATTAAGGTATACGATACGGCGGAGTTATTCGGTGAGAAGGGGAAATTCCGTGTACTGGAGTTCTCCAATCAGGCGGTGCAGGGGGCGCTTGATCTGGAGCATCCGGACCGGATTCTGTTTGAGTATCCGAGAGCCATCATTCACCTAATGGAATGCAATACACCCGACTTTGAGGATGTGTTCCTGATTGGACATGGCATCGGGACGATAGCCGGGCATTTTGTGGATCGACGCTTCAAGGTCGCCGAACTGGACAGGCAGGTGGTTGAACTAAGCCGTGCCTATTTCGGCAGTGCAACGGAGCAGGTTGTGATAGGTGACGGGCGTGAGCTGCTGAGCCGTGAAGAGCCGAACCTTTTCGATTATGTAATTGTGGATGCTTTTACAGAGAAGGGGACGCCGCACCATCTGACCTCCAGAGAATTTTTCAGGCTGGCTGCAGAGAAGCTGCACCCCGGAGGAGCGGTCATTATGAATCTGATCGGAAGAGGGACGAAGGACAAGCATATTCAGGCTATCCATACGACGTTAAGCGCAGAGTTTCCGTATACCAAGGCTTTTTCGATGCCGGCGGATGGAGGTACGGTTACCAGGAATGTAATACTAATGGGTGGAGCCCGTCCGATCCTGTTTCAGGAGCGGCATATGGCCGGGTTCCGGGAAACGAGGCTAGGCAGGGGACACATTATTACTGATTCGTGAATTTGTATTTTTTTAATATCGGATACTCGCCCTGAGACCCAATCCCTTCGATTCTATTTGAAAAGGCCAAGAACAGAGCTGATTTACACTGTACTTGGCCTTTTATGCTTATTATTCCTGTGCTTCTTTAAAGGTTACATCATGTTCACTTGCAAGGCTGCTCAAATTGGATTGGTAATCACGAAACAGCTTTCTTCCTTCGGCCAGTTTTGCATTGGCCTCTTCAGCTTTGGCGTAATCCTGGGCTTCCAGGGCGGTTAGAGTAGTCATAAATGCGGAATTCTGTGTATTTGCAGCTTTAATCAAAGTTTCGTGAACCTCGCGGACCTCAGGTGTCGTAGTTTGAATGCTTTCAATTTTGCTAATATAGTCTGAATATTGAGGAATAATCTCGTCTTTGAGTGTATAGTACAGCGTTGCATCGTCTTTATAGTTATTCCCTGTTACAGACTCATAGAGAGCTGTAATCTTAGATTCCTGTTCTACCAAAGGCTGAATGCCTTCGTTCAAATATGTAACGAGCTCATCCTGAACCGGATCACTGCCGCAGGCCGTAACAGCAAACAGACTAGCTATGCCCAAAAAAAATAAAGCAATTTTCTTCAAAATTTGTTCCCTCCAAAAAATATCAGTCTTTTAGAACTAGTCTTTAGGGACTAGTCAACAGGTAGATTATACCTGTAATTTTGCCAGGAAACAATATAATATCCAACATATTATTTTTTTGTGTTTATATTTGGGGAATTATGGAGGTTATTCATACTCCCTGTTGATACTATGCCTGAGCGGGGCAAAAGCTTCATAAGAAAGCAGGAATGTGGTAACGTTATGAGAGACTGGCCGTGGAGGCCGGTCTGCCGTTGTTTATCAAGATTAGAAAACTGTCGCAGTTGCTGCTTGGAAAGGAATGAACTACATATGGAAAGCCTTTTGCTGGTCCTGATTGGCATGCTCGCCGCGATAAGCGGAGCCATCGCCGGTCTGGGCGGCGGATTTATTATTGTGCCGGTGCTGGCGTTCATGTACACCATCCCGGTGTCCAGCATTTCAGGAACGTCGATGGCTGTCCTGTTTGTCAGTGCGATCTCCAGTACGCTGGCTTATGCGAGACAGAAAAGAATTGATTACCGCAGTGGTCTCGCCTTTTCGATAGCCATGGTTCCTGGCTCTGTGCTTGGCGCCTATACTACGAGCGTCGTTGGCAGTCGTGTGTTCTTTATTGCGCTGGGGCTGTTTCTGATGCTTATGGCTGTGGTGATTAACTTCAAGCCTACGCGCAGCAGGGGAGGCTTTCTGCGTCCAACAGTATCCAGGGCTATAACGGACGTATCCGGACTGGAGCACAGCTACGCGTTTAACATGTGGTTCGGCGCGACGGTGGCGTTTTTTGTCGGGTTCATCTCCAGTCTGTTCGGCATCGGTGGCGGCTCGGTCATGGTACCCACGATGATTCTGTTTCTGGCCTTCCCGCCTCATATTGCGACGGCGACGTCCATGTTCTCCATCCTGCTTTCTTCTCTGGTGGGAACGGTCTCCCATGTAGCTTTGGGCCATGTCATGTGGAGCACGTTCGTCTGGCTCGCCATAGGAGCGCTTGTCGGAGGGCAGATCGGCGCAAAAATTGCATCCAAAATCCCGGCAAAGGTCATTATCCGCATCCTGTCCGTTTGTCTGTTTATTGTGGCTATCCGGCTGATGTTTAAAGGCTAGTATGTTCTTAAGGGTTGCGCGAGCCATTCCATACCGATAGAATGGGAGGAGGAGCCTCATGCTCCTCAATGGCTTGGGGGTAGCCCAAAGCATTGTACAGCATTGCTCAACCACAGGAGGAACGAACCGTTATGATCATCCAATTCATTCGTTATCGTTAATGAGAGGTACAGACCTATAGGCCCGGCTAATTTTTTTCGTATGATGCCAGGGTTTATTTTTCTGTGCCTTTTTCATTCTCGATTAATGCATGAAAGGGTGTTTTTTGTGTCCAAAAACGGGAAAATTCGTCTCTTGACTGAACATGTCAATATTTTTGCCTGCCCACTTTGCTCAACGCCAATGCAGGTTGTCGATCAAGCGAGCCTGAAGTGTGCGAACGGGCATTGTTATGATATTGCAAGACAGGGTTATGTGAACTGGCTCTCACATGCGCCCAAAACGAAATATGACCAGTCCCTGTTTGCAGCGCGCAGCAGCCTGCACCAGCATGGCTTTTTTGCGCCGCTGACGGAGTGTATTGTTGAAACCATAATAGAGCATATGGGCTCCGAAGCCTCCGGAACCTCCGAATACTCCGAAATCGGAAGGCCTATAAAAATAATGGATGCCGGTTGCGGCGAAGGCTCGCATTTGGTGGATGTACTGAGCAGCATGCAGAACAAGACAGCCCATGATCTGCTGGGCGTAGGTGTGGACATCTCCAAAGAGGGTATTCGCATGGCCGCCAAAGCGACAGATACGGCGCTCTGGTGTACCGCTGATCTGGCCAAAGCTCCTTTTGCGGACAGACAGTTTCACTGTATTTTGAATATTCTTTCGCCTTCCAGCTACGGGGAGTTCAAGCGGCTTCTGGCGGATGAGGGAATGGTCATCAAGGTTGTGCCGGAAAGCGGATATTTGCAAGAGCTTAGAGAGGCGCTGCACGGAGCATCCGAAGCGCACAGCTATTCGAATCAAGCTACGCTGGAGCTGTTCAAGAGCCATTTCCAGCTTATCGACAGGCAGCGGGTTCATTACAAGCTGGCTCTGGCTGGGTCATTGCTGGAGCACTTGCTGCAGATGACGCCCTTAGCGTGGCACGCATCGGCAGAGGAGGTTCGGCAGGTGCTGCGGCAGGAGCGTATGGACATTACCGTGGACCTGACAGTCTTAGTCGGCAAACGAGATTAACCAACATTGAAATCAAACAAAGACCCTGCTCCGAATTATTCGGCGGCGGGGTCTTTGTCATTTTGCCGCTGCTGACGCGCGTCGTGGATGAATTTCTCCAGCTCGCCTTCCTTGAGCAGATCAATGAAGGTCTGCAGCCACTCGTAAAATTCAACCGCATGGTACAGCTTATGCAGGTCCTTCAATGCCGTCTGCCGCACATCGTCAGGGGTACCCGGATGCAGAATCAGCTCCTTAAGCTCAGGCATGACCTGATCAATGGACGCTGTCATCACATCATGCTCACGCTGCAGCTTGGTGGAGAAGAATTTGCGAAAAAAGATATAAAAATCACTTTGAGCCTGGTAGAGATCCTTACGGTCAAGCTTGGTGTCCAGCTTCTCAATCATGCTGTTATCCAGCAGCGATCTGGCCGCATAGCTCATATTGCTTTTGCTCATCTGCATTTTGTCTTTCATTTCCTCAAGCGTCAGCGGTTTATCCTCGAAAAACATTCTTCCATACAATAACCCCGCCGAGCGGGTCACTCCATACAAATCCATCGTGTCCCCGATGGCCTCAACAACCCTCTTCCGCAGCTCTTCCCACTGGGCAAGTGCAGGGAGCTCATTTCCCGTCTGATTCACTATGGCAGCCTCCAGATTACCGGTATGTGCTTATTAGATACAAAATTTCTTGAATATTCATCATTATACCCCGCTATTGACAAGGATGTAAGTCGAATTCCAATAAATGTAGGCTGGAAATGCAGATTTTACGAAGAAATGCCTTTGAAATTACATAGAGATAACCCAGTCTGAAAAAATGAAAGTACAATAATAACTATACGGAAGCGAATCATAGTGTGTTTATAGTGCCTTTGGAGAAAATATTCAAAAAAAATTGAATGATAGATTGGAGTTGTCAGGCATTGAATTGGAGAAAAAGATGGGGGGAACCGCAAGCGTACGCTTTCATACTCCCGGCTATGGCCCCCCTGATCGTATTCTGGATCATCCCGATGATCTACATTACTTATTTAAGCTTCACGAGCTGGGACTTCATGAGTCCGGTGAAAACCTTTGTCGGCCTAGACAACTACAAATATCTGTTCCAGGACCCCGAGTTTTATGCCACGATCCGGGCGACGCTTATCTTTGCGGCCGGGAGTGTCATACCGACGATGACGGCCGGGCTGCTGCTGGCTTTGCTTCTGCACGGCAAGCTTGCCGGGTCGGGTATCTACCGGGCGATTATATTTTCCCCTTGGGTGACACCGACCGTTGCAGTATCCATTGTGTGGGCCTGGATTTTCGAAGCAAGATCGGGTCTGGCGAACGCATTGCTCAGCATATTTGGGATTGAAGCCATTCCGTGGCTGCAGGATGGGGCGTGGGCGATGGTTGCCATTCTGATCGTTACGATCTGGAAGGGCCTCGGATGGGTGATGGTCTTTTATCTGGTAGCCCTGCAGTCCGTCCCCGAAAGTCTAAAGGAAGCGGCGGCCATCGACGGTGCAGGACGCTTGCGGACCTTTTTCGCGGTCACACTGCCGCTCATTTCGCCAACAACCTTTTTCCTGTTCATTATCCAGATGATTGACGCCTTTCAGGCGTATGACCAGATCAACATTCTGACCCAGGGCGGTCCTGCAGGCTCAACACGCACTCTGCTGTATCTGTATTATCAGGCGGCCTTTGACCAGTTCAATGTAGGACAGGCTTCGGCGGTGGCGCTCATGCTGGTCGTATTTATCGGGCTGTTCGCAGTCGTTTCATTTCTCGTATCACGCAAAAATGTACACTATCTCTCTTAGAGGAAAGATATTTTACCTTCGGTAAAAATCACTTTTTTATTGAACATCGCGTTTACAAGTAAACGCTAGAGGAGGCATGTTATGTATCGTTCATCCATCCTGATCCGGGTCATTCGACATGCGGCGCTGATTCTGATCAGCCTGGCTATGGCTTTTCCTTTCCTGTGGATGGTGACCAGTTCGCTGAAATCCAATGACGAAATCCGGGCCTTTCCGCCGGTACTGCTGCCGGAGGTGCCTCTCTGGAGCAACTTCGTGGAAACGTGGAACGCCGCGCCGTTTGGACAATATCTAATGAACAGTGTGTTTGTGGCAGGTACGATCGTCATTTGCCAGATCATTTTGTCGGCCATGATGGCCTATGCATTGACCCATATGCGTTTTCCCTTCAAAAATGTGCTGCTGGGAATCATTCTGACGATGTATATGCTGCCGGTATCCGCTACGTATCTGCCGAGCTATATGATTCTGTCGAAGCTGAACCTGATCGATACCTACACAGGTCTGATTATCTCGAATGCGGTCAGCGTATTCTCCATTTTCCTCATCCGCCAGGCTTTCATGCAGCTGCCGAAGGAGCTGGTGGAAGCCGGAAAGATCGACGGGGCTGGTCATTTGCGCATCCTGTTCACACTGCTGTTTCCGCTGGCACGCTCTTCATTTATCGTACTGGCGCTACTCAGCTTCATCTCGAATTATAATAATTATTTCTGGCCCATGCTCATTACCAAATCTCCGGAGCTCAGCCTGGTGTCCGCAGGTCTGCGTTCCTTCTTCGTGGAGGGCGGGGGTTATGGCATGAAATGGCCGCTCATCATGGCAGGCAGCACGTTCACCATTGTGCCGCTGCTCGTACTGTTCGTGATCGCCCAGAAGTGGATTATTAAGGGGGTGAACAACGCGTTCAGCGTGAACAAGGGATAAGGGTGCGGGGACAAGTTTCTCGCGCTGTTGGTACATACATCGGGCACGAATTGCATCAAAAAAATGGAGGGATTTCTGAAGATGTTGAAGATGTTGAAGATGTTGAAAATGAAAAGCATTTTGTCAGGACTTCTTATTTTGTCGTTTATTATACTGACGGCCTGCGGTGGTAATCAAAGTACAGGGGCGGGAGCAACTGAGAACCAAAGCGCTGGTGCTGCCGACGGAAAGCCGGTTGAAATCGAGTTCTGGTATGGTCTGGGCGGGAAGCTCGGTGATGAGATGAAAAGCCTGATTGACGAATTCAATGCCTCCCAGAATGAAGTGATCGTCAAGCCGGTGGTGCAGGGCAATTATGATGAAACGAAGCAGAAGCTGCAGGCGGCTATTGCGTCCGGCAAGGTGCCGGCCGCGGCTCTCGCCTCTGATGTAGTCTGGGCTAAGAATGGTTATTTTGCTTCTCTGGATGATTTCATTGCTGCGGATAATGCGTTCAAAGCGGACGACTTTATTCCCGCGTTTCTAAACCAGGGCAAAGTGGACGGCAAGCAGTATTTCTTGCCGATGTACGGAACGACCCAACTGCTGTATTACAACAAGGAAATGTTCAAAAAGGCCGGCATCACGGAAGAGGACATCAAGACGTGGGAAGGGCTGGCGGCGGCTGCCGAGAAGCTGACCGTCAAGGAAAACGGGAAAACAACCGTGTATGGCTGGGAGCCGATGTGGGGTGCGGATAACATGATTGACGCGACACTGAGCCGCGGGGGTCACATTCTGAGCGAGGACGGCAAAACCGTCATGATTGACAGCCCCGAGTGGGTTGAGACATGGGATGCTTTCCGCAAATGGATTTTCGAGGATCAGAGCATGGCGATTCATTCCGGCGGACAGGGCTGGGAGTACTGGTATAAGACGATTGACGATGTGCTGCAGGATAAGGCGGCTGGATATACAGGCTCCAGCGGGGACCAGGGCGATCTCGATTTCAACAAGCTTGCCGCGGCGCCGCAACCGGGCTGGGAGGGTCATGATCCGGCGCCGGTCGCATCGGCCCTGCAGGCAGGCATCCTGGCCAAAGCATCGCCTGAGGAGCAGAAAGCGGCATATAAATGGCTGACCTTCTTCACCAAGGCGGAAAATACCGCGAAATGGTCCATGAATACCGGTTATATCGCCGTACGCCAATCCGCATTGGAAGTACCGGAATTCAAGGAGTACAGCGAGCAAAATCCACACAGCAGACAGCCTCTGCTGCAGGCGCAGCATGCTTCGGAGCCTTTCATCGATCCGACAGGCGGCAAAATTATGGATGCGCTCAAAGTAGCGGCTGACAAAGTGCAAATCTCCAACATGCCTGCCGAGCAGGCGCTGAAGGAAGCCAAGGAAACCGCACAGCGCGCATTGGATCAGGTGACGGGAGGATAAGGCGAATGATAACGATGACTTCGACCGGATTTCAGCCAGAGCATTCACTTGCTGTACATTCCTTTAAGCTGGATAGTCCTGCCGAATGGCTGATCCTGCACGCCGAGCATCCGGAGAATGTCTGGCTGCAGATGGTGGTCAGGGATGCGGAGGGCAGGGTGCGAATGCAGTACCTGACCAAAGGTGTGGAGCAAACGCTGGTGCTGTGCGCTGATCCCGGGCGCTCCACCTGCGGATCCGTTCCGGGGCCGCTTCCGCAGGGAGAGTGGACGGTTCAGGTCTGCGGGATGAAGCCTGAAGTGACGGCATCCTACACCTTGACCATTCAGATAGGGACGGGTGCTCCCGATAGCGAAGGGACGCTGCCGCCCGTGGGCGAGCATCTGTGGGCAGTGTCCGCAGCCACCGGTACGGCGATGTCTTATCAGAATTATCCGTGGGACCGTGTGGCTGCAGTTGGACCACGCTGGTACAGCGGAGACTTTCACATGCATACCCGCCTGACGGACGGCAAGCAAACTCCAGCGGAACTGACTGCTCAAGCAGCGGGACAGGGACTGGACTTCATGGTGATTACGGAGCATAACTTTCTCACGACAGGCTGGCCTGAGACGGAGCTGCTCGTGATACCGGGCGTGGAGGTGACTTCCTCCAAGGGGCATTTCAACATCCTTGGCATCCGCGAATGGATTGAATGGTTTGGCAGTGGAAGCCAGCCGGTGTTTGAAACGCTGGAAGGCATGGCGGTCATCCTGGAAGAAGCGAGAGAGCAGGGTGCGGTTTGCAGCATGAATCATCCGGAGCTGGTTCCATGGGAATGGCAGCATGATGTTCGTCTGGCTGCCTTTGATACGATTGAAATCTGGAATGATCCGACTTATCCGGATAATCCGGCCGCAACGGAAAAGGCGCTGCAGCTGTGGGATATCCTGTGGGCTCACGGCGTGATCCTCTGGGGCATTGGCGGCAGCGATACGCATAACCTGCCGCATGAAAGCTATGAGCCGGGCGGTCCTCCCTCGGTCGTGGGCGATCCGACAACCTGCGTCTGGAGCGGGGAGCTGTCGGTGAAGGGCATTATGGATGCCATCAGGCAGGGGCATGTCTATGTGACACGCGGGCCGGAGCTTGATCCCTATGTTGCGGCGGGAGAGCGCCTGTTCAGACCGGGGGAACGCATTCCGCATGAAGTGGAGGCAGTGGAAGCTGTCGTCTGTCATTTGGGCCTGCGCGGCGCTCCTTCCGGTGCTTCCATCCGGTGGATTGTGGACGGTGTAGCCGTGTCCGAGTCCAAGGTGGATTGTGGTTGTGAAAGCCCGGACACATTCCATCAGCTGAGTTATGAAGTCAACTGGCCGGATGAGGGTCTGCACTGGGTGCGCGCAGAGGTGCGGGATGCCGATGGAAGGCTGCTGGCGTTTACGAACCCGGTGTACAAAGGGGAGCCAGTGCCGTCGCTTGCCACATGGGGTGACCTGAAGCGGAAGCTTGAGCCAGCCGCGGCGGCGCGCTGATCTGTAAATGAGGAGTTGGGGAAGTGACGGCTGTACTGCAGGTGAAGACCCGCGAGATTGAGATCGATGCGATTCTTTTTGACAAAGACGGCACCTTGCTGCAATTTTTGCCCTTGTGGGGAAAATGGGCCGGAGTCATGACTTCTCTTATGACAGAGTCTATCCGGACGTTGGGAAAAGGCATGGACTTTGAATCGAAGTTACTGCTCGGTGTCGAGCTTGACGAGAGGTCCCAGGTAACTGGTTTTGATCTCCAGGGTCCCTTGTCGATCGCTTCCATACCGGAGATTGAAGGAGCCCTGGCATGGCAGCTGTATACCCGCGGCATGTCCTGGAATCAGGCGATACAGCGGGTAAGGGTAATCCGGGCCGCGGCTGACGAGGAGGTGGAGCGGGAACGGCCGGTGGTGCCGCTTCCCGGCCTGCTCTCCTTTCTGTCCCACTGCACGGAAGCGGGCCTGCCGCTGGCCGTTGTGACGGCAGATCAGACGGCGGAAGCGTTGAAGCATCTGCAATGGCTTGGCGTGGCGGATCGCTTCAAGGCAATTATGGGCAGAGACCGGGTGATCAACGGCAAGCCTTCGCCCGAAATTGTATACAAAGCCTGTGAACTGCTGGGCGTCAAGCCGGCAAGAACGGTGCTGATTGGCGACACGGCAGGGGACATGCAGACAGGGAGACTGGCCGGTGTCCGTCTGACTATTGGCATTGGCGGAGAGCCGCTGGCGGAAGCCGACGTGATGATCCGTTCGTATGATGAGCTGCGGATTGAACGAGTTGAGCACTCCGCGCCCCAAGATGCCTGAATTTCAGCAAGGTTAGTCACGAACAATATTTTGTCAGGCAAAAAGGAATGAAGACATGTGGGCTGGATTTATTTATCCATGGCGATTGCTTTGGAACTGACAGGAACAATTATTATGAAATATTCAGCCGGTTTTACAAGATTGCTGCCATCTGTGCTGATGTTTTTCTTTTACGGCCTCAGCTTCGCTTCGTTGAACCTGGCGGTACGTACAATGAATCTAAGCCTTGCTTATGCGATATGGTCCGGCTTGGGTACGTTATTGATTTCACTCGCTGGGTATTATTTGTTTCATGAGACGATCTCGCTGCGGCAGTGGATTTGTATTGCTATTATTGTATTAGGCGTCATTGGACTGAAGGTGAATTAAGCTTTTACTGCGGCAGAGGCATTCTTGCCGGCCCCAATTGACATCCAAAATTAGTATATGTTATATAAAAAGAAGGATTAGCACTCATGATTAGTGAGTGCTAATTGGCTGCAATGAAGCGGATAACAGTTCTTCACGACATACACTTTGATTTGGGAGAGGGGATCCATTTTATGGCCAAAAAGCAATTTAAAGCCGAGTCCAAGCGCCTGCTGGAAATGATGATTAACTCCATTTATACGCAGCGCGAAATTTTTCTGCGTGAGCTGATTTCCAACGCCAGCGATGCGATTGACAAAATCTATTACAAAGCGCTGACGGATGAGAATCTGGTATTCAACAAAGAGGATTATTATATCAAAATCACGGCAGACAAAACGAACCGGACATTGACCATTTCCGATACCGGGATCGGCATGAACAAGGAAGAGCTGGAGAACAATCTGGGTGTCATTGCGAAGAGCGGCTCCTTGGCCTTCAAGAATGAAAATGAGCTGAAGGACGGTCACAACATCATCGGCCAGTTCGGAGTCGGTTTCTATTCCGCGTTCATGGTTGCGGATCAGGTGACCGTAATCACCAAAGCACTGGGCAGTGATGAAGCCTTCAAGTGGGAATCCACAGGAGCCGATGGCTATTCCATTGTGCCTGCGGAGAAAGAGACCGTCGGTACGGATATTATTTTAAAAATCAAAGGCAATACGGAAGAGGACCAATACGACGAATTCCTTGAAGAATACCGCCTGAAGGCGATCATCAAGAAATATTCCGACTTCATCCGCTACCCGATCAAGATGGACGTGAAGGTCAGCAAGCCGGTTGAAGGCAGCGAGACCGAGTTCGAGGAAGCGGTTGAAGAACAGACGATCAACAGTATGGTTCCGATCTGGCGGAAAAACAAGAGCGAGCTGACGGACGAGGACTATGAAAACTTTTATGCCGAGAAGCGCTATGGCTTCGACAAGCCGATCAAGCACATCCATATCAGTGCGGACGGCGCGGTCGTCTACAATGCCATTTTGTTTATTCCGGAGAAAACGCCGTTCGATTACTACACCAAGGAGTACGAAAAAGGACTGGAGCTGTATTCCAACGGCGTTCTGATCATGGACAAATGCGCGGACCTGCTGCCGGACTATTTCAGCTTTGTCAAGGGCATGGTCGACTCCGAGGATCTGTCGCTTAACATTTCCAGGGAAATGCTGCAGCATGACCGCCAGCTGAGCCTGATCGCCAAAAATATCAAGAACAAAATCAAAAGCCAGCTGCTGAGCCTGCTGAAGGATGAGCGGGAGAAATATGAGAAATTTTACACCTCTTTCGGAAGACAGCTTAAATTCGGCGTTTATAACGACTATGGCATGAACAAGGATGTGCTGCAGGATCTGCTGATGTTCTACTCTTCCAAAGAGAAGAAGATGGTTACCCTGGACGAATATATTTCCAGAATGCCTGAGGATCAGAAGTATATCTATTATGCCGCAGGCACATCTGTCGAACGGATTGAAAAGCTGCCGCAAACCGAGCTTGTGGCCGATAAGGGCTATGAAATCCTGTACTTTACGGACGACATTGATGAGTTCGCTATCAAGGTGATCGGCACCTACAAGGAAAAAGCCTTCAAGTCCGTATCCAGCGGAGATCTGGGCATTGAATCCGAGAATGAAGACAAGGCGTCCGAAGCGGAAGAGAACGAACATAAAGAGCTCTTCGAGGAAATGAAAAAGCTGCTGGACGGCAAAGTTACGGGCGTGCGCGCTTCCAAGCGTCTCAAAAGCCATCCGGTCTGCCTGACCGCGGACGGCGAGCTGTCCATCGAGATGGAGAAAATTCTGCAGGCGATGCCTGACAGCCAGAACATCAAAGCTGACAAGGTGCTGGAGATTAACGTGAACCACGATGTATTCAAGTCCTTGCAGGATGCTTATGGCCAAGACAAGGAGAAGCTGAGCCTGTACACCAGCCTGCTGTACAACCAGGCCCTGCTGATCGAGGGGCTGCCGATTCAGGACCCTGTCGAATTTACGAATGATATCTGCAAAGTGATGGTATAGGTATAGAGACGACCGCTCCGCTTTTTCGGAATTGCTTCGTCCTCTCCGCTGCTGCGTGCTTATACCTACTTGAGTAAAGAAAAAGGAGTCTCGGCTCAAATTAGCCGCGACACTTGATTTGTCCAAAAGGTCGGGAACAGGAGTAAATTAGCCTGTTTCCGACCTTTTTTTGCATTTTTACGGGTGAATCTTAAGGACTATTTGGTGAATTGTGTAGAAAAATTTACCTGGGTCTGATAGACTATTTGAGAGGATCGAAAATTTACAGATTTCATCGAAACTGGAGGGAAACATGAAGACATTACCAAAGATAGCTTCTCTTTTGCTGGTTTCCGCTTTTGTGATTGCGGGATGCGGAAGCCAGGAAGCAGGCAGCACACAGCAGACTACAACTGCTGCAGAGACCACAACGGAAGCGACAGCTGACGAAACACAGACAGAAACCGCAGTTCAGACCGAAGCTGAAGCCGATACTGAAACCGAAGCTGTTACTGCAGAGGATGCACCGGAAAAAACCGAGTACACCAATGCTGATTTGTTGTCTCAACTGGTTCCGTGGGCCACTAATAACCAGGCGGAAATGGACAGCGTTACATACGATTACATTACAAAAAATGCCCAATGGTTCCCTGCAAAATCGGCTGAGGACAAAAAAGCGGCCAGAGCAAGTGCGGACAAATCCATAACCACCCGACATATCTTCAAGAACATCACACCATATCTGGATACGATGGTTAAAATCACCGGAGAGGTCGTTCAAATTGAAGAAGACAGCTCCAGCGGCTACACATTAGCATCAATCCATATCCTTGATGATAACGGTAACTCCGTTATAGGTTTCTTCCTTGGTTCAACCGGTAGTATTCTGGATGGAGATACGATTACTCTTACAGGTGTTCCTACAGCTATATATTCTTTTGACAATGTTGGCGGAGGCACGACAAACGCAATTTTTCTCTCTGTAGCTACGGTTCAGAAGCCATAACAAATCACTTCCGTTTTACAAGGAGCCATTTGAGCAAAGAGACTATTCCCCAAATGAATATTCCCAGTACAGCACCAATGACTAACAATGTAATAATGAGACTGGTCCATTCGATATGCATAACTTGTATCACTCCTTGAGTAAATTATTAGCTATTCATCATTATTTCTTCTGACTTTGATTTTGTCCAAAAGGTCGGGAACAGGAGTAAATTAGCCTGTTCCCGACCTTTTTTAGTGTCATGAAAACAAGTCCCGCAGATAATCTCTCCGACCGTGGAGAATACGATGAATAACAACCGTATCATTTATTATTCTGTAAAAAACCAGATATGGAGGGACAACGATAAAGCGATAACCGCGTTGAATTAAGGGAAAGTCATCCTCAGACAAAACTGAACCCATGTGGGGAAATTCCGCAAGTCCGCCGATTTTACTATTTAACTTCAATAGCATTTCTTCGGCCCAGGCCAGATTTTCCTGGGCGATGTATGAAAAAATTTCATCCATATCATCAACTGCTGCTGGAGTGTATTTTATTTTAATTTTCTTCTGCGGCATTTATTTTCCTCCGCATTCGTGCCATGACCTCGTCATGGTCTAATAGCTCCTCGCCATCAGCAATTTGCTTTTCAGCAACAAGAAGCTTCGATTGTAATTTAATTCGTGCCTCCATGCGTCGATAAGCATCGTGACTCATGACAACCAGGTCTGCTTCTCCGTTACGGGTTAAAACAACAGGTTCATCTATTTCATGGCAAAATTTCGAAAAGCCGTTGTAGTCCTGACGTATCGTACTGGAGGGTTTGATTTGCATTGCCACACACTCCCTTTATATAGCTTTTTTTTGACTTTATTTTATCATTATTATATACAACATATCCATCACCAAATTGTGTATTGCATTGCCTTGATTACGGCGGCTCAGTATACTTGAACCATTGGAACAGCAAATGACTTGATCATTTTTTGAATAAATAAGATGTTTCTCCAGAGGAGGCCAACAGGATGCTTGGCGAGATACTGCTGGTTGAGGACGATGCCTCGATCAGTGAGATGGTTGTAGATTTTTTGACGAAAGAAGGCTATCGGGTTGAAACCGCCAAGGATGCCGGGGAAGCGGCAACGCGGTTTGAGTCGGGCAGGTTCGATTTGATATTGCTTGATATTATGCTGCCGGGAGGAAACGGGCTTGATTTGCTGCAGAAGTTTCGTTCCTTGAGCCGTGTGCCTATTGTGATGCTATCCGCTAAGGATGGAGAAGTGGATAAGGCGCTTGGTCTGAGATTCGGCGCTGATGACTATATCGCCAAGCCTTTCTCTCTGATTGAACTATCCGCCCGGGTGCAGGCGGTTATTCGCCGGGCTACGGAGTATGCGGATTCAGCCCTGAATACAGCCGGGCAGGGAGTCATTAGAGTGGGGACTTTGAGCATGGACCCGGATAGTTTTATAGTGACCAAATCCGGCGAGCCGCTGAAGCTGACAGCGAAGGAATTTCAAATTCTCAAGCTGTTCGTTCAGTACCCGAAGCGGGTGTATACGAAAGCCCAGATTTACAATTCCGTGTGGGGCGAGGAGTATTACGGCGACGAAAATGTCATCAATGTCCATATGCGGCGGCTGCGTGAGAAGATCGAGGATGACCCGTCCAATCCGAAAATCATTTGCACCTTATGGGGAATCGGCTACAGGCTGGGAGAGATGTAACGTGATCTGGGTGCTGCTGATTCTCATTTTTTCATTGCTGATCCTGCTGTTGCTGGCTCATTTGAAGAACCGTGCTCACCGTAGGGAGCTGGCCTATGTCGCAAGGCGGCTGGAGCAGCTTGTTCATGAACAGGATCGTGGGCATATTCAGGTCGTAACCGGCACTCCAGAGCTGCGGAGCGTGCTGCAAGGCATAAATGAGCTCCTGGATTATGCGCGAAGGTCGGCCGATGATTATGTCAGAACCGAGCAGGCCATGCGTAAAATGCTGTCCAATATTTCACATGATTTGAAAACTCCGCTGACCGTAGTGCTTGGATATGCCGAGGCGCTCTCCAGGAACAGCGAAATGCCCGCAGAGGAGCGGGAGCGGCTGCTGGGTAAAATTCATCAAAAGTCGCTGGATGTTCTGGAGCTGATGAATAAATTTTTTGATTTGGCCAAGCTGGAATCGGGTGATTATCCTCTTGCCTGTGAGCGGTTTGATGCAGCGGATCTTTGCCGTCAAAGCATATTATCCTATTATGATATCCTGGCGTATCGCGGCTTTGAGGTAGCCATTGATATCCCGGACAAGCCGGTTTGGATCTATGCCAATGGTGAAGCGCTGCAACGGATTCTGGACAATCTGATCTCGAACGCAATCCGCTATGGAGCGGACGGTAAATACCTGGGGCTGACGCTGCGGACAGAAGGGGGATTTATCCTGTTTGAGGTTGCGGACCGGGGCAAGGGCATACAGGAAACGGAGCAGAGCCGTGTCTTTGAGCGATTGTATACGCTGGATGACTCCCGCAACCGTGAAGTGCAGGGCAGCGGTCTGGGTTTGACGATTACCAAACGTCTGGCGGAACGGATGGGAGGCAGCATCGAGCTGAAGAGCCGTCCGGGAATACAAACTGTTTTTACAGTGAGGCTACGGGCTGCTTCTGAATAAAGTAAGAGTTTTGTAAGGATCGGTTAATAAAAAAGAACATTTGCCGCAGTATGATCATCTCAAGGACAAAATGAGGAATGAGGCGAATGAGTAGCATGATCAGAACACGTAATTTAACAAAGCAATTTGGCGGCAGCACCGTCATTTCAGGTGTGAACATGACGGTAAAGGAACGGGAGATCTATGGATTTCTCGGCTCGAATGGTGCCGGTAAAACAACGGTGATGCGTTTGTTACTGAATTTGATTAAACCGACAGACGGCGAGATTGAGCTGTTTGGGGAACGGCTGACGGTCGGAGCTACGGAACCGTTTAAACGCATCGGCCATATTATTGAGACTCCGGTCTTTTACGGAAACCTGACGGGGCAGCGCAATCTGGAGCTGCACTGCGAATATATGGGCATGCATAACCCGAAAATGGTACAAGAGGCGTTGGAACTGGTGCAATTAGGCAACGCGCGTCACAAGCCGGTAAACCAATATTCGCTGGGCATGAAGCAGCGTTTGGGTATCGCACGTGCGGTGTCAACCAAGCCGGAGCTGCTCATTCTGGATGAGCCGATCAATGGACTGGACCCGAATGGAATTCTGGAAATGAGAAGCTTGTTTAAGCGGCTCTGTGATGAGTACAGAATTACCATGCTCATATCCAGTCATATCCTGGGGGAGATCGAGCAAATTGCGGATACGATTGGTGTGATCAACAACGGCAGGCTGATCGAGGAAGTGTCCATGGATCGGATTCGCAGCACGCAGACAGAGTATGTAGAGATTATTACGCTTAATGTCAACCGGGCAGCCTACGTGCTGGAGCATGATTTGAATATCCGCAACTTTAAAGTGTCGGGAGACAGACAGTTGAAGATCTATGATATGAAACTTTCCCAGAGCGAGCTGTCCAGGCAGCTGATCACCCGCGAAGTGCCGATTGAAGCGATTAACCGCCGCAGTCGGTCATTGGAAGAGTATTTTTTGGAAGCTGTCCGTGGAGGTGAAGAGCATGCTGCATCTCATTAAGCTTGAGTTGATGAAAGGGCGGAAAGGCAGCTATCTATGGGGAGCGATTACCGCTTATGCCATCATTGCAGGTTTGATGCTGCTCGTCTTGTTTGTGGATGATACTCTTGAAGAGGTCTTCCCTAATGATGCGGAGATGCTGACCGTGATCGATACTCTGACCCGTATCACCTTTGTGATTTACGCATCCGTTCTCCTGTCCAGGCTGATTATCCGGGAGTATAAGGACAGGACGATGGAGCTGTTGTTTACTTACCCGGTCAGCCGTAAAAAAATCATTTTTGCAAAGCTGATTATTGTGGCCGTATGGACATTTATAAACATTGTCATTTCCAACCTGCTGATCAGCTCGCTGCTATTGCTTGTTAACCGTACGCTCGGGGATATCCCTGTGGTGATGACGCCGGAAATGTTGTATCAGCACTACTTGAAGTCGATGATTCAGGCTTTGGCTGCTGCCGGCATGAGCTTGCTGCCGCTGGCTGTCGGGATTCGCTGGAAATCGGAGGCGGCGACGGTCGTATCGTCCATTGTTATTATTTCGGTAGTCTCGTCCAATAATATGGGGTTCAGCCTCAGCTCGATTATTGCGATACCGCTGACATTAGCCGTTTTTGGCATATTAATGGCCTACCTCTCTTTCCGCAACATCGATCATACCGATATTCCCTGAATGCCAGGACTCTGGAGGGAAGGACCAATCATGAACCACAAACAGTTGGACAGGCATTTACGCCAGTTCGATGAAATAGAGAAAATTCAGGTGGTTACACGGCGAAATATTAACGATCTGGGTGTGGAGATGCTGCCCCAGCCTGGCACCAACGTGTTCCGCATGAAGGGCGAGTTCTTTTTCAAAAAAAATCCGGTATTCATCAGCAAGCACCATCGCTTTGCCAATATGCCGCTTCATAATCATGATTTCATCGAAATCAATTACGTGTATTCCGGCGAATGCCGTCAGGTGATCAATGGCCGGGAAGTGAAGCTCGCCCAGGGCCAGTGCTGCCTTCTGGATGTAGACGTACCGCACAGCATTGCGCCACTTGAGGAAAATGATATCATTATCAACATCATCATGAAGCATGAGACCGTTTCGCAGCTTTTCTTCAGCCGTCTCCATCAGCACGGTCTTGTGTATGATTTTCTGGCGAATGCGGTGGTGGAGAACAGGCGGCATGACCGGTATATCCTGTTTCATTCCGAGGATAATGAAAATCTGCAGTATCTGATTAAAAATATGATCTGTGAATTTATGGACCCCCGGGAGTACTCGCAGGATATGCTGAAGCACTATATCCCACTTGTGTTCACGGAATTGATGCGGGTGTATCAGCACGATAAAAATTTTGAGCTGGAACATCAAACCCGTAGAGGGAGCATAGTTGATATTTTGGAATATATCGAAGCCCATTATAACGATTGTACTTTGACGGAACTGGCGCAGCGCTTTAATTTTAATCCCAATTATTTGGGGAACATGATCAAAGAGCGGACGGGCAGAACGTTTTTGGAATGGGTGCAGTCGCAGCGGATGATCCGGGCGGGCGAGCAGCTCCGGCTCACGGACAAACAAATCCACGAGGTGGCTGCGGAGGTTGGTTATGAGGGAATCAGCTTCTTCAATCGGAAATTTAAAGAGCACTACGGCGTAACGCCAGGACAATATCGCAAACGAGAACAACCGTAAGGGGTGTCCAAAAGGTCCATTGACCGGTCTGGGCGCTCTTTTTGTATGCTCTGAAACACTACGTGAACGAACTATATGTAAAAAGGGCAAGTTTGCCCGTAATCCGATCATTGCCGCCTTACAAATAAAGCGCTTTAATGGTGATACAGAAACTAACAAACATAAACACACAGAAAAACAGATCATCGTGCGCACGTTATCGTTATTTTGTGGGAGCTGAGGTGACAAAATGAATGCGGTTTCATTCAAATGGAGACAACGCTTCGGTTATGGGGCGGCGGATTTCGCCTGCAATCTAATCTGGCAAATGATCACGTTGTACCTGATGATTTTTTATACCGATGTTGTCGGTCTGGCAGCAGCACAAGTGAGTATCCTGTTTCTCGTTACCCGCATTGTGGACGGTGTGGCGGATGCCCTGATGGGAGTTATTATCGATAAGACCAAAACCCGGTGGGGCAAGTCCAGGCCATATTTTCTGATCGGTGCCATTCCTTTCGGTTTGCTCTCCATCCTTACTTTCTACGTCCCGGATGTGGGGCCGGCCGGGCAGCTCGTATACGCCTATATTACCTATATGGGGTTGTCTATCGCTTACACGATGGTCAATATTCCGCTGGCTTCCATTCTGCCCAGCCTGACCAGCGACGCTCAGGAACGTACGGTGCTTGCCACCTTTCGCATTATCTTCTCCTGTATAGGGGCCACGGTGGTCAGTGTATTAACATTGCCCTTGGTGCAGGTCTTTGGCGGAGGCTCAGGCAGCAGGGGTTACTTCCTGACGATTCTGATTTTCGCCATTGTCGGTACGATGATGTTCTTTGTTACATTCAAAAATGTTGAAGAAAAGGTGAAAATCCGGCAGCGCAAAATTTCAGTCAAGCAATCCTTTGGCAGTCTGAAGCAAAATCGCCCCTGGCATATTTTCGGCCTGAATATCGTGTTCATGTTTGGCGGTGTCTTCTTTCAGTCCGGAGCGCTTATTTATTACTTCACTTATTACGTGGGGGACACCAGCCTGGGCGCGCTGGCAGCGGGCTTGACCTCGTTCGTTCCGCTGGCCGGAGTGTTCGCCACTCCTTTTATCGCAAGGTTCATGTATAAAAGAACGCTGTTCATGATTGGCAGCGCCATCAACCTTGCCGGTATTTTGGTCATGTGGATGGCCGGCGTGCACATTCCGCTGCTGATGACAGGGATAGTGATTGCTGCGGTCGGCGGCGGGCTTCGCCAAAGCATTTACTTCTCCATGCAGGCGGACCCGGTGGATTACGGGGAATGGAAAACAGGTATCAGCGCAGCCGGCCTGATTTCCGCACTCAACGGGTTCATCGGCAAAGTGGCGATGGCCCTTGCCGGGGCCATATCAGGCTGGCTGCTGACGTGGGGAGGGTATGTGCCGAATCAGCCTCAGGCCACAAACGCTTTGTTCGCCATTCAGTTGAACTACATCATCATCCCGGCATTTACGATTGTTGTCTCCATGATCATCATGGCGTTTTATAATCTGGACAAAAAGTTCGGTCAAATCCGTGCCGAGCTGGATGAAGTCGCCCAAAAATATGCGAGAGAATGGCCGCTTGAAGAGCCAGCCGCGGGGCCGTCGGGGGTTCACATGTCAACGAAGGAGGAACGGATATGAGTGAGATGCTGCAAAAGATCGACAATTCGATCATCAAGAAAAATGAGTCCTTTGCCGCCAAAGCGGAGACCCTGAAGCCAACGCTGCTTCAACGGGAGCAAAGGCCAGAACGGATTGTACGGGTGGTGCCGGATGAGCAGGTGATTCACGGCTGGCGGGTGGAACAGGAAGAAGCTGCAGTTGCAGAGCATTTGCCTGCCCGTGTTTTAGGCAAAGGGGATCAGGTCATTGTCGATTTTGGCGACCACCAGGTCGGATCGTTGTCCATCAAGATCAAACCGGTTGGCAGTCCGCCGGACGCGCCGTTGTATCTCAAATTGACTTTCGGGGAAATGCCAGTGGAAATGGCCGTGCCTTTCTTCGAATATGATGGCTGGCTGAGCCGTTCCTGGCTGCAGGAGGAGTATGTGCATGTGGATGTGCTTCCTGGAGTTCTCAAGCTCGACCGGCGATATAGCTTCCGCTACCTGAAGCTGGAAGTAGTGGACACATCGCCGAAATATAAAGTCAGCTTTGAGGATATCTGCTGCACAACCGTTACCTCGGGTGACCGCAATAGAGTTCGGGAGCTCCATCACAGCGATCCGGAGCTACAGGCGATTGACCGTGTCAGCATCAAGACGCTGGAAGATTGCATGCAGGAGGTGTTCGAAGACGGGCCCAAACGGGACCGCCGCCTCTGGCTGGGAGATCTGAGGCTGCAGGCCATCGCTAATTATGACACCTTCCAGAACAATGAACTTGTTAAACGATGTCTTTACTTGTTCGCCGCTTTCCCGAATGATAAGGGTCAGGTGGCAGCCAACCTGTTTATCAAACCTGAGGTCATCCCGGATGATACCTTTCTATTTGATTATTCACTGCTGTTCGTCTCGACGCTGCATGATTACTACCTGGTTACAAAGGATCAGGAGACGCTGGAAGAGTTATGGCCGACCGCACTGCGCCAAATTGAAATCGGATTGGAGCAGCTGGATGAACGGCTCATTGTCCAGGACAGTGAGATCTGGTATTCCTTCATCGATTGGCATCCCGAGCTGAACAAACAGGCCCCTTCACAGGCAGTGCTGATCTATGCCATGAAGCAGGCGCTCCATCTGGCAGAGCTGCTTCAGGATGACAGCCGGGATGTTCTGCGCCGCCAAATTGACGAGGTTCAGGCAGCAGCGATCCAGCATTTATGGAGTGAAGTGGAACAGTATTTCGTTAGCGGCAAGGGGCGGCAGGTATCCTGGGCAACCCAGGTATGGATGGTGCTGGCCGGGGTGCTGGATAAGGAGAAGAGCAGGGAACTGCTGCTGAGGCTGCTGGCTGAGCAGCCTGGAATTCCCCTGATGACTCCTTACATGATGCATCACCTTATAGAGGCGCTTATTCAGGTTGGGGAGCGGGATAGAGCCATCTTGGAAATGAAGCAATACTGGGGCGGGATGGTCCGGGACGGAGCGGATACGTTTTGGGAGCTGTATGACCTGCACAACAAGAAGTTTTCGCCATATGGCAGCTATCTGATCAACAGCTACTGTCATGCCTGGAGCTGTACGCCGACTTATTTTATCCGGAAATATAAGCTGTAGACGGTGTCAAAGCCGGGTTACTGAGCACCAGTAACCTGGTTTTTTTAGATGCTAGAATGTATAAGTTTTCAGCGGAGCTGAACAATTCTATCATCGCAAGAAAAACTTCCGCTAAACGCGGTCTGGCTTCTTTGAATGTATATCGATAGACGTTTTTCTTATTAAAAAGTTTGACAGGGAACGATACAATCCAATAAAATAACTCTCATGAAAAATTAATGGGCCATGCTAGTATTTTTAGAAAGGAGATGCCAAAAATGCCGGAAAAACTGGAAGAATACCCATTGGGCAAGTTTTTGTCACGCACCTATCTGTCTTTCAGAAAACGGGCAACCCGTTTAATTGCTGAATATGACGTTACCCCCGAGCAGTATGCCATCCTCAACGAGCTTAGCAAGGCAGATAGCATTTCGCAAAAAAAACTGGCGGAAATCCTGGTAAGGGACCAGACGACAGTTGGTAAGATAGTGGATAAATTAATGAGGAAGGAATTGGTTACAAGAACGGTGGATCCGGAGGACCGAAGGGCGGTGCAGTTATATTTGACCGACAAAGGCAGGCAGCTTCATGATGAGTTGTTTCCCCTTATGATCGGCTATCAAAAAGAGATCACCGCAGGAATCACACAGGAGGAACTGGCCGTTTTCTACAAGGTATTCAACAGAATATACGAGCAGGTAAAATAAATTTTTTTCGCGAAATACATGCACGTGCATCTATTGACCGTGCATCTAAAAACATTTTAAGGATTGGGAGAGAAAACCATACGATGCAAAGCTTCAAAAACTATCTCAAATTTACACAGACCAAAGTTGGACTGGTGTTCGCCTGTGTCGTTCCGCTGCTGTTTGTATTGATCTGGATGACAGGTTATCAGGGAGCAACGGAACGAATCGATCAGTTGAACGCAGCTTTGGTCAACGAGGACGGGGAGCAGGGCCTGACGGTTCAGGAGCATATTGAGCAGAACGCCCCATTTCATGTGGATGTCCTGAATTCGTCGGAGGAAGCCCAGTCGCTTATGAATGAAGGCCGTTATGTCATGGTGATCGTGATTCCGGAGGGGTTTAACGAGACGATTCACAGTAGCCATAGCGCTGATCTGACGTTTTACGTGAACCAGGGAAATGCGGATATTGCCAAAACGATCGCTGAACAGGCGGCTGTGCAAATCAGCACGGAAGTCGGTCAGGGCATCTCGGCAGAGCTGAACAGCGCTGTCGATAAAACGCTGGAGGAGTTCCTGAGCAGTCCGGTGCAAGTCAAGCTGGTGCAGACGAATCAGATCGGCGATTTTGCGACATCCATGCTGCCGATGATTCTCGGTTTTATTACGTATATTGCAATGATGACAGCGAATATCCAGTTTAATATCTCTTCGATGATGATGAAAAGAAGCCATCCGAAGTGGCAGATTTTCTGGAGCAGACAGTTTCTGCTGCTGTGTATTTCCGTCATCGTTCCGCTCATTGTTGACGGTGTGGCGCTGCTGTTCACGGATGCGTCCAGCCCCTATGGACAGCTCTATATTTACCATGTGCTCGTATTCCTCGCTTGCGCTTGTTTCACGCAGATGGCGTTTGCCCTGTTCGGCAATGCGGGCCCGCTCTTTAATGTAGCCATGGTTCCCCTGCAGCTGATGACGGCAGGCAACATTATTCCTGCGGACATGCTTACTCCGTTCTATCGCCATATCGGCAGCTTCCTGCCGGCACCGAACGGTATTCAGGGGTTTATGCGCCTGATTTACAGCGGCTCCCCGGTCTCCGTGTTTGCCATTCATCTGCTGCTGATTTGTATCGCCACCTGGGGGATTACGCTCCTGCGTGTCGCTTTGCAAAAGGAACTTGCCCCCAAGCCGACAGGGGCGACTGGGCAGGTGCAGGCCGGAGCCCACTAATATCTTTGCTGCCACAGTAAAAAAACAGCAAGCTCCTGAACAATATCGGGGTGCTTGCTGTTTATGTTTTTTCATTAAATATATACAGGTTATTTCAAATGAAGTTATTTCGCCTGAATGTATCCTTCCGCTTTCAGCAGCTCGGCGATCAGTACGCCGCCACCTGCGGCCCCGCGCAGGGTGTTGTGAGACAGTCCCACGAATTTGTAATCGTAGATCGTGTCCTCGCGCAATCTGCCCGTAGAAACGCCCATGCCGCGCTCGATGTCACGGTCCAGCTTCGTTTGCGGTCTGTTTTCTTCCTCAAAATACGTAATGAACTGCTGCGGAGCACTTGGCAGCCCGAGCTCCTGCGGCCGTCCTTTAAATTGCTGCCACCGTTCCAAAATTTCAGCCTTCGATGGTTTCTTTTCGAACGATACAAATACCGTCGCCAAATGCCCATCCGTCACCGGCACGCGGATGCACTGGGTCGTAATCAACGGCGCTTCGGCTTTCACGATTTCGCCATTGGCAACGCTGCCCCAGATGCGCAGCGGCTCCTGCTCGCTCTTCTCTTCCTCGCCGCCGATGTAAGGGATGACATTGTCCAGCATTTCCGGCCAGTCGTTAAAGTTTTTGCCTGCCCCGGAAATGGCCTGGTAAGTAGAGGCCACCACTTTGGTCGGCTTGAAATCCAGCAGGGCGTGCAATGCCGGCACATAGCTTTGAATGGAGCAGTTCGGCTTCACGGCAATGAAACCTGTGGAGGTTCCGAGCCGTTTTCTCTGGGCGGCGATCACTTCAATATGCCCCGGATTGATTTCCGGAATGACCATTGGCACATCAGGTGTCCAGCGGTGAGCGGAGTTATTGGAGATGACAGGCGTGCCTGTTTTGGCATAGGCCTCTTCCAGCGCCATGATTTCATCCTTCTTCATGTCTACCGCGCAAAATACAAAATCAACCTGGCCGGCAACTTCCTCCACTTTAGAGGCGTCCTGCACGACGATGTTTTTCACTTCCTCAGGAATGGAGCCTGGAACCTTCCATCTGCCCTGAACGGATTCTTCATATGTTTTCCCCGCAGAATTTGCGCTTGCTGCGATGGCTGTAACCTGAAACCATGGATGCTGATCGAGCAGCTGAACAAACCGCTGGCCCACCATACCCGTTCCTCCGACAATACCAACTTTCAATTTTTCAGTCATTCGATGTTCAGATCCTTTCCGTTTAAACTGTGGTATATCCTTACAGTGCGTTCCTCTAATACAAATAAAAAAATCTCACCCCCAAGACGGAATGTTCGTCTTAGGGACGAGATATGTATACTCGCGGTACCACCCCAAATTCGCCGATATGTCGCCATATCAGCCTCTTCGAGTACTGCATTGCACATGCATGCTAATACTCTAGCTCTGTAACAGGAGCTCCTGACACACCATCCCCTTAATAATATATGAAGGTTCCGGCGTATTGCTCAGAGTCTTTTTTCAATAAACGATTCTTTACTCCTTTTCAGCGGACGGAGCTCTCTGCAAAAGAATTCATTTATTTACTCATCTCTTCATCGCAGTTGAATTATTGCGATTATAATATCAAATAACGGCAGGAAGGTAAATATATATTTTTTTGAAATTTTGACATCACCGTGTTGAACATCTCCGGCCATTAAGGTAAAATACTTAAGTTTTGAATAGAAATCTATGGAAATCATGATACAATGATTATCGGAATGCAGCGGATGACCGGAACACA
This sequence comes from Paenibacillus terreus, assembly GCF_042138595.1. NCBI lineage: Bacteria > Bacillati > Bacillota > Bacilli > Caryophanales > Paenibacillaceae > Paenibacillus > Paenibacillus terreus. Next base: position 105,478 of record NZ_JBHIRX010000008.1, on the reverse strand, counting down.
GGCGGTTAACGATGCGTAGAGAATAGAAAAAGGGGTTAACAGGAGGCAGCATGCACATTACTTCCATTTTGCTTGGCCTTGTTATTGTATTGAATATCATTTTTTCACTGTTCATTGTGTTTCAGGAACGAAGGGATGCAGGCACGACCTGGGCCTGGCTGCTGGTGCTCAGCTTTATTCCGGTGCTTGGTTTTGTGCTGTATCTGCTGTTCGCACAGAATCTGACCCGCAGGCATCTGTTTCAATGGGCGGATCTGAACAAGCTGGGGACAGACAAAGTGCTGCACAGGCAGCTGGACAGTCTCAGCTCGGACGATTTTCATTTCCGCAATCCGGCCACTTTGGAGTACAAAGAGCTGATCCACATGCATCTTGTCAATAATCGGGCAGTGTATACGGAGGATAATTCAGTGCTTCTGTTTACGGACGGAAGGGACAAGTTCGGCCAGCTGTTCGAGGATATTGAGAATGCGCAGGATTTTATTCATATACAGTATTACATCATCAGAAGGGATACGCTTGGCAAGCGGCTGCTCAAGGCTTTGACGGAAAAAGCGAGGCAGGGCGTTAAAGTGCGGGTGCTGTATGATGAATTGGGCTCACGTTCGTTGACGAAAGGCTTTTTCCGCAGCTTCCGCGAGGCAGGTGGTGAAGTGGAGGTATTTTTCCCGTCCAAGCTTCATCTGATCAATTTGCGGCTGAATTACCGCAACCATCGCAAAATCGTCATTATTGACGGCAAAATCGGCTATATTGGCGGTTTTAATGTCGGAGACGAATACCTGGGGATGAACCCTAAATTCGGCTATTGGCGGGATACGCACTTAAGGATTCAGGGCCAGGCGGTGTATGCGCTGCAGACCCGGTTCATTTTGGACTGGAATCAGGCGTCCCGTAACCATGATATCAGCTATGAGCTGGACCTGTTTCCGGAGGTGGTGTCTGATGGCTGCGTAGGCATGCAGATCGTAACCAGCGGCCCGGATTCGGAGTCGGAGCAGATTAAGTACGGCCTTATCAAAATGATCTCGTCAGCCAAAAAGTCCATCCTGATTCAGACGCCTTACTTTATCCCCGACGCCAGTTTGCAGGATGCGCTGCGGATTGCCATTCTATCCGGGGTGGAGGTCAGCATCATGATTCCGGACAAGCCGGATCATATGTTCGTCTATTGGGCGACTCTGTCGCATATCGGTGAGATGCTGAAGGTCGGCGCCCGTGTGTATATTTATAATAATGGGTTCATTCATGCGAAAACGATTGTGGTGGACGAGGAAATCGCCTCGGTCGGCACGGCCAACATCGATGTGCGCAGCTTCAGGCTGAACTTTGAGGTGAACGCTTTCTTGTATGACGAAGGGATTGCTGAGCATATGGCCCGCATTTTCGACAAGGACATCGCCGTATCCCATCAGCTTACTTATGATGAATATTTGAAGCGGCCGAATTGGATAAAGATTAAGGAATCGATCTCACGGCTGTTGTCGCCGATTCTATAAGAATTGCTTGATAACCCCCATTTATCTGGGGGTTATTTTTTGTTCGATATAGGCCATTGAGCCTGAGGCAATGGTTAGAAATCCGGAACGTAAAATAAATTCAACCAGGCTATATAAGTTTGTAAAATCTATTGACTAGGTATAAGGATTTATTTACCATGGGAAATACGCCTTTGTTTTACATGGTTTTTATTACTAATAAAGGGGGTTGGAGATTAGATTCACCAGAAACATTCTTAAAAAGAAAGTTTTAATTTTTCGAAGGGAGACAGAGTTATTTGAAAAAGATGATCAGGTTACTTGTTGCTGCGGGGTTATTCATTGGAGCTTCCGCGGGATTCAGCCATGGGGTGTCAGCCAAGCAGTACGAATATGACGAACTGAACCGCCTTACAGCTGTTGAGTCTGAAAACGGCAGAACCACCTACACCTACGATGCGGGCGGAAACCTGTTAAGTGCTGCTCATTCACCAATGGACGCTTCCTCTTTTCCCGTAACAACGGACATTGCTCCTGGATGGGTTCCCTATGCCACCAGCGGGGTTGAGGCAGAGTTTACTGTAGTTACTGAAGCTGTTTACCAGGATCAGCCGCAATCTGCAGTAACCAAGGACGTGTACAGCTCCGTTGGTCAGGATGAGTATTCTGTTACAGGAGATACATATGTTGATCAGGGAACCATGACCGTGCAAAATATCAGCGCCCGGGCGAATCAGACCGGCGGTGTCAACATTTACCGTGATCTGGATATCTCAGGAGGGCAGACATATATTGTTAAGGGTTTGACTAAAGCCCCCCTCATCGAACAGTCGGTGGTAAAGGTGGTCGTTAATTATTACGATGCCAAGGGGAAATTTATCACGCATCATAATGCGTTGATTCTGCCGCAGGCAAGCGGCTGGGAGAGCTTCTATTCTGAAACGGTTTCTCCCCAAAATGCAGTAAAAGCAAGAGTTCATTTACAAATTACGATTTTGCAGAAGAGCGGGTCTGGCGAAGCCGGTTTTGCCAATGTCTCCTTTCAGCCTAAGCGTAATGATGAATAAGGAAGGGGAGCAGATATGTTACGTACAAGCATGCGCTTGGTTTCGCTGATCCTTGTTTCCATTTTTGTAATGATTGGACTAAAGAATTACCCGGTATTTGCGGCGGAAGCGAACTCTTATACGCTGTACAGCGGCCAGAGCGTTTCAGTAACCCTGGCTTCCAGCAGCACAACCGCTTTCACGGTGAAGGGTGATTCTTTTGATTATGTCAAGTACACGGATGATGGCAAGCTGTCCGCAAGCGGGCAGTACACGAGAAGCTACAGTGTAACTTTGTATTCAGGGCAAAGGGCCGTATTTACCAACACTTCCTCATCCGAAGTAACGATCACATCCAAGACAAGGCCAGTTAATTTTACAGCCAGCTCAACACCGGCTATGCAAAAAAGAAATGTTGCCCCAGGTGCCAGTGTGCTGGTTCGCAATTCCAGCAGTGCTTCCGAAAGTGTAACATTCGGCGGGCTGAACGATTACGCCAAGTACGATGATGAAGGGGTGCTCACCACCTTTGCGCGCAACGATAAAGGCGGGTCTATCGCGGTTTCCGCCAACGGGGGAACCGTAATCACCAACAGAGATCAGCAAACGTTTCAGCTGATCGGAGCCAGCGAGACATTTACGTTCACGGATTCGACTCCCGCTTCGTTTCGGGAAACACTGAAAACGGGCGAATCGCTTGAAGCAGAGAACATAGCAAGTAAAGCCTTTAATGTGTACTACCAAAGCGAAGGAACATTATCCTATGAATATGTAGTATATAAAGCGGATGGAACGGTCGATTCATCCTCCACGAGCGCCAAAAGCTCATATGATTTAATCGGCACGGGAAAACGGCTGGTTGTCACGAACCGCGGGAGTGATCCCCTTGTTGTGATCGGTCCTTACGATGCATTTAGCGTGACAAACGAAAATAACCCAGCCTATGTCGAACAAAAAATCCAATACGGCGAGAGCTACAAATTTACCAATATTCAAAGCAAAACCTTGGGGCTGTCTTATGATGGTACATACGATTTTGCAGAATATGATTCAACGGGAAAAGTGCTTGATTTCGGGCATGACTGGACAGGAGATTATTCCTATAACAGTATCATTGCGAATGATTATGTAGTCGTCACCAACCGAAATCTTTCTCCGGTTACAGTTACATTGGCAAAAGGAGCCTTTAAAATCGAAAGGAGCATCAACCCTGCGCTGTCCGTGTCCTCTCTTTCTCCAGGAAAAAGCATGGAAGCACTGAATACCAGCAGCAGTAATGCTTACTTGGAGATGGAAGGCAGATACGATTACGCTCTCTATAATGCCACAGGTATTTCTGCCCACTATGAGAATTCACTCATCGATCTTCTTAATCTGCGGGCAGGGGAACGTGCGGCATTTACGAATATCGGAACAGAGACCAGAGAGATTTACGCTCCGTATGAGATATTCAGGTTTATGGATAGAGCTGCAGAGGTTACTTTCCACCGGGTGTTATCCCCCGGCCAGTCTCTCAAGCTGGATAACAAGGCAGCTTACGCCTTTAACGTAAATGTGGACGGACAGCATCACTACGCGACGTACGATGAAAATAAAAGAGTCCGCGACTACGGCAATCCTGTTGTGGGAGAACGTCATTCTGTTGCAGATTCAGAATGGATGGTTGTGACCAACAGCGGGCTTTCCGACATGGAAGTAACGGGCGCTTACGATGCGTTTAATATTTTGTCCCGTACAGAGCCTGCTCTGTATAAAGGTTATCTTGGAACGGGTCAGAGTGTGAAGCTGAAAAGCTCAAGCCCATACCGTTTTGATGTCTATTTAGATGGAACCTACGACTATGCCAGCTATAACACGGATAATATTCCGCGTTCTATCGGGCGGAAAGAGACCGGCGATCTGGCACTGTTGGCCAATGAGCGCGCAACGGTAACCAATACAGGGAATACGCTGCTGGTCATTCTCTCGCCTTATGATGTGACGACCGCTCAGACAAGTTCAACACCGGCGCTTGCTGTAAAAACACTTTTGATGGGCGGCAGTGTGGAGTTTGTGAATAAATCCGCTCTTTCCGAACAGGTTCGGATTACCGGCATTCATGACCTGATGGATTACGCGGAAGACGGAAGCCCATATCTGTACAACCGTGACCGGTTGACCGGGTACAAATCCATATCGGCTGGACAGAAGACGGCATTCATGAACACCGATATCGAAGCAATTGAAGTTTATGGAGCTTATGAAATATTTGAAATGAAGGAACGCAGCAACCCGGTAACCTTCAGCAGGACATTGACGGCCGGCAGCAGTGTGGACTTCAAAAATGTAACGGCCAGATCCTTCTATATCTATCCGGAAGGGACATATGACTTTGCGTTATACGATGCGGAAGGAGACGCAGATGGTGTCGGCCGGGGTACCGATTCCGGGCTGAAGCTGATCAGTGCAGCAGAACGGCTGGCTATGACGAATGTTTCTTCCTCGTCCATGATCATAGAAGGGCCATACGATGCTATCAAAATAAGCGATAGAACCAAACCGGCCCTATTCGAGCGTGTTTTGCAGCCAAGGGAGAGCATGGAGACGGTGTACACCGGACCGGGGAACGGAAATGTCTACTTTACGGGCGATTATGATTATGCCATGTTTACGGACGGCGTTCTGACCACCTATTTCCGCAATCAGTCTCTGTCAAGATCAGTCAGTCCAGGGGAACGGCTGGCTGTAATGAATGCTGAAGCAGAGCCTATTACGGCTTACGGGGCATTTGATGTGTTCTCGGTTACGGGACGGGCCAATCCGGTTACTTTCCGGACGAGTCTGGATGCCGGCAAGCATCTGGATATTGTGAACAAGCATGCCACCAAAGCGTTTAGTTTGTATTTTGACGGTGTGTATGACAACGTCATTCGCAGCAGCGACGGCAAGCTGCAGAACCTGTATTATGCGAATGAAGATCGGATTCTGTCTGTATCCAGAGGGGAGAAAATCGCAGTCTCCGCCTCCGGGAACAGCCCGGTGACGATTGAAGGCTCCTACGATGCGTTTACCGTGACATTCAGAGCCAATCCGGCCTTGTCCAAGATTGAGCTGTCTCCAGGGCAAAGCATGGAAGCTGTCAACACCGGGACGACGGACGCCAGGTTGAAATCGACAGGAACCTACGATCTGGCAAGGTACGATTCATCCGGCATGCTTGATTTGTACGACACGAAGGCTACCAATGCATCGGTCCACTCTTATGCGCCGGGCGTTAAAGTGGCCGTGCAAAACGTCGATGCCGCCAATATTGTGATGTATGCTGCGTTTGAGGACTTCACGTTCCAGAGAAGAGAGAATCCGGTTACGTTTGAACGTACTCTCTCCACTGGAGATATTCTGGAATTTGCACACAAAACGAATGAGCCGTATGAGCCTCTTAAACTGAGCGGCATATACGACTACGCGCAATATAAAAATGACGGGGGAGTAAACGGGTTTGCCGCTTCCGATACGGCTGCAGCCGCCAGTATTCCCCGGAATAACAGAATTGTCGTCACTCCGGCCGACGGCTCGAGCTTAACGGTGCGGGGACCGTTTGACGGTTTTACCATTAAAAATTCGGCAATCAAGCCTGTGACTGTTAAGACACTGAATCCAGGAGAAAGCTATTCCATAGTGAATGTTTCGCCTGCCGGATTCAGCGCAAAACTTAGCGGTACCTACAGCTATCGTACCTATGACGCGGAGGGTAAGCTGCGAAGCTCGTACGACAACAGTACGAACTCCATCCGCATGATTCAGGATTCGTATAGACTGGTCGTCATCAACACAAGCACGGAGACCGTAACGGTGACAGTTCCTACGGAAGCTGTGATGGAGACGGATGGTCAGGATCTTGTAGTAAAATCGCTGGCCATGGATACGACTTTGAAAGTCACCAATGTATCTGCTGCGGCGGAGCAGCTATCTCTGCGGGGCATCTACGACGTTGCCGTGTATAATTCCGCGAAGCAGCCCGTAAGTTACTCCAGAAGTACTTCTGCTGCGAAATTGTCGCTGCCGGCGGGTTATTATGCTGTTGTGACAGGAAAGCGCCAGGAGCCGACCATAATCAGCGGCAGCCCGTCAGCTTTTGAGTTCTCGGAACACGCAAATCCTGCGATCCGGGTTGTTACACCTGCTGCGGCAGGAAGCGCAAAGATTCAAAACATCAGCACGGTCGGCTGGACGCTGTCTACCCGGGGAGCGGCGGATTGGGTCCGTTACGATGCCTCCGGAGCAGTGCTGGATTATGAGCAGGGCAGCAATCATACTTCCTATACGATGGAGCCGTCCCAGCCGCTGAAGGTTACTCCTTCCGCATCCACATTGGAGCTATGGGGTCCTTTCGAAGCCATGAAGGCAGAGGAATTGGAAGAGCCTGCGCTGATTAACGTCCGTATGAACGGAAACAGCGCATTGAAGGTGACCAATTTAACTTCGGCAGCCCGTACCTTTAAAGCCGAAGGCAACTTTATGTACCGGTTTGGGAATGAAGAAGAGAAGCAGGGGCAAAGTCCGTTCACTGTGTCTGCAGCCCAAGCGGTCATTATTCGCAACCCGGGCATGGCGGCCTATCAGGTATACAGTCCGTACGGATTCTTTAAGTACGAAGATGCCCGTCAGGAAGAGGCGGAAGCTATTTCAGGCAAAAAAGCGGTCGACAATATCCGCAAGGTTGATCCTAGCGGCTACGATCCGCTGACGCTTCACGCTGATCCAATTGATACAGCAACCGGGGCTCAGATTATGAATCATACGCTGCTAACGTCCCATGCTGCAGTGCCGGTTCCATTCCAGGCTCAATACTACTCGCTGCTTACCGGAGACGGCGCGCTGGGCATTGGCTGGAGCCATAACTATGAAATTCGTCTGAAGCCGGCTGCAGACGGGCAATCCGCTTCGGTATATTGGAATGCTTTCCGCTACAATTCCTTTGTGAAGGGTGCGGATGGAACGTATACCTCCAGCGACAAATCTGTTCTGCATGACCGCTTGACTCAAACGGGCGACGGCGGTTATGTGCTGAAGCGGAATGACGGAACCGTCTATACGTTTGCAGCAGACGGTACGTTGAGCTCTGTGGCGGAACGCGGCGGAATGAAGCTTGTCCTGAAATATTCGAATGCTGGCGAGCTGGCTTCGGTAACAGAGCCGCTGACCGGAGACGGGTTAACCTTTACCTACAACATAGCGGGCGATATGGTGACTGCCGAAGAACAATCCGGCAGAAAGGTAAGCTTCGCATATGATGCCAAAGGCAGACTCACGGAAATTACGGACGCCGACGGTCATAAGACACAATATACGTATAATGCCGATGACCAAATCGTCTCCGCTGTAACGGAAGGCGTCCAATTGTTCGAAAATACGTTCGACACGGAAGGTCGGATCATCAAGCAAAGTGACGCCAACTCTGCTTCCACCTCCTTCAGCTATGAAGAGCAGGATAAAGAGCTCGTTACAACGATTACCGACCGCAATGGCAATATCCAGAAACGGAAGCACAATGCCCGTTATGAACTGCTTCAATCGATCGACGCATTGGGCCGCGGTACAGAGTATGTGTACGATGATAAGGGCAACAGAACTCAGATCACGAACTCACTGGGTCAAACCGTGCAGTATACTTATGACGCTTACGGCAATGTGACAGGCGCCAAAGACCATACGGGACAGTCTGTGAGCATGACGTATGACGAGAACAACAATCTGACAGGGGTAACCGGTCCTGACGGCAAAAAGGTCGCTTATGAATATGATGAAAAAGGCCGTTTATTGACAACAACCGATCCCCAAGGGAATAAAACTTCATACGAATATGACGAGAACGGTCTTCTGCTGGCCGCTACGGATGCGCTTGGCAATAAAACAACCTACGGCTATGACGGAGGGCGCCTGAAGCAGGTGACGACGGCTGCAGGCGAAACGCTGACATTCGGCTATGATCAAGCCGGACGCCTGGCCAGTCAGACTGATGAAGAAGGCAATCAGTCCAAATCGGTATACACTGACAATGATCTGCTTGTTTCCTATACCGATCCATTAAACCGTACCTTGAAATATGTGTATGACGGCCAAGGAATGCTGAGCGAGGAAACGGACGCGCGCGGAAATACCACGAAGTACCGGTATGACGGCAACGGCAATCTTACACAGGTCACGAATGCACTCAATGAAACGGTAACGCTTGAATATGACGCGGAAGGACGTTTGACTGGAGCGGTTGATCCGCTGGGACGGCGCATGAGCTTCACCTATGACGCCGCGGGCAATGTGTTAAATGAAACGAATGCAGAGGGTGAACAGGTTCGTTATGTGTATGATGAACTGAACAGACTGGTTAAGGCGTATGATGCGCTTGATCAGCTTGTATATCAGGTATCCTACGACAGCGCGGGCAACCCGGTTACGATCAAGGATGGATTGGACCTGGCCTATGGCGGCTCTTACGATACGCTGAACAGGCTGAAGGAGAGCATGGATCCGCTGAACCGCAAGACTGTGTTCACCTACGATGATCTTAACCGTCTGACCTCGGTAACGGACCCGATGCAGGGAACAGCCAGTCAAAGCTTTGATGCTTTGAGAAGACTGACGGAAGTGACGGATCCTAACCAAAATACGACGGTGTACAAATACGATCCGGTCGGACGGGTTGTCAGTGAGACGGATGCCGCCAGAGGCGTGCATACGTACAGATACAATGCCATCGGCTTGATGGAAGGCGAAACGAACAAGCGCGGCCAGAACGTGGCGTATCAATACGATACGGCAGGCCAGCTCGCGAAATTCACCGATCCTGACGGCAGTGTAGCCTATGATTATGACGCCAACGGCAATGTAACGACCGTCAGCAGCGAAGGGCAGGCCATTACCCGCAAGTTCGATGCCCTGAACCGGGTGACAGCGTACACGGATCAGGACGGCAATACGATCAAGTATGCCTATGATGCGGCAGGCCAGTTAACCACGCTGACCTATCCGGATGGCAAGACGGTGATTTACACCTATGACGGTGCGGGCAGAATGCGCACGGTTACGGATTGGGCGGGCCGTACTACAAGCTATGCTTATGACAAGAACGGGCGCCTGACCTCGACCCACCGTCCGGATGGAAGCACGGAGTCCCGCACCTATGATGCGAACGGACGTCTGTTGACCCTGTCCGACACCAAAGCGGACGGTACAAGCATTACGGATTATGTCTTCACCTATGACGCCGCAGGCAATGTCATTTCCGAGACTGGTGGAGTTACCTCGGCAGGGCTGGATTCTGTTACCTTTGATGTATACGGTCCAGGGCTATCTCCTGCACCGGAAGCGGAAGCGGGCAGCAGCGTCAGCGTCAGCGAGGATGTATACGGTCCGACTGGGCCGCAGACTGATCTGAATCTGACGTATACAGCGGATAACCGGATCGCTACCATGAATGGGGAACCGGTGCTGTATGATGCGGACGGTAATATGATCACAGGTCCGCTGCAGGGCACGATGCAGGCATACACGTATGATTCCCGCAATCGTCTGCTTGAAGCGGGAGGCGTAAGCTACGGTTATAACAGCGAGAATGGGCGCACTTCGGTAACGGTAGACGGAGTAACCACCAAGTACGTAATCAACCCGCATGCTAATCTGTCTCAGGTCCTGATGGAAACGGATGAAAACGGCAATGTGCTCGGGTATTATGTATACGGGCTGGGATTGCTGGGCCGTGAAGATGCGTCCGGCGCCTACCAGACGTACCATTACGACCGCCGCGGCAGCACAGTGGCGCTGACCGATGCAGCGGGTGAAGTGACGGATACGTATGAATATGGTCCTTACGGTGAATTGCTTTCCCATGAAGGCAATACAGCGCAGCCGTTCCTGTACAACGGCCGTGACGGTGTCATGACGGATGCAAACGGTCTGTACCATATGCGTGCACGCTACTACAACCCGGAAACCAAACGGTTTATCAACCGGGATGTCGTGACAGGCACAATCGCGGATACGCCGACGCTTAACCGGTATGCTTACGTAAACGGCAACCCGATCTCCTACGTCGATCCGTTCGGCTTAAGCCGGGATTCGGACTCCTGGATGCTCAAGGGAGGAGACTTCCTGGTGGACATGATCCCAGGAGTAGGCACCCTGAAAGGCTTCCAGCAGGCCTTTACCGGAGTGAATCTGGTGACAGGAGAGCAGCTGTCCGTCTCCGAGCGCTGGGCAGAAGGTATAGGAGCATCACTGAGCTTTATACCGATTCCGGGCATGAAGCAGGCCGGGAAGTACGGCACGGAAGGCGTAATTTTTGCGGGGAACGCGATTAAGGGATTGTTTAAAAAGAAAGCAACACAAGAAGCTGCCTCAACTCCACTGAGATACAAGCTGGATTTGCAGATGTTTGGTGGGGGAGCGGGGAGTCCTAGGACTTTTGTTGATGAGATGGATGCTTCAGAAGCAGCTCGATATCAAAGGTATTGGGAGCAGGATATAAATCCAAACTATAAGGGAGCACCTAACACAAGAATGAGAACGTATGCTACACCTGGTACGCGGAGCATTATAGACCAAAAATTGAGCAATACTGGTGAATTGTACGAGAGAGAAACAATTTATGATCAGTTCGGTAGAAGGATCGGAAATAATGATTATACAGACCATGGGAAGCCACATCATCATGAAAGTCCACACCATCATCCAAACCCATGGCAGAATCCTACACAACACGGCCCTAATACTCCTGGTCTTCATCCTAATACTCCGAGGTGGTAGTATGATACCAATAGCCCATTATCTTTTTGCGATCTCTTTTAGTGGTTATTACAAAAAGAAGGACTGGCAAAATTGGGCGGACCAACGTATTGTAAACCAAACATCAGTGGAAAATTGGTTGATTAACATTTCGTTAGCCAATAGTATTGATATGTTAAGTAACGCGCTAAGTGATTTATTAATTTCGGAGAGGTACGAGTTAAAAAATCTAGATCCCTCTAGTGATGCAATAATTGGATATTTTTATTTAATGTATCTAGACGGCAAATTATCTCTTCAAGATTTATTGTTGAAGTCGGGGGATGAGGCAGATGGTGGTGAAGGTGCATCTGTTGAATGTGAAGAGTTTTATGCAATTAGTAATGCCTTAGAAAAAGATACACTTCTAATGGAGGACATTGACTTTCAAAAGAAAATATCTATATTATACGAACCTTTTAAAAAAATCGCTCAGCTACAAAAGGAAGAATTAGAAAGCTATTGACACCATAATAACCTTGATTGGCTTCATGCCATTCAAGGTTTCTTTTTTGGAGGGGAGTGACGAATGGATTCATCATCCAACCGACTACACGTATAACGCATGTAATATCTATATGAGGGTATCTCGGAATCAAATGTATGCATATAAATGTCATACAATATAAAAAAGAATATCCAGTTACTTTGAACAATTGGCAGTGTTCAATCATTCCTCCCGCTGGAAAGGCGCTTATATAGGCAGAGGGTTATCGTATATATTTCAAAGAGAAAAAAAAGTTTGAAAGTAAAGTGATCAGAGGGTGAAAGACATGGCTCGTAAAATAATTCTAATTGACACTAATTTTTGTAACCCGGATACGGGTCAACCTGTTGTGCCACCTCTTGTTATAGAGAAATTTGGATTATCAGTGGGTGATAATGTTGTTACGTACCAAGATGAGGATGAATGGGAGGGTGTTATTCATTTTGATTCATCTCAACAAGAGGATCTGCAATGGTATATCGAATTGGATCCGGGTACACATAAAGAAGCATCAAGTGAGAGAGTAATAGGAAGGGATGAGGACTACCGAAATGGAGTGGCTGATGGTGAATTAATTGCAAGAATAAAGATTGCCGAAGAGTTGTTAAACAATGGATTTGATCTTGAAACTGCTCAAAAGTTACAAAATTATCGTTTGAACGTTTAAATATCATGAAAAGTCGTATTGAGTAACTAGTGAGTTGAACAATTACTGGTTTTTTTCGAAGACCTTAACTTTTAAGAGGTGTATAATGTCATATGTTATTTTTGATTGCTCTCAGTTTCTGACTTTTAACTGTGAAGAGGAAATTTTTAAGAATGAAGCAGCACGATTTGAAAGACTAGGAATGAAAGTGTTGTTAAAAGAAGAAATAACTAAAAAGAAGCTAACGTATTTGAGTGCTGTCCTGCAAGAAGAAGTGCTCAAGCTATTCGACCAAGAATTTATAGGTATATTTGAGGATTGGAAGGAGGAAGAAAATCCACCCATTGAACTCATCAACTTAAAAGAAGAAATTAGTGGATTTTGCAGCAAGTTGAACATTAAGTCTTTGAAACTAATCATCATATCATGCGCTTCAGAAAACATTGAGGAGGATACAATAGTTAACAAGATGGTTGAAATCGACCAGTTCTCTGCAGGACTTTTTGTACTATCCAAATGGAATCTTAAAGAAGTAGCTGATAATTTGATTCTTACAATTAATCTATAATTCTTTAACTGGAATTGCAGCCAGTGAGAGGCATTTGAAAGCTTTCGAGCAGGCCATTACCAGATTGAATCGGGTGATTCCATATCGATATTTTGGATTAGGAGAACAGTTCAATGCTAGTTATAAAAACTCTAACCAGGATATATGAGGATTGGGGTGATGATATAGACGATTTTTATATTACTGATCATATAGATATCGGCCCTAAGGAGATAAATGGAGCATCAGACTTATTTTCATTTGAATTAGTCAGTCCTAAAAGGTTGGAGAGGATGGCAGATCAAGGTGGTATTATCATAGGACGCGGTCATATGATTACGAGTGATTTTAATGAAAATAAACTTGAAGAAACATTAAGCCGTATTGTTAATAAGTGTGCAGATGATGATATTAGCAAGGCAAACAATAACCTCTCTAAATACTTTCGTTGGGAGATGGACGAGTAGTAACATAAGTGAGTTAATAAAAATTAGATATAATTATTATTCTTGATTGTTTTCTCATCGATCCTATTGCAGGTTCTTTGTGTTATGGCTACTTGGGTCCTTCAAGGTTTCTTTTTCGCGTGATTACTGAGCAACCTGTTCGTAGTTCAAAGCCACAGGGTTGACACCGTTTACAGTACATGTTATTTTCGTTATGAGGCTTGTTACCGGTAATGCGGGCAATACCATAAATAGAAATGGATTAATTTCTGTTTCTGTTTTGGTGTTGCCCTTTTTTAATCCTCACAAACAGGTGATCCGATGTGAATATAAAACAAATCTTTAATAACAACATTGTCAGTACGGTGGACGACAAAAATCAGGAGCTGCTTATCCTCGGCCGGGGTATTGGCTTCAACTACCGTGCAGGCGATCCAATCGATGAAAGCAGGATCGAGAAAGTATTCCGCCTCCAGGACGCGAAAATTTATGAGAAGTTCAAAGCGACCGTGATGGAGGTTCCGATCGAAATTCTGCAGGTGACCGACGATATTGTCAGTCTGGCGCGCACCCAGTTGAATAAAAAAATCAGTGACGGGATTTATGTCTCCCTGTCCGATCATATTCATTTCGCCGTGCAGCGGATGAAGCAGGACATGATCGTCCGCAACCCGCTGTCGTGGGAAATCCAGCATTTTTATAAAGCCGAGTATGATGTGGCAAAGGAAGCGCTGCACATTTTGCGAGAGCGTCTGGGGATTGAGTTTCCGAAAGAGGAAATCAGCAACATCGCACTGCATTTTGTGAATGCTGAAATCAATGATTCCATGAGTGATGTGACGCAAATGATGAAGCTGCTTCAGGAGATTATGAACATTATCAAATATCACTTTAATGTGGAATTTGATGAGGACAGTGTGAATTACTTCCGTTTTATCACACATCTCAAATATTTCTGCCAGCGTGTCATTACACATACCAGCCATGATGACGCGGAGGAGTATTTATACGAGGTAGTAAAAAAGAATTACCCGGAGACCTTCAAATGCATCCGGAAGATTGAGAAGTTTATCTACAAGAACTACGAGTACACGATGACGCATTCCGAGCAGCTGTACTTAACGCTGCATCTGGAACGGCTTATGAAAAACAAATAACGTATTCCGGGCTTGTTACTGTTAAATCAGGCAATACCTGAATGAACAAGGCGCGTTTTGAACGTGTCTGTTCGTTCGGGTATTTTTTTGGCCCAAAAATGGAGGAATCAAAGATGGATCATCAGGAAACGGCCCGCAAAATTGTCGATGCCGTCGGCGGGACGAAGAATATCAACTCTGTGTATCACTGTGTCACACGTCTGCGCTTTGATCTGAAGGATAACGGTAAAGTAAACGACGCAGAGCTGAAAAAGCTCGATAAAGTCATGGGCACGAATGTCTCTGGAGACCAATTCCAGGTCATTATCGGTAATCAGGTGGCCAGTGTATTTAATGCAATGGTCAAGGAATATCCCGCTTTCAAGAACAGTGACGGGGCGGGAGCAAAGCCTGCGGAAGAAAAGAAGCAAAATGTCATTTCAAGATTGTTTGAATTTATTGCAGGAGTTTTCGCTCCGATTCTGCCGGCCATCGCGGGCGCGGGTCTGCTCAAGGGACTGATCGCTCTGCTGGTATGGCTGGGATGGATGACGGCCGGCACAGATGCGTACCGCATTATTTCAGCTATCGGCGACGGAGTGTTTAATTATCTCCCGATGCTGATTGCTTTCAGCGCGGCCCGTAAATTCGGGAGCAATCCGTTTGTGGCGGTAGGCGTAAGCGCAGCGCTGATGTACCCGGATATTACTGCATTGTTATCATCCGGTGAGCCGGTTTCCTTTATCGGCATTCCCGTCACCGCCGTTACTTATGCATCTTCGGTCATTCCGATTTTGCTGGCCATTTGGCTGATGTCTTACGTCGAAAAAGGCGTTGACCGCATCATTCCTTCTTCATTGAAGCTGCTGCTTGTGCCGCTGCTTACGCTGCTGATTGTAGTGCCAGTCACACTGGTTGCCATCGGTCCGTTGGGTACGATTATTGGTAATGCGCTGTCAGGAGGCATCAACTGGCTGCTGTCGGAAGGCGGCGTGATTGCCGGTATCATCCTGGGCGGGGCTATGGCGCTGATCGTCATGACAGGTATGCACTATGCGCTCGTTCCGGTCATCATCAGCAATCTGGCCACGCTGGGTGTGGACAAGTTCCTGCCTCTTACCTATATCTCCAATATGGGCCAGGCAGGTGCCACTTTGGGGGTGTTCTTCCGCGCACGGGATAAAAAATTGAAGTCCATGGCGTTGTCGACGAGCTTTACCGCCCTCATGGGGGTAACCGAGCCGGCCATGTACGGGGTCAACATGCGTTACAAAAAACCGTTCACCGCCGGGATGATTGGTAGTGCCGCAGGCGGCGGTTTTGCCCTTGCTTTTGGCACCAATGCTTATGTATTGGCAGGTAACGGCGGTATCCCGGGACTGCCTGCATTGATCGGACCGACGTTCTGGTTTGGCTTGGGAGGCATGGTGATTGCGTTTGTGGTGGCCGCCATTGCGGCTGTTATCCTCGGAATTAAAGAAGAGCAAGGCGATGCTGTTGTTCAGACAGTAGGCGGAACGGAAAAACAAGCACAGCCCAGCACAGTAGATGAAGCTCCGCTTGATATCGAGACGGACAACCCCATTCCGGCTTCTAACGAAATAATTTACTCTCCTCTGACCGGTAAAGCGATTCCGCTCAGCGAAGTCAACGACCCGACCTTCAGCGATGAACTGATGGGGAAAGGGGTTGCCTTTGTTCCGGAGGTGGGGGAACTGGCTTCTCCTGTAACAGGCACCGTGATGAATGTGTTTAAAACGAAGCATGCCATGGTCATCCGCAGCCATGACGGCGTTGAGCTGCTCATCCATGTCGGCATCAATACGGTCAAGCTGCGCGGGCAGTATTTTGAAGCCCATGTACAGACTGGAGACAAAGTCCAGGCGGGTGACAGGCTGCTGACGTTTGATCTCGAAAATATCGCTAAGGAGTATGACATTACAACCGCCATGGTGGTTACCAACACCAGTGATTATCAAACGGTGCTTCCTGCGAAGCTTGGGGAGATCAGCATCAAGGAGCCTGTTTTGAAAGTGGAAGTTTGATCAAAGCAAAAAGGAGCTGACAAATATGAGTACAAAATATGTGTTTCCGGAGAATTTTCTGTGGGGCGGCGCTATCGCCGCCAATCAGGCGGAGGGCGCCTTTGACGCTGACGGAAAAGGATTATCGACCGCCGATATGGTTCCTTACCATAAGAAAAAGGATTACGCCAATCTCAGCGCTCTGATGCACGTCTCCAGTGAATCGATCGCGGAGGCAATGAAAGTCAAGACCGCCGACGGATATCCAAAGCGCTATGGCATCGATTTTTATCACCGGTATAAAGAAGACATCGCACTGTTCGGGGAGCTCGGATTTAAAGTATTCCGTCTCTCCATGAACTGGAGCCGCATCTTCCCCAACGGGGACGATCCAGAGCCGAACGAAGCGGGGCTTCAGTTCTACGATAATGTGTTCGATGAAATGCGCAAATACAATATTGAACCGCTGGTCACGCTGTCCCATTATGAGATGCCGATGACGCTTGTGCTCAACTATGGCGGATGGAAAAACAGAAAAGTGATCTCCTTTTTTGAGAAATATGCCGAAACGGTTATGAGACGGTACAAGGACAAGGTAAAATACTGGCTGACCTTCAATGAGATCAATACAACGATCATCGAGCCGTTTACAGGTGGTGGGATTATTGGCGACCGCGAATACAATCTGCAGCAGGCTTCCTATCAGGCGCTCCATCACCAGTTTGTAGCGAGCGCACTCGTGACCCGCAAAGCGCGGGAGATCAACCCTGAATTCCGCATCGGCTGCATGCTGGCCCGCATGATCCATTACCCGGCGACCAGCAGCCCGGAGGACGTTCTTCAAGCCCAGGTGGACAACCAGCTGAACCTGCTGCATACCGATGTCCAGGTACGGGGCAGTTATCCGCCGTTTGTTAAACGCTATTTCGAGGAAAATAATATTCATATTGTGCAGGAGCCGGAAGACGCTCAAATTCTGCTGGAGAATACGGTGGATTTTATCTCCTTCAGTTATTACACGTCCCTGATTTCCACCACCACTCCTGAGAAATATGGCGTAACGGGAGGCAACCTGTACAGCACGGTCAAGAACCCGAACCTGAAGGTGACGGAATGGGGCTGGCAGCTTGATCCCATCGGCTTGAGGGTTGTATTGAAAGAGTTTTATGACCGCTATAGACTTCCGTTGTTTGTAGTTGAGAACGGCTTGGGCGCGAGGGACAAGGTGGAAGAGGATGGTTCCATCATTGATGACTACCGGATCGATTATTTCAGACAGCATATCGGGCAGCTGGCGGAAGCGATCAAGGATGGCGTGGAGGTGATGGGCTACACCAGCTGGGGAGCGATTGACATCATCAGCGCATCCACCTCGGAAATGTCCAAGCGTTATGGCTTCATTTATGTGGATCAGGATGATGAGGGACATGGAACGCTGAACCGGTACAAGAAAAAGAGCTTTCACTGGTACAAAAAAGTGATTGCCTCCAACGGGGCGGACTTGAGCTGACAGAAATAAACGGGGTTTCCGACTTTTGCGGAAACCCCATTTTTAGGATAAATCCCACCACCTCAGAGGCTACCACGAAAGATATGATGAGCTTTTGGGGTGGTTTTCCATATCCTGTGGAGGTTATTTTTTGTTTTGGAGCCGGTAGGCCTGTGGAGAGACGCCGGTTTTCTTTTTAAAAAGAGCGTGAAAATACGAAATATCCTGATACCCCGCCGCAGAAGCAATATCCCCAATCCTGCCCTCCCCGGTCCGAAGCAGTCGGCAGGCTTCCGCGATCCGTACATTTTGCAGGTACTTGGACATGTTCATACCGGTCTGCTTGCGAAAAATACGATGAAACTGCCGCGTGCCGACGCCCATCCGTCTGGCCATCTCCTCCACTGTAATCTTTTCCTGGTAGCGGGTATGCAGCTCATGCAGCACTTCCCCAAGTCGAAGGGACGAAGGTGTTTCCTCCGGTTCGGGTTCCGTATGCAGACGAAGGAGCAAGAGCAGCAGTTGAATAACGTGCGCATACAAAGCCGCCTCACGGCCGGCTCTCTCTGATTCATATTCATAGTGCAGCTGCTGAAAGAGCCGTTGGGCTTCTCCATACTGATCCTGGTAATGAAGGCAGTGTTCAGCTTCGAGCAGGGGCAGCAAAGCTGTTCCCCCCGGAAAAGCCTGCAGCAAACCCATCAGGGCCTCCATAGAGATCACACAATTGTAGACGACCAGTGTCCCACCAGCCATGCGCGCAGGTCTGAACACATGGGACACACCCACCGGCAGCCAAAATACAGCTCCTCGCGCGGCTGGAAAAGAGTCATCTCCCACCAGATGTGTGCCCGAACCTTCACTGACATAACTGATTTCCAGAAAATCATGCCGGTGTTCATGAAGCTCGTAAGACTCCACGGCCCGATTTACGTATAAAGGAAGCCCTCCTGCGAAAAAAGTGGAGCCGCTGAACAAATCGATCCTGCGCCGGACAGTCATTAGCTGTACCTCCTATAAATGTCCGATCACCCATATGAAAATGTCCGGATCGGCACATTTCAAGCGTTTACATTCATCGTAAGATGAAACTGGATTCAATAGCAAGCCTGAATGGGCGAACCGGTAAAAGGAGGTTTTGCAATGAGCCAGTTCAAGATAGAGGGGTTAACGTGTGAATACAGGGATTTACTCTTGGGAAGCGGAGAGAGGGAGCCGCGTTTTGGATGGAAGCTGATCGGAGCAGCAAGGGCAACGCTTCAGGCGGCATACCAGATTCAGGTGTCGCGGCCTGGGGATGATTTTGCCTCACCACTCTGGGATACAGGCCGTGTCGAATCCGACCGGTCCATTCAAGTTAAATATGAAGGTCCGCCGCTTCAGTCCCGCAGCCGCTATGAGTTCAGGGTCCGATGCTGGGACGATCGGGGCCATGATTCCGGATGGAGCTCTCCTGCGTGGTGGGAGACGGGACTACTGGACAGCGGGGAGTGGCAGGCCAAGTGGATTACCCCTGATTCGGAGACCATTGACCCGCAGGCGGAGCCGGTTTTTATGATGCGGCGTTCGTTTAGCTTGCGGACTGATGTAAAATCGGCCCGCATTTATGCTACTGCTGCAGGTTTATATGAAATTTTCCTGAACGGCAGCAGGGTTGGCGAGGAGTGGATGACTCCCGGATGGACCAGCTACCATCACCGCTTGCAGTATCAGACCTACGATGTGACGGCACAGCTGAAGAGCGGGGCCAACGGGATCGGTGTACAGCTCGCGGACGGCTGGTACAAGGGACGCCTGGGCTGGGATAACAAACTGGCGCATTACGGGGACCGCAGAGCGATGCTGCTGCAGCTGCATGTTCAATATGACGATGGGGGTGAAGAGGTTCTTGTCTCCGACGAGAATTGGAAATCTTCACTGGGACCGATCCGGTTCTCCAGCATTTACGACGGAGAGAGCTATGACGCTCGGCTTGAGCAGCAGGGGTGGAGCGAGGCCGCATTTGACGATTCCGGCTGGAGCGGCACGGAAATCTGCGAACTGCCTTTTGAACCGCTGGTAGCGCAGGAGAACTGGCCTGTACGGGTAACGGAAATGATATACCCGCAAAAAGTCATCACGACTCCAGCGGGTGAAAAAGTGCTGGACATGGGCCAGAACATGGTTGGCCGCATACGGATCAAGGGGCACCTCCCTGGGGGCAGCACGATTACTCTGCAGCATGCGGAAGTGCTTGATCAGGAGGGGAATTTCTATACCGGCAACCTGCGTTCAGCCGGGCAGCGGGTTGAATATACAGCCGAGGGTGGGGAAGAAGCAGATTATGCCCCGCATTTTACTTTCCAGGGTTTCAGATATGTGAAGGTTGAAGGGCTGGAGGCATGGAGCGATGAGGAGCTGCTTGCAGCTTTTAGTGGAGAAGTCATGCATTCAGACATGGAAAAAACAGGGACCTTCGAATGCTCGGACCCGATGGTTAATCAACTGCAGCGCAATATCGTATGGGGCCAGCGCGGCAACTTTCTGGATGTACCGACAGACTGCCCGCAACGGGATGAGCGCATGGGATGGACGGGTGATGCCCAGGTGTTCGTACGTACCGCCGCTTTTAACTATCATGTCGGCCCCTTTTTCGGCAAATGGGTCCGGGATCTCAAAGCGGACCAGCATAAGGACGGGAGCGTGCCGTTTGTCATTCCGAATGTCCTTGAAGGTACTGCGGAGAATCCAGGCAAAGAACAAACCTCGGCAGCCTGGGGCGATGCCGCTGTCGTCTGCCCGTGGGTGATGTATCTCAGCTATGGGGATGTTCGACTGCTTGAAGAACAGTATGACAGCATGAAAGCATGGGTTGATTATATCCGCAGCCAGGGGGAGCAGGAATACTTGTGGAATACAGGCTTTCATTTCGGCGACTGGCTTGGCCTGGACGCCAAGGAGAACAGCTATGTCGGAGCGACACCGCTTGATATGGTGGCCACTTCTTTCTTCGCCTATTCGACCAGAATCGTAAGAGATGCTGCCGTAGTACTGGGACGTGCCGGGGATGTGCGGCATTACAGCGAGCTGCTGACCGGAATTAAAAAAGCCTATCGTGAGGAATTCGTAACGCCTGCCGGACGGCTGGCGGCACCAACCCAGACCGCGCATGTGCTGGCCCTGATGTTCGATCTGGTAGAGGGATCGGCCAAACAGCGTACAGCCCGTGAGCTGAATGAGCTGATTGTGAAGAATAACTATCATCTGACCACCGGATTTGTAGGTACTCCTTATCTGTGCATCGTGCTGTCCGACAACGGATATCACGATACCGCCGTAAAGCTGCTGCTGCAGGAGGAGTATCCGTCCTGGCTGTATTCGGTCAAGCAGGGAGCCACAACGATCTGGGAGCATTGGGACGGCATCAAGCCTGACGGTTCATTCTGGAGTGATGATATGAACTCTTATAATCACTATGCTTATGGGGCCGTCGGGGATTGGCTCTACCGTTATGTGGCAGGCTTGAATATGAATGAGGCGGAGCCGGCGTACAAAAAGATTCTCATCGAGCCGCGGTTTGCTGCCGGACAACTCACTTCGGCCCGGGCAGCTCTCGAGTCGCCTTATGGGCTGATTGAGTCTTCCTGGCAGATTGCCGATGGAACGGTGACGGTCATTGTACAAATTCCGGCCAATACGAGCGCGGAAATCGTGCTGCAGGGAGCTCGCATGGAGGAATTGCTTGAGAGTGGCAATCCTGCCGGGACGGCTAAGGGAGTATTGGATATTTCGGAAACAGAGGGTGGTGTCACTCTAACCGTCGGCTCGGGAAGATATGAATGTTCATACCCGGCTGACCGTCTATGATTTAAAGGAGCGAGTATGGTGCTTGGATTTCCGCCAATACTCGCTCTTTCTCTCTATGGCGGCTAAGAATACAAGCCGAGAAGAAGGGGGAACATGCCCTTATTTTCGAATCCTTAGCCTAATCAGAACTAGCAGGAAATAGTGCCACCTTACTCCTTTCGTATTAAAAATGCTTATTCAAAGTCTGTCGAAGTGCCCAGCGCTTCCCATGCCGCCAAATCACGCTCCACACTTTCGATCTTGTTGCGGGCGGCTTCGTAGGCGTCCTTGCCAAGAAACAGATGCAGCGGCGGATTGTCGGATTCCGCTATGCGAATCAGTATGTCCGTTGCCTTCTCCGGGTCTCCCGGTTGCTTCTGATCGGCTTGCTTGATGCCGGATTCCTGCGCTTCTCTAAGAGAAGCATAATCGTCGATAAGCTGAGCTGTGCTTGTTTTCAAAGAGCCTGAAGATAAAAACTGGGTGCGGAAGTATCCAGGCTTCACGGCTGTTACATGAATGCCGAAAGGCCGTACATCCTCCGCCAATGACTCACTCATTCCGTCTACGGCAAATTTGGTAGCCGCATAAATGGCGCTTCCACCGAATCCGTAAAAGCCCGCTATCGAAGAGAAGTTGATGATGTGTCCTGATCTCTGTTTGCGCAGCTGCGGCAGCGCCTGCCGCACTACATTAAAGGTTCCGAACACATTGACTTCGAAATTCTCCCTGGCTGCGGCATCCGGGATTTCCTCGAAAGGTCCGGTTTGTCCATAGCCCGCATTATTGACGACCACATCCAGGCGCCCAAACCGCTCAACTGTTGCAGAGAGTGCTCTTTGTACATCGTTTTCATCCGACAGGTTCATTTGTAATGGAAGAAAATGTTCATGTTCGCCTACAGCCTGCTGAAGGTCCCGGGCGGTTCTTGATGTAGCGGCCACTTGGTAGCCTCTTGCCAGCAGCATTTTAACCAATGTCAGCCCCATCCCCTTGGATGCGCCTGTTACAAACCAAACTTTATTTGTACTCACTTGAAGTTTCCCCTTTCCAGGTTATGAAGTGGTCGAGCTATTAAAAGCATACGGGCTAGAGAGTTCTCTAAGTCAACCACCATTCCACTTCCGTTATTTCAAGCCTTTTGATTTGAAAAGCGGGAATAGCTAAGCTAAAATGCGTTAGAGTAACTCTAATCTATAACAAGGGAGTGCGGATCATGACTTACACGATTAAGGAAGTTGCCGAGAAAACGGGAGTTTCCGGTTATACCTTGCGCTTTTATGAAAAAGAAGGCGTGCTGCCTCATGTGAAGCGGGACGTGAACGGAGTACGTGTGTACAGTGACACTGACATAGATTGGATTGAAACGGTACAAGTCCTGCGTTCAACAGGCCTGGCTTTGGGGGAAATCAGGGAATATGTAGAGCTGTACAAGGGCGGGCGTGAAACGCTGCCACAGCGGAAAAAGCTAATGATGCACCAGAAAAGTAAAGTGGAGGACCAAATATCGCGTTTGATCAAAACGTTGGAAAAGATTAATTACAAGCTGGCATTATTTGACGCCCAGGAAGAGAAGATTGAAAAGATGCCGTGATGGGCTGACCTTGTAAAAAGAACAATTTACATATCTGCTAATCCGCTCTCGTGTGGTACAATATTTTAGTCTTTTTATTTATCAGGATTAGAGCTGTTACTCGCAATGCCGCACGAGGAGGAACTTATGAAACGAGGCCCGTTTATTGCAGTGGAGGGACCGATCGGAGCCGGAAAAACCACGCTTGCTTCCATGTTATCCGCAGAACTGAACATCCCCATTTTGAAAGAAATCGTAGAAGAGAATCCTTTTCTGGACAAGTTTTATCAAAATATAGATGAGTGGAGCTTTCAGCTGGAAATGTTTTTTCTCTGCAACCGTTACAAGCAGCTTGAAGATACGGATCTGCAGTACATTGCACAGGACAAGCCGGTCATCTCGGACTATCATATTTATAAAAACCTGATCTTCGCCGAGCGCACGCTCAAAGGGATCAAACGAGAGAAGTACCGCCAGATTTATCACATTCTGACCGACGATCTGCCCAAGCCGAATGTCATTCTGTATATCCGCGCCGATCTGGACACGCTGCTGTACCGCATCAGCAAACGCGGACGAGCCTTTGAGGAGCAGATCGATCCTGCTTATTTGCAACAGCTGATCGAGGATTACGATACGGCGATGGCTTCCCTGGCTGAACGTGAGCCTGCCACCGTCATTGTTCCGATTAACGGCAGCGAGGTTGATTTTGTCGAGCATCCGGAGCAGTTTGCCCGGATCGTGGCCCAAGTAAAGGAGCTTATATCATGAATGATTACAATATTCCATCCGACGCGATCATAACGGTGGCTGGCACCGTCGGTGTCGGCAAGTCGACACTGACTGCTGCCCTGGCGAATCGTCTCGGGTTCAAAACCTCCCTGGAAAAGGTGGATCATAATCCTTACCTGGAGAAGTTCTACCATGATTTCGAGCGCTGGAGCTTTCATTTGCAAATTTATTTTCTGGCTGAGCGTTTTAAAGAGCAGAAGAATATTTTTGAAGCAGGCGGCGGTTATGTGCAGGACCGTTCGATTTACGAGGATACGGGCATTTTCGCCAAAATGCACGCGGATCAAGGCACGATGTCCCAGACGGACTACGAGACCTATACCAGTTTGTTTGAAGCTATGGTGATGACGCCATACTTTCCCCATCCGGATGTGCTGATCTATCTGGAAGGCAGTCTGCCGTCCATTCTGGACCGCATCAGGGAGCGCGGGCGCGAAATGGAAATTCAGACTGACGTATCGTACTGGGAGCACATGCATGCCAGATATTCCGCCTGGATCGACGAATTCTCACAGCTGAAGGCTTGTCCGGTGCTGCGTCTGAACATTGATGAATACGATGTGAATGACCCGGCTTCGCTGGATGGTATTCTGGCCGAGGTCGGCACGGTCATTCAGGCCAACAGGCTGAACGGATTGAACAAAATAGTTTGAACAAGCTCGCACTGATTTATAGGCCGTCTGGAATCTCAGGCGGCTTTTTACGCGTGGAGTGAAAATCGTAAAAATAAAAGACTGCTTTATACGCAGTCTCAATGAGGTCGTGTTTTCCACTGTTCTAACTTTTCGAGATATTTCCTCATCTGGTCTTTGGGAATACTTCTGACAGTATTTAAGCGTTTATGTGATCGCCCCCGTTCTTCCATTCAGTTTTTTGAAGTCCGGCGAGTTTCTTTCCAGGATTTTGTGGCTGCTGGATTCACGTCAAGGCTTTCGATACGTTCAAGCAAGATACGTTCTTCCTCTTTTTCCTCCAGCTGAGTTAAGCGATCATAGAGCTGTTCAAACATTTTATAGCCAATCACGACCGTTTCAACTGAACCATTTTCCGTAATGTATTGAGGAAGCTGCTGTGCCCTTTTACGAAGCTCTCCAAATTTTTTTGAGGCTTCGGAGGAGGTTATCATTTGATCCACGTTAAATGTCGGTTTAACCACAGTTCCCATCCCTATCCTCTCCTTTGGTTTAATTTATAGTATTCCATTTGCATCTTTAAGTATACCACTTCCATCCACATCTGCGTATGATCTTACGGAAAATCACACGTGAAAGTTTGCAATCGTTGGCTTCACTTCCATCCAGGAACTTAATAAAAAGCATGTACTACGGTCCTGGTTTTATCACAGTTGTGATGTGAATAAACCTCACAAAGTTTATTTATTTTCATAAAACACTCTCTATATCTAACCCCAATTAATAACACCACTGAAGAAAATAATTTCTAAATGCGGGCTAAAAGGTGGTCTAAAGTTTGTTTTTTTCACATTTAAATAACATAGTGTTATGAATTATCCCGCTGCACTTGCATCTGTGGAGAAATGCTTACACAACCATTCATGAAAATCCATAATTCAAGAGAGGGTTGATTGTTCAATGAAATCAATGCTGAGGGCCTTATTTATCATCATCCTGGTGCTTGCTGCCGCGGGCTGTTCTGCAAATGGCGGGACGGCTGAACCCGGAGCTTCAGGCAATGCCGGGGAGAAGGGGAATGCCGACACCCAAGGCGTGAAGGATAATGAAATCGTCATTGCCGTTAACGAGAACTTTATTACGATGGACCCCCATGCTACTGGCGACCGCAACTCCGGCGCGGTTCAGTCGGGCATTCTGGAAGGCTTGGTGGAAGAGAACAACGGTAAAATTGCTCCCCTGCTCGCAGAGAGCTTTGAAGCGAACGAAGAGGCAACCGAGTACACGTTCAAGCTCCGTAAGGGCATCAAATTTCACGACGGCACGGATTTCAACGCGGCAGCCGTGAAGAAGAACCTTGAACGAATCGCCGATGAGGCCAATGGTCTTCGCTTATACAGCCGAGGATTTAACAACATCAAGAGCATAGAGGCACCTGACGATTACACGATCAAAATCACGCTGAACCATCCGAACAGCAGCTTCATGGCAAAGCTGGTCCCGGCCAAAATCGTAAGTCCTAAAGCGCTGGAATCCGGCGACATTTCCAAGCATCCTGTCGGTACAGGACCCTATCAATTTGTGGAATGGATTCAGGGGGATTCCCTGACCGTGCAGAGAAACCCGAGCTATTGGAACCCCGATTCCAAAGCTGCGATTGAGAAGATCACATTTAAGCCGGTGCCGGAAAACGGTTCGCGAGTTGCGATGCTGAAGACCGGAGAGGCGGACTTCATTTATCCGCTGCCTGTTCAGAATATGGAAGAGCTGAAGGCTACGGAGGGGGTGGAGGTGACCGCCAGCGATTCCACCATTCTTCGTTACGTCACCCTCAACACGATGAAGAAACCGTTTGATGATGTGAGAGTCCGTCAGGCGTTGAACTATGCGGTGAACAAGGATGCTTACATCAGTGTCGTCATGTCCGGACTGGCAACGCCACTCGATTCCAATCTTACGCGGACGATCGACTTCTATCAGCCGCAAAGCGGCACCTATACCTATGATCCGGAAAAAGCGAAGCAATTGCTGGCCGAAGCGGGTTACCCCGACGGATTCAGCGCCACCATCTGGGGCAATACGAACTCGGATACGCTGAAGGGGATGCAGTTTATCCAGCAGCAATTGTCGCAGATCGGCGTCAAGCTGAAGATCGAATCCATTGAAGAAGCCACCCTGTCGGATAAAATCTACGGCGGCGTCACGCCGGAAGAAGCTGAGGTGGAGATGTGGTATGTAAGCTGGGGAAGCCAGGCGACGGATACCGACAATGCCATTTCGCCCATTCACGGCACTGCCAACTTTCCGCCTACAGGAGGCAATGCGTCTTACTACAGTAACACCGAGGTAGATAATTGGCTGCAAGCGGCCAATGAAACGACGGACCGGGAGAAGAAGCAGGAGCTGTACGGAAAAGTCCAGTCCACGATTTACCGGGAAGCGCCATGGATTTTCCTCGCTTCCGATCAGAACGTTTCGGGCAAGCGCAGCAGCCTGGACGGTGTTTTCATCACCCCGCAGGGCCGTATCAATTACAACAATGCTTCATTAAAGTGACTGCTGAAGATTCTCTAAAGCAACCGCCGCAGTTTCGTTTTTGACGAGGAGAGTGGGGAGGCCGGCTTCAGTGTTCCCGTCCCGTCTCCCGGAAAGGAGGATATGATGCTTCAATACATCGGCAAAAGGATTCTTGCTTTGATCCCGACGCTCTTTATCGTCTCCCTGGTGAGCTATTATTTCATTCATCTCATTCCGGGTGATCCTGCCCGCCTCGTGGCGGGGCCGGACGCCAACATTACCGAAGTGGATTCCATTCGGGAGCAGCTGGGCCTGAACGACCCGATCTGGATGCAGTATCTGAATTATATGAAGAACCTGCTCGCTGGAGATTTGGGCACCTCGGTGAAAAGCGGACAGCCGGTCACGGAGATGTTCGAGAACCGCTTCCGCAATTCCATTCTGCTCACCTTTACCAGCATCATTTGGGCCTTCTTTGCAGGCATTCTGATCGGGACCTTGTCTGCGGTCTTCAAGAACAAGCTGCCGGACTATATCGGCATGGTGCTGGCCGTATCCGGCATCTCCATTCCCGGCTTCTGGCTGGGGCTGCTGTTGATCCAGTGGCTGTCCGTGTCGCTGGGCTGGCTTCCCACCGGCGGGGCCGACGGCTGGAGAAGCTATATTATGCCGTCCATTGCGCTGGGAGCAGGCATTATGGCCATGATCGCCAGGTTTACCCGTTCGTCTCTGCTGAACTCGCTCGGTTCGGATTACGTGCGGACAGGGAGAGCCAAAGGACTGGGGAATGCCGCGGTCATCGTCAAACATGCGCTCCGCAACTCCATGATCCCGGTCGTCACAATTACCGGATTGCAGTTCGGTTATCTGCTGGGCGGCTCGGTCGTTGTCGAAACGGTGTTTAGCTTTCCGGGTATGGGTCGGCTGCTGATCGACTCCATTGCTTTCCGGGATTATCAGGTGATTCAGGCGCTGCTCCTGCTATTTGCAGCGGAGTTCATCCTCGTGAATCTGATCGTGGATGTTCTATACAGCTTCCTGAATCCTAAAATCCGTACCGGTACGGCATAAATAGCGAAGGAGGGAAGCTATGAGCACGGTAATGAAGAATACGGAGACCCTTCAAGTCGCCCGATCCCCGGTGTATTCGCCGGTCAAAGAGTTCTGGCACAACTGGAAGAAGCAAAAGGTGGCCTTTGCGGCAGGCATCTTCGTTCTGTTCCTGATCTTGATTGCTTGTATTGGGCCACTGCTTGCTCCTTATGATCCGCTTGCGCCGGATTACAATAACACGCTGTCGCCGCCGTCCGGAGAGCACTGGGCAGGAACCGATGAATACGGACGCGATATCTTCAGCCGCCTGATTTACGGGACACGTTTGAGCCTCAGCGTAAGCTTTACAGCCGTTCTCACCGGCGCGGTATTCGGAACGCTGCTGGGTCTGATCAGCGGTTATTTCGGCGGTGCTCTGGACCGGTTCATTATGCGGATCTGCGATGTTATGTTCTCCTTCCCGGACCTGATCCTGGCCCTGGCCATTGTCGCTATTCTCGGACCGGGCCTGACGAATGTAGTAATCGCCATCGCGATATTCAGCATCCCGACCTTTGCCCGCCTGATCAGGGGTGAAACGCTGGAGGTGAAGGAATCGGTCTTCGTGGAAGCCGCGCGCTCAATGGGGGCGAAGAAGAGAAGAATTATCTTGAAGCACATTTTTCCCGAAACGATGAGCAGCCTGATTGTCTTCTTTACGATGAGAATGGGCACAGCCATTTTGGCTGCGGCGAGCTTGAGCTTTCTCGGGCTGGCCTCCAGCCCGGAAACGCCGGATTGGGGCGGCATGCTCACCCTCGGGAGAGATTATTTGGGCACAGCCTCTCATGTGGTCATCATGCCGGGTATCGCCATTTTTGTGACGGTGCTCGCTTTTAACCTGGTCGGGGATGGCCTGCGGGATGTGCTGGACCCAAAGACGAAGAACAAGTAACGGAGGTGGGAACCGTGGCCGAGCGGATTCTTCAGATCGAGCGTTTGGAAACCCTTTTCAGCAAAGACAAGAAGAAAATCCAAATCTTAAATCAGGTCAGCTTCGATATCCGTCAAGGTGAAATCGTGGGCCTGGTTGGGGAATCGGGCTGTGGAAAGAGCTTGACCTCCCTCTCGATTATGCGTCTGTTTCACGGGACCTCGGGAGCCATCGGAGGAGGCAGCATCCGCTTCAAGGATCGGGACATTACGAGGTGCCCGGAATCCGAAATGCGGAAAATTCGCGGCAAGCAGATCGCCATGATCTTTCAGGAGCCGATGACCTCGCTCAATCCCTCTATGAAGATCGGCGAGCAGCTCATGGAGCCGATCCGGCTCCATCTGGGATTAAAGGAGGCGCAGGCGAAAGCCCATGCGATCAGCATGCTAAACAAGGTCGGGATTCCGCGCGCGGATGAAATCATCCATGAATATCCCCATCAATTGTCCGGTGGAATGAGGCAGCGGGTGATGATCGCCATCGCCATGTCGTGTCGCCCCGAGCTCCTGATTGCCGATGAGCCGACCACCGCGCTCGACGTGACCATTCAGGCCCAGATTCTGCATCTGATGAAGACGCTGCAGCGCGAAGAGGGGATGTCGATGCTGCTGATCACCCATGATCTGGGTGTTGTCGCCGAGATGTGCGACAGGGTCGTTGTTATGTACGCGGGAAGGGTGGTGGAGGAGGCGCCTGTTCATGAACTGTTTGAAGAGCCCAAGCATCCGTATACCCGCGGCCTAATCGCGTCGGTGCCGAAGCTTGGACAGAAGAAGGAGCGGCTGGATTCGATCAGGGGACGGGTGCCTGACCCCGCCCATATGCCTCCGGGCTGCAAGTTCGCCCCGAGATGTGAGCATGCCAAGGACGTCTGCTCTGAGCTGGAGCCGGATATGACGGTGTTCGAGGGCGGGAGATCCTGCAGCTGCTGGCTGTATGCTGATGTGAAGGAGGCGGGAGGGCATGAACGATATGCTGGTCGAGGTCAGGCAGTTGAAGAAATCATTTGAATTACGGGGAGGGCTGTTCCGCAGACGGCGGCTTCTGCAAGCGGTGGCCGGAGTTTCATTTTCCATTGCGGGAGGCCAGACCTTTAGTTTGGTCGGGGAAAGCGGCTGCGGCAAATCGACGACAGGGCGACTGATCTCCAGGATGGTCACGCCGTCCGGCGGGGAAATCTGGATTGACGGTGAAGAAATCTCCGGACATAAGGAATCGCAGCTGACGGAAATCCGCCGCAAGGTGCAGATGATCTTCCAGGACCCTTATGCTTCGCTCAATCCGCGCATGAAGGTATCGGATATCATCTCCGAGCCGCTTGATATTCACACCAGGCTATCTGCTAAAGAGAAGCGGCTTAAAGTTTCCGAGATGATGGAGGTCGTCGGCTTGAACGAGCAGCAGGCGAATCGTTATGCGCATGAGTTCAGTGGCGGGCAAAGACAGCGTATCGGGATTGCCCGCGCGCTGATCATGAGGCCCCGGCTGATCATCGCGGATGAACCGGTGTCGGCACTGGATGTATCCGTCCAATCCCAAATCCTCAATCTGCTGGATGACCTGCAGCGGGAATTTCAGTTAACGTATTTATTCATTTCACATGATCTCAGTGTCGTCGAGCATATCAGCGATCAGGTCGGCGTTATGTATCTTGGTACAATGGTGGAATGCGGCCCCAAGGACCGCATCTTCCAAGAGCCGCTTCATCCTTACACCCAGGCGCTGCTGTCCTCGGTTCCCGTCCCTGATCCGAAGCTGAGAAGAGAAAAAATACTGCTGCAAGGCGATCTGCCCAGTCCCGTCAATCCGCCGGCAGGCTGCAAGTTCCACACCCGCTGCCCAGCGTGTATGGAGGTGTGCAGAACGACCGAACCGGCCGCGGTTGTACAGTCGCCTGGACATACGGTTGCCTGTCACCTGTATGACGAAGGAGCCGTGCGTGCGCAAGCCTGAGTGTAATAGCTTCATCCAAATCCATATTTCAAGGAGTGTTAGCCATGAAGGTAGGACTCAGTTCGTACAGTTTGCTGGAAGCGATCAATGCGGGAAAAATGACGATTCTGGATGCCATACAGTGGGTGGCGGATAATGGGGGCGAGCATATGGAGCTTGTTCCTTACGGCTTCACGGTAGTGGATAACGTGGAGCTCGCCGACCGTATTCGGGACAAAGCGGCAGAGGCAGGCATCGAGCTGTCCGGTTATTCTTTTCCGGCTGATTTGTGCAAGGAGGACGAAGAGGAGTTTCTGACCGAGGTGGAGCGGATCAAGCAGCATGTCGATATTGCCCACCGGATGGGCATTGCCAGTATTCGCCACGACGTAACGGCATTCAGGCTGCCGCCGGAAGATATGGGTATCGAATACTTCGAGAAGCATTTTGACAGAATGGTGCAAGGCAGCCGCATGATCGCCGATCACGCCGCGCAGTACGGTATAGTGACCACCATCGAGAACCATGGCTTCAACGTGCAGCCAAGCGACCGGGTGCAGAGCATTATCCATGCCGTTGGCAGAGATAATTTCAAGACGACCCTTGATATCGGTAACTTCCTGTGCGCGGATGAGGCTCCGCTGGTGGGCGTAAAGAAGAATATTCAATACGCCAATCGGGTTCATTTCAAGGATTTTTATATAAGACCCTATTATGAGAATCCGGGAGAAGGAAAATGGTTCATCACAGTGAATCAGAATTATCTTCGCGGCGCCATCATCGGGCACGGCGATATCAACATCCGCGAAGTGACCCGGATCGTCAAGCAGTCCGGCTATGACGGTTACATTACGGTGGAGTTTGAAGGAATGGAAGACTGCGAAGTCGGCTCCAGAATCGGCATGGCCAATGTCAAGCGGTTCTGGGAGGAGGTGTGAGAAGAGAACGAGACTGTCGTCAGGCTGAACGGGCGTGAGGGATAACACTGGGTCTGCTGACAATTAGACATAACCGAGTCTTGCGAACACACTGCCGTGATCAACGAACTTGCGGCAAGCTGTCCATGTCGCTTACGATGGAAGGGGCTGGAAACCGATTCGAAAGCGGGAGGACAGACGATTCCCATGAAGAAGCACGATAACGGTTTTATCAAGAAACAGAATAAAAAATGGGTGCTTGACATCGTGAAGAGCAGGAGGCCCATTTCGCGGGCGGAGATCGCCAAAATTACGGACATGAGCGCCACATCCATCAGCCGGATCGTACAGGATCTGGAAAATGAAGGGTTTCTGAGAGAAACAGAGCTGCTGTCCGGCGGGGTGGGGCGGAAGGCTAATTTGCTGGATATCCGGGAAGATGCCCTTTACACCATCGGTGTGGATCTGTCCGAGGGGATGTGCCGGATCGGAATTATGGATTTTACGGACAACGTATTTTACATGGAAAAAGTCAGCATGGAGCTCGCTCAAGCTCCGGAGGAAACACTGCGGTTCATCGCTGAAGCGGTGAATCGCACAATCCGGGAACAGGATCTGAAGCCTGACAAAATCGCAGGTATCGGCCTTGGACTTCCGGGCATTGTCAACCATAGTTCAGGGGTCGTGAACCATTCCGTTCAGTTAGGCTGGAGTGAGATCCATGCGGCCGGCATCCTTGAAAGGCTGACAGGCTACCCGGTTATCGTCGATAATGACCTGAAGATGCTCGCCAAGGCCGAATACCGCTACGGTGCGGCACAATACTCCAAAAGCTCGGTTCTGCTTGGCTTCGGATCGGGTGTCGGCGTAGCCATTATTATGAACGGAGAATTTTACCGGGGAGAAAACAACCTGGCCGGTGAAATATCGCATGTGACGGTGGATATCAACGGAGAGCAGTGCAAATGCGGGAAAATCGGCTGTCTGGGTACCATTGTCACAGAGAAAGCGATGATTCGTCAGGCCGCGCGCTTTGTTCCCATTACTTCCGTTCATGAACTGATCGGGCATTACAACAAGCAAGAGCTCTGGGCTCTGAACCTGCTGGACCGGGTGGCCGTCTACATCGCCGTCACGATCACCAACTGTCTGTATTTATATAACCCGGAAATTCTGGTATTAAGCGGTCCGATTCTGGAGGACTACCCCGAAATCCGCAAGCTGGTTGAGGAAAAATACAAGCTCACCGTCTCCGAGCCTATTCCGATGCAGATGGCCTTCAAATATGCGCAGCTGGGCGACAAAGCCATCGTTATGGGGGCCGCCCTGCAAGCACAGGATACATTGTTCAATTTTGATTCGCTGTAAATCAGGACCCGTCCTGTTAAGCAGGTCGGCAGAAGCCGGCCTGTTTGTTTTCCATAAATTCAAGAGTTAAAGGATACAAGCAGACGCTCTATTTCAGTTGGTTACTATTGTTTTCCAAAACCGCTATCTGGTAAGCTGTTGACGTAGAGGGGGATAGTCAAATGTCCGGAAAAGAGTGGAAGGAATTGCTGGAAAGCTATCCATCGGCTGAACTGGTCTCAAGTGATGGAAAAGACCGGATTTTAATCTGCGTATACGGATACGAATTGCCTCAAGCAATGCTGGATGCGTCGGATATTGACTGGTTGAAATGCCGAATGCGGGTCGAATGCCTGAATTTTGCCGGTGAAGTGGATGGTCCGTATCTGGAAAGTGGAAGTCTCCTGCACTGGCAGGCAGAGGCGGAAGCGTTATGCAATACATATAAGGAAACGGGTTGGTTTAGTGCCATTGAACCCGAGCTTCAATTTAGGCTGGAAAGAGATGATATCCATAGACAGCAGTTCAAGGTCACAGGTCATCTTGCTACACGGATCGTGGAACAAAGCTCCGTTCTGAGCTATGAATTTCTCACGAATGTCAGGAGCTTGCATGATTTCGCCAAAGGATTGGGGAGGCTTGGCGCGTCATTTCCGGCACGTAACCGCCCGGCTTCCCGCCTGTAAGATCCGGGATAGGAGAGGAAAAAAGCGCCGCAAGTTGCGGCGCTGGCATACGGGCTAAAGCGGAATGATGAGGGACTTGTCCGGTGGCGCAGGAAGCTCCACTGGAACAGGCTCGCCGCCGGCTGCCGGCATGGCGTATAATACGGATTGGCCGTATCCAAAACGGGTGAGGCCTGTCATAAAATACAGCCGGTCACCTACGGCCACAGGCCGGTGGACATAACCGTCCGGCGTGGTGAGCTGCTTGTCCGTTTTCGTCACAGGATTGTACACAAACAGCTTATCTTTATAAGAGCCGTCTTGATCTGATCGGGCTTCCGAATGATAATACAGCAAGGTCTGGTCCTTGTTCCATGAGAACTCGGATAATCTTTCATTGCTGCTATGGGAAATGGCGGAACCGGTATTATTACCGCTTCCGAGAGGAAACTCCCTGATCTGCTGTTTGTACTGGTTATTGGACAGGGAACCGCTTGGGAATGCAAGATAGAAAGACTGTCCATCCGGAGCGATTTTTAATGATTCGATTTCAGAGCTTTTCAACTGTGTATGTCTGACTGGAGCGCTGGCATTTATCTGAATCTGATAAACATCAAAGGTAGTTTTGCTTATAGTTTGATTGAAAAGCACGGATTTAGCTGTTTCTGCCTGCAGAAAAAACACGGATTTTCCGTCTGGCGCGAACTCTATCTCAGAAATCGCATGCTCTACTTTAATCATGTTGCTCAGGTTGCCTGTCTGCAAATCAAGCACTTTAATTGCGCTTACCGTGTTGTCGTCGTCATCCATAGAGGTTAACCGCAAAAAACCGGCCTGGCCCCAGGTCTCTATGAACGCCAATTTAGTTCCGTCAGCCGAGAAAGCGGGATCCAGCAGACTTCCGCTGGAAGTGTACAACTCCCTGCCGTCCGGCTGTTCCGGATTGAGCGGGTTGTATAGCATCAAAGTATCCTTGCCGGAGAAAGAGGAAGAGGCAGCGACATAGGCAATATCCCCCGTGGAGGCTGCGTCATATTCCCCGTTAAGACGGGGACCCGTACCTGATTCTATAGTGGCGTGAACAGGTGCTCCGGCTGCTGATAATGTCAAGGCCATAGAAATAAAGAATGTAAATCCGAGGCGTGAGTAAAATGAGTAAAAGTTCATATTAACCCCTTTGGTATGATTTTCCTCAAGTATACGTTAATTTATTGAATTTGTAATGGATCCATGAAAACTTGGGAGGCACGAAAATGATAGAATTTGAACGTCTGCATCACGTAAGTCTGGCTGTAAGAGATCTTGTAAGAGCAAAGAAGTTTTATTCGGAGGTGCTTGGTTTCCCGGAAATCGAACGGCCGCCGTTCCGGTCCAAAGGAGTATGGTATGCCGTAGGTGCGGATCAACAGCTGCATCTGTTGGAGCATCCGCCTGGGGAGACGCTGCGCACCAAGGGCATCGATACGACGGACGGCCATTTTGCCATTTGGGTGAAGAGCTACTCGAAGACCGTTGCCTGGCTGGAGAACATTGGCGTCAGTTATGAGGCGCGTCCTGACAGCGTGGCCGGGTTTGCGCAGATTTTTATTCTGGACCCGGATCACAACATCATTGAGTTAGGTGCGCCATATAACAGTTAACAGCAGCAACAAAGCACGGAAGCTGTCCCTCTATCCGTGGTCGATTTCTTTGTTACTGAATTAGAATAGGTGATAGACCGGTGATCTAATTTTGACAAATAAGGCAGCAATGACCCGCGATACGAGTCATTACTGCCTTTCATTGTGTCTTTAAACGGTTGATTTCCAGCTCATTTTTCGAGGTTTTCAAAAAAGTAAATTCAACATCCTTCTGAATGATGTCCAGTTTGGTATTTATGATTTGCAGCAAAGCCAAGGTATCATCCGGTTGCTCGGAGGCGAGCAAATCCAATTTGTTATGCAAACCACTGATATCTTGCTTCATATCGACCATGTCCTGCTTCATACCAGTCATTTCTTGCTTTATACCAGTGATGTCCTGCTTCATACCAGTCATTTCTTGCTTTATACCAGTGATGTCCTGCTTCATATCAGTCAATTCTTGCTTAATACCAGTAATGTCCTGCTTCATATCCGTCATTTCTTGTTGGAGAGGTTTGAGTTTAGCATCTAAAACGGTCTCAAGCATCTTGAGGACTTGCTCTGCTTCAATAGTCGAATCACTCCCTTAAGCGTATTATAGCAGTCGTTGCTTGATGGAGGAACCCATAATAATAGACTCTGCCTATATCGCATCCAACGGGATAAGGCAGATAAAATGTCCCTTCATTATAAGGCGTTTCATAGTCGTTCAGTGCTTTGCCTTCAGCTTAAACACAACGAGCAAAGCCGTAAACAATATTTTTGTAATCGCTATCAATTAATCTCGTGTATATTTGTTTGTGTGAGATAACAATTTGAGAGGGCGAAGTCGATGGGGGAAAGATGGAAAAACTTAAATACACTGCGCAATCAGATTTTTATCGGTTTTTTCTTCGTTATGGTGATCATGATCGGGGTGACGGGGGCATTCATTTACAATAGAGTATCTTATGTGTTGAAGAACAACGCAGAGAGGCACATCCAGCAGACGGCGGTGCAGGCCAATGGGCGTCTGGATGCGCTGATCGGGCAAATTGACAGCCTGACGGAGCAGGTGGCCAATCATCAGGGAGTGCAGCAGCTGCTGCTGAAGGAGCTGAGCGGCCGGAAGGTCCCGTTCAGTCAGCGTCAATCCCTGCTGCAGATTATGTTTAGCTACCAGGCCTACATGCCCAGCGTCGGATCACTCGAACTGTACGATGCCGATGGCACATTGCTCTTTCCGCTGCGCGAAGGGACCTTGGACAGCCGGATTGACAGCAGTTATATCACGGAGGCCAACCGGCAAAAAGGCCGCCTGGTCTGGATCGGCGTTGATCCGAATGACCCGCAGTCGCTGCTGGCCATTCGCCAGGTCAGCTTGCTGGACCGCTGGTTTTCACGTGGAGGATATTTGATTGCCCGTGTACAGCGCAGCTACTTCCAATTGAATGATCCCATAGCCGGGAGCGGCGGCGGGGAGTCTATCTTACTGGTGGACGAAAAAGGGGAGCTGGTAGGCAGCGGAGGCATTCCTGCCTCCGATCTGTTGGGACTATTGAACAGCAGCGGTCAGACGGTGAAATTCAGGGACCGGGAATATGTCAAAGTGGAGCAGCACTCGGACAGAACGAACTGGACGCTGCTGGTGCTTACGCCGGTGAGCTTCGTAACGGAAGGCCTTTCGGTGCTCAGGACGATTATGCTCGTCTCATGTGTCATCGGCACCCTGCTGTTCCTGATGATGTCCTTTCTCCTCTCCACCATGATTACCCGGCCCATCAGCCGTCTGATCCGGGCGATGCGCAAATCCCGCCCCGCCGCGCTGGCTTTGCAGCCCGAGTCTCCTGCCGCACTGGAGCTGCGGGAACTGAACCATACGTACAACGCCATGATTACCAATATTAATGAGTTAATCCGGGCGGTATACGAGAAAGAGGTGCTGCAGAGCCGTACCGAATTGAAGGCTTTGCAGGCGCAAATTAATCCGCATTTTCTGTTTAATACGCTGGAGGCCTTCAACTGGTCCTTGCAGGATAAAGGGGAGGAGGAGCTGGCCGGATTGATGGTGTCCCTGTCCAGGCTGTTCCGCTATACCATCGATCAACAGGGCAGGGATGGATGGGTAACCATCGGCGAGGAGACGGAGCACATCAGGCGTTATCTTCAAATTATGGAGATGAGGCTGGGGGAACGTCTGACATGGCATATTAATATGCCTCATGAATTTGCTGCGATGCCTGTTCCGAAGCTGCTCATGCAACCGATTGTGGAGAATGCAGTCCTGCATGGTGTCGAGAACAGCAGAGGGAACGGAGTTGTCGAGGTACAAATCGGGCATTCCGCACGGCAGGGCTGGACAAGAGTTGCCGTATCGGATAACGGCCCGGGCATGGATCGTGATACATACGCGGCATTATACAGAGCGCTGCAGGGAGGGCCGTCTGTTGCCGGGAAAGGAACCGGCATGGGGCTGGCCAATGTCCAGCAGCGGTTAAAGCTGTATTACGCAGGAGCGGACGGGGAAATCGATGGCTTGCAGATCGTCAGCTCACCTGGAGCGGGGACGGTGATTTCATTTGACATTCCTAATGGAAATGGAGGCGGCGGGCATGGAACTGACGTTAAAAACGATACTGGTCGTGGATGACGAGCCGCGTACCCGGCAGGGCATTAAGCAGACGCTTGAGACCTCAGGCAGCGGAAAGTACCGGATTGAAAC
The DNA here is from genome assembly GCF_042138595.1 of Paenibacillus terreus. Lineage (NCBI taxonomy): Bacteria > Bacillati > Bacillota > Bacilli > Caryophanales > Paenibacillaceae > Paenibacillus > Paenibacillus terreus. The sequence goes on along the minus strand of NZ_JBHIRX010000008.1, from coordinate 66,831 downwards.
GGCGGAGAACGGGGTGGAGGCGCTGGATAAACTGCGGCAGCAGGCGTTTCACCTGCTGATTACGGATGTCAGGCTTCCCGAAATCAGCGGTCTGGACCTGATCCGTTCCCTGGAAGGACATGCACGCAAGCCGTGCATTGTAGTCATTTCCGGATATGCGGAATTTGATTATGTGCAGCAGGCTTTGCGGCTTGGAGCCGTCAATTATCTGCTGAAGCCGATCGACAAGCAGGAGCTGCTGAAGGCGGCCGGTGAGGCGTTAAGGCTGGAGGAAGAGCGAGAGCTGCATGAAAAGCTGGAGAAGCTGGTAGACCCCACCCTGCTCAAGGTTGGCGGCAGGGAGGCAGCTTTAAGCGAGCCGGTAAAGGAAGCGCTGGACTATATTAAAGAGCATATCCACGAACCGTTAACGATGGCGGATATGGCGGCGCGTCTTCATCTGAACGCCAGCTATTTCAGCGTGCTTTTTAAAGAACAGACAGGGACGCCCTTCAGTGAATATGTATCCCGGCTGCGCATTCAGCGTGCCAAGGAGCTGCTGCTGCAAACCCGGCTCTCGGTGGCGGAGATCGGCAGCCGGGTTGGGTACAGGACGGATAAATATTTTATTAAAGTGTTCAAGGAGCTGGAATCCGTAAGTCCAAGCCGGTATAGACAGCAGATGGCAGGCATTCCGGAAGAAATCCAATAATAGTGGAGTTATTGCCAATGACTGTGATCTGTGAACGATGAAAACCCGGTGCTACAATGATTTTTGATAGCGGTTACATTAAAAGCTTGTAATCACACTGGGGGAGGATTTGGGAATGTCCAAAAACAAAGTGTTTGCAGGGTTTATCGTTATGCTCGCGCTGATGCTGGTACTGTCCGGATGCGGCGGAGCGGGAGGAAATACAGGAAGCGGCGGGGATTCGCAGGCTGGCGGCGGAGGCGACAAAATTACGCTCAACATGATGCATCTATGGCCGGCTGGCAGCTCGGCACAGCAGAACAAGCTGGTCAACCAGATCATCGAGCAGTATCAGAAGGATCATCCAAATGTGATCATCAAGCAGGAGGTTCTGGAAAACGAGCAGTACAAAAACAAGCTGAAGGTGCTGTCTGCGTCCAACGAGCTGCCGGATATCGGAATTACGTGGGCTGCCGGATTTATGGAGCCTTATGTGAAAGGCGGATTGTTCACACCGCTTGACGACCTGCTGAACGGGGAGCAGCTTAAGGACAAGTTTGTGGCAGGAACGACGGAAGCATACGCCGTGGACGGCAAAACCTATGCGCTGCCCATCGAGCTGAACATTTCGCCTATTTATTACAACAAGGCCATTTTTGAAAAATATAACCTTCAGGTGCCTACGACCTACGATGAATTCAAGCAGGTTGTGCAAACGCTTGCCAGCAATGGTGTCGCACCTATAGCGCTTGGCAATAAAGACCGGTGGACCGGATCGCTCTGGTACATGTATCTGGCTGACCGCATTGCCGGGAATGAAGCGCTGGCCAAGGCCATCGACGGCACCGGGTCGTTCGAAGATCCGGGTCTTGTTCAGGCGGCGGCTGAAATTCAAAGCCTGGTGGATATGAATGCGTTTAACAAAGGCTTTAACGGACTGTCCAATGATGAAGGCAAATCGGAGTTCATGAACGGGAAAGCTGCCATGTATCTGATGGGTACGTGGGAGCTGCCGAATTTTACAACCAACCCGGATATTCCGCAGGAATTTAAGGACTCTGTCGGATTTTTCAAATTCCCGACTGTGAACGGCGGCAAAGGCAATATCAACAGTTGGGTGGGTGGTCCCGGCGTGGGCCTGTTCGTAGCGGAGAACTCCAAGGTGAAGGAAGAAGCGAAGAGGTTTGTGGAATATTTTGTGGCAAAATGGGGCGAGCAATCCGTTACGGACGCGGGCGTCATCCCGGCGACCAAGGTGGACACCTCCAAAGGGAATCTGCCAACGTTGTATGTGGAGCTGCTGAACGAGCTGAACAACGCCAGCAGCATCACGCTGTTCGCGGATGTGAAGATGAAGCCGAATGCAGCCCAGGTGCATCTCAATATGATTCAGGCCTTGTTCGGTAAAGCGACAACGCCGGAGCAGTTTGCAGCGGAGCACAAGCAGGCGGTGGAGAAAGGCAATTGACCGCAGCCGGATAGAGAGAGGAGGACCCTAGCCGTGAATAAAGTCATGTCCAACAAATTCATCATCGCTCTGTACGTGCTGCCGTCCCTGCTTCTGCTGCTGGCGGTCATCTACGTTCCTATCGTGCTGACAGGATACTACGGACTGAACGAATGGGACGGCATCTCTCCCATGATCTTTGTGGGGCTGGATAATTACAAAGATCTGTTAGCGGATGCCGCCTTTTGGCAGAGTGCGTACCATTCGCTGCTGCTGGCCCTGTTTTCAGGCATCAGCCTGATTGGGTACCTGCTGATTGCGCTTGTGCTGTCAGGCAAAATCAAAGGCGCCAACCTGCTGCGCAAAATTTATCTGATTCCCATGCTGCTGTCCTCGGTAGCGATTGCACAGCTGTGGATGAAGATATACCATCCCACCAATGGAGTGCTGAACACTGTATTAATGTCCATGGGCATTCAAAACCCGCCAGCCTGGCTGGCGGAGCCCTCCATTGTGCTGATTGCGCTGTTTATTCCGATTATTTGGCAGTATGCGGGTTTTTATATCCTCATTTATTATGCCGGGCTTAAAAATATTCCCGAATCGCTCATTGAGGCGGCACGGATTGACGGGGCCAACCCGCTGCAGATCGCGCTGCGCATCAAGCTTCCGCTTGTGAGCGAGGTCATTAAGGTTACGGTTGTTCTGTCGTTTGTCGGGTCTCTGAAATATTTTGACCTGATCTATGTTATGACCGACGGCGGGCCGAACGGGGCCAGTGAAGTCATGGCATCTTATATGTATCATCAGGCCTTCCGCGGTTTTGATTTCGGTTATGGGAGCGCTGTCGCATTTTTTCTGCTGATCATCTGTCTGGCCGCAACATTTGTGATCCGCAAGGTAACGGCGACAAAGGATACGATTCAGTATTCATAGGTGGAAAGGAGGGAAGGGGCCTCTATGAAATCAGGAACGATGGCCCAGTATGCAATGAACCGCGGATTGGGGAACAGCAGGGGGATATGGAGCCGGGCAGGAACTGGCCTGCTGTACGTGGTTCTCATTGCCGCAGCCGTCCTGCAGCTTCTCCCGTTAATCTGGCTGCTGCTTTTTTCGCTGAAAAACAATCAGGAAGTGTTCAATCTGCCGCCCTTTGCCATCCCGCCGCAGCCGCATTGGGATAATTACGTCAAGGTATGGAGCAGCGGCAATATCGGCACTTATTTCATGAACAGCGTTTGGATTACGATCGTATCGCTCGTGCTCACGGTGCTGCTGGCCAGCTTTGTCACCTTTGCGGTCACGCGCATGAGATGGAAAGGCAGCTCCATTGTGCTGGGCTTGTTTATGGTCGGGCTGATGATTCCCGTCCATTCCACGCTGATTCCTTTGTTCAGCATGTTCCAGAAGCTGCATTTAACGGATAGCCCGCTGTCCGTGATCATCTCTTACGTCGCCTTTAATATGCCGACTACGATCATGATTTTGCTCGGATTTTATTACGCTTTGCCGGGAGAGGTGGAGGAGGCGGCGGTGATGGACGGGTGCTCCGTGAACCGGATGTTTTTCCGGATTGTGCTGCCGATGACTTCTTCCGTCATGGCGACAACCGCGATCATTAACATGATCTACAACTGGAATGAGTTCATTTTTGTGAATACCTTTATCAGCTCGGATCAATATAAGACGCTGACGGTCGGTGTGCAAAATTTCATCGGCCAGTATACGACAGACTGGGGAGCCATCGGTGCCACGTTAATGATCAGCATCCTGCCCATTCTGCTGGTGTTCCTCATCCTGAGCGACCGGATTGTGGAAGGAATTGCGGCAGGCTCGGTCAAAGGGTAGGATGCCGTTTTGCCGGAAATCCATAAAATCGTAAAAAATGCAAAATGGAAAGAAACCGTCTCCTGGTAAATGGAATTTTGATTCGACATCACAAGGAACGGTTTCTTTGTGTACCTTACGCCCATTCCATTTTTATCTTGACCAAAATTAGTTCGGTGCCGTATTATATGATTGCGAATAATTATGAAAGGAGTGCGGAAATGAACTTTGATGTCAACTTCAAAGGTAACGAAGTGGAAGTGCGGGTACGAAAGCTGGCGGAGCATTTTCCTCAATTGGAGTGGGATTCCCTGTACACCATGATGACTTACATACACACAACTCATGAAGTATACAATGAAATGAGCGGCAAGTTGTCCGAGCACAATCTCTCGGTCGGCAAAATGAAAATCTTGATGCCTTTGTTTGCGTATAGAAAAGCCTTGACTCCATCGGAGCTGGCTGTTTACTCGGGGGTTACGCGCTCCACGATGACCAGTGTGATTGACGGTCTTGAACGCGACGGTTATATCAAACGGGCCAGCCTGAATGACCGCAGAATGACAGCCATTCACCTGACGGAGAAGGGTGTGGAGCATATAAATACGGTGGTGCCAATGTATGCTTCCTTTGTCTCGAATCTAATGCAGGATTTTACAGAGGAAGATCATAAGATATTTGTGGGACTTCTGCATAAGCTTCGCACCGGATTAGAAAGGTTCAAAGATAGTTGAACCCTTCTTTCCCTAATAATTCGACGTCGTACTATATGACGGCTTATAAATTATTTTTAAAAAGGAGAATAGATATGCTAAAGAAATTTATCCCTTATATTCTACTGGTTGTCGCCCTTGGCACTGGAGGGATATTAATGGCGATGAGCGGCAAGGACGCAGTAAGCATGGCTGCGCAAGAGAAGGACACCCTGCTTGCCGCAGATACAGTGAATGCTTCTTTTCAGGGAGTAGGCGGCAAGGTCAGCACCATTAACGTCAAGGAAGAGCAGCGGGTCAAAAAGGGAGATGTGCTCATGACCCTGGACCCGGTGGACAAAGATCTTGAAATCGTAAAGCTGAAATCGCAAATTGCCCAGATGGACGTGCAAATTGACCAGGCCAAGGGCTCGCTTAACATCCAGTCAGATAAAATCACTGAATCCGAGAAGCAGGCCCAGCTTGACATTCAGGCGGCACAGACAGCCGAAAGCCAGGTGAACCAAGGGGCCCGGGCCGAGGATATCCGGCAGCAGCAGCTGGCGGTCGCGTCTGCGAAACAATCTGCAGAGAATGCATTAACGGCAGTGGAGACAGCCAAACAAAATGTTGAAATCGCGAAAAAGACGGTCACATCCCGGCAGAAGTCGCTTGATCTGGCCCAGACGAGCTACAACCGGGTCAAAGCTTTAAAAGAGAGCGGTGTAGCGACCCAGGCAGACCTGGACAAGGCACAAAATGACCTGGATTCGGCCAAAATCGCACTCGAAACGGCACGGGGTCAGCTCGAAATTGCCAATGCGTCGGTAGCAACGGCATCCAAACAAGCGGATATCGCGCAAAATGCGGTTGCACAGCAGCAGGCTTCCTTGGAGAAAATGCAGGCAGGAGCCACAGCCGAGGAGCGTGAGCAGGCCCGTCTTAAGACCGAGAAAGCCAAAGAGGCATTGAACCAGACCTCGCAGTCCAGAGATGAAGTCGAGAATGGGAAATACAATGTGAATCTGCTGGTGAAGCAGAAGGAGGCTCTGCAGGTCCAGTTAAAATCGCTGCAGCTGCAGCGCGACCGTACAGTATTGAAGGCTCCTGTAGACGGTAAAGTAACGAGGGTTGTGCCCAAGCTTGGGGAGAACGTATCCGCAGGTTCTACGGTCATCATGATCGAAACGGATGAACTGTACTACGATCTCTATGTGGGTGAAGAGGATGTCGCCAAATTCCAGGCCGGTTCCAAAGTAACCTCTCATATTGTGGCCTTGAAGCAGGATGTCGAAGGCACGGTGGAGTACGTTACTTCTGCCCCGCAATACACCAATATGAGAATGAGCCGTGACAAGGGACAGTCGGATACCAGCTCATTTCAGGTCCGTGTGCGGGTGCCGCGCACTGAAAATCTGCTTCCGGGCATGACAGTGGAGGTACAGGTGGATGAAAGCGCTGATTGATGAATGGAAGCATATGCTTGGCGGCAAGAGCGTTTTTATTCTGCTGCTTGTGCCTATCGTCGTTGCAGCAGTGTTCGGTTATGTTTTTAAGAATAGCCAGATCAATGAAGGGCCGGTTGCTGTCGTTGATCTGGACCATAGCTCGTATAGCAGTCAGTTGATTACCAAGCTGGATGCTTCCCAGTATATCAATGTTAAAAGGGTCTTCGAGAATGATACCGATCCGGATATGCTGCTCTATAATGAACAGTTTTCTGCAGTGATTTACCTTCCCGCGGGACTGGAAGCAAACAGACTGCAGGGAAAACAAAGCAATATTGGCTTCTATGTGGACAATACCGTCGCACAGGCCACAGCCAGCTTGCGGACAGGGGGAACGGAAGTAATCACGGCAGAGAATGCTGCGCTTGCTGCCGGTAGCTTGAAGGCTGTTGGTTTGACCGACAGCCAGATTTCAGGCATGACCTCCAATATGGTGGTCCAGCAGCGACTGCTGTACAATCCGACCAGCAGCACGTTGATGAGCTCGGTAATAGGATTTGTCAATACGGTCATGCTTTCCCTGATCGGCAGTGCTGGCCTGTCCATTGTTCCCCGTCTGCGGGCAGAGGGGCGTCTGCAGGAGGAATTGAATCATCCCGTAGGGCTTCTGCTGCGGGTATTGCCGTACGCTTTGGTTGGATGTATCTCGTTCTTCCTGTCCATCGGTTTGATCAAGCAGCTTGGAGGACTGAGGTTTGAAGCGGGCATGCTGGAAATGTTCATTCCGTTTATGCTGTATACGACAACGCTCAGCCTGTTTGCGATGGCACTTGGTTGGAGTGCCGCAACTCCGGCAAAAGCATCGGGAAGAATCATGATTCTGATGATGCCTTCATTCCTGCTGAGCGGTGCCCAGCTTCCTGTAGCGATGCTGCCCGGTCCGCTGCAGGCTGTCAGCAACATCCTGCCTCTGACCTGGCACTTCAAGTTTCTGCGTGGCATGGGGTTTAAAGGTGGCGAGCTGCGCTATTTTATTCCCGAGCTGGGCGGCATGCTCATTTTGCTGAGTGCATTTGCAGCGATCATTTTAGTCTTGATGGCGGTTGAGAAAAGGAAGCTGAGCAAGGCGGAAGCCAAGGAGGATAGAGCTCAGATATCCCAGTCGCAGAGCTTGGCTCATTGAAAAACGGCAGGTCAAGGACATTCCTTGCCTGCCGTTTTTTGTAGCCTATATGACATTTGTCATACTCCAGCATTGACGTTTGTGACTACCTGCTCCGGATGCATTTATCTATGATAGGTATAGGGTGCATCCGGAGGTTTTAATACGGCAGCACTTGCGACAATATGGAGGAGGAACAACGTATGACCCGACATGACAACCTGTCCAGTTTGAAAAAGGAAGTTGCCCCGTATGAACAAATTAATGAAAAATCGAGTGTATTCCAGCTTGCCAACACCCTTATACCATTGATTGGGCTTTGGTATGCGGCTTATTTAAGCCTCGCCGTATCCTATTGGCTCACACTTCCCATTACGATCCTCGCGGCCGGTTTTGTTGTACGCACGTTCATTATATTTCATGATTGCGGTCATCAGTCCTTCTTCAAAAGCCGTCGTGCCAATGATATTCTGGGCACCATCACAGGCATTATTACACTTTGTCCATATGTGCAGTGGAAGAACACGCATGCGATCCATCACGCAACGAGCAGCAACCTGGATAAGAGGGGAACGGGAGACATGTGGGTGCTCACGGTTGAGGAATATGCGCAGGCATTCTTTTGGACGAGAACGGCATATCGTGTGTACCGCAATCCGTTCGTCATGTTTGTTGCCGGGCCCATCTATGTGTTTCTGTTTTCATACCGCTTTAACCGCAAAGGGGCCAAACGCAAAGAGAGAGTAAATACCCACATCACCAATGTTTCCATTGTTATTTTATATACCCTGTTGTGCTGGGCTATCGGCTGGCAAGCCTTTGTGCTGGTACAGGCGCCAATCTTTTTTGTATCAGGCATGCTGGGGATCTGGCTGTTTTACGTACAGCATCAGTTTGAGGAATCGTATTTTGAGCATGATGAAGAATGGAGCTATGTGAACGCGGCCGTGGAAGGAAGCTCTTACTATAAACTGCCGAAGCCTTTGCAATGGATTACGGGAAATATCGGCTTCCATCATGTTCATCATTTGAGTCCGAAGGTACCGAATTACAATCTGGAAAAAGCTCATAATGCCGCGCCCCCGCTGCAGAAAGCGACGACCATCACCATTCGAACCAGTTTGCAATCGCTGCAATTCCGGCTGTGGGATGAGGAAAGGAAGGCTTTTGTAGGTTACAGCAGTGTGAAACGGAAGCAGAGCAAGCCTGATGCTGCGCCTAATCGGATCATCACCAAGCCCAATGTTCAAGGTGAATAATCCTCAGCCGAAATTGTGTTAAAATGATTGAAACGCTAAACGGTTCAGTGATCAGAAGCGGCACAGGGAGGACGGCAATGCAGAAATGGTATCAGATTTTTCATCGCAGTACAGGGCTTAGTCCATATGTATGGGTTGTCCTGTATATTCTCCCATTTTACTTTATATTTCGTTCGTCCTCTACGTATCAGGTCGTACTGGGCTGTATTATGATTATCGCTTTTTTTGCTTGTTATGTTTTGTCTTTTCTGTCAAAGGGCTGGCTCGTATACTTCTGGACCAGCATGCAAATTATGATTTCCATTACGATGACGCTTTTGTTCGGCTATGTGTATTTTTCACTCTTTCTGGCGTTCTTTATCGGGAATATCCGGAACCGGGCCGGTTTTGTCACGTTATACACGATTCATCTTGTGACGGCCATTGCAACGATCAATTACGGTTTCGTTTCACGGAATCCGGTGTTCATTTCACAGCTGCCTTTTGTTTTGGTCAGTACGCTTGGCATCATTCTATTGCCTGTCACCACGTATAACAGGAATAAAAGTGACCGTCTGATGGGAGAACTGAATGACGCCAACAAAAGAATCTCCGAGCTGGTCAAGCTGGAGGAGAGACAGCGCATAGCCAGGGATCTGCATGACACGATCGGTCAGAAGCTATCTTTGATCGGGCTGAAAAGTGACCTGGCAGGCAAGCTGATCACTCAGGATGCGGAACGGGCCAAGGCCGAAATCGAAGATGTGCGTCAGACAGCCAGGAATGCATTGAAGGAAGTGCGGGATATGGTTACCGAGATGCGGGGGACGAGTCTTGAGGATGAAATTTCCCGGATTCGGCAAATGCTGAAGGCGGCCCAAATCACGCTTACTGTAGAGGGTGATCCCCATCTGACAAACGTTTCCTTGCTGAATGAGAATGTGCTGAGCATGTGCCTTAGGGAAGCAGTGACGAATATTGTCAAGCACAGCAGCGCAAGCGCCTGTTGCGTCAGGATTGAGCCGTCCAGAACGGAGCTGACATTAACAGTGGAAGACAACGGAACAGGCCTGCCTAAGGAGACCGTTCATTTCCGGGGAAATGGGCTGCGCGGCATGAAAGAGCGCCTTGAGTTTGTCAATGGGAGCATGGTTGTCCGTTCAGACAATGGCACAAGGCTGATCATACAGGTTCCCAATGTTCTTGAACAGCCGGTAAAGGAGGCAGATAAATGATCACGATTGTAATCGCCGAAGACCAGCGAATGCTGCTTGGGGCTCTGGCTTCCCTGCTGGATTTGGAAGAGGATATGAAGGTCGTCGGCCAAGCGGGAAACGGTGAGGAAGCCGTACAGTTGGTGCGTTTGCACCAGCCGGATGTTTGCATTATGGATATCGAAATGCCGTTGAAAAGTGGTTTGGAGGCCGCCGAGGAGATGAAAGGGCTTGGCTGTAAAGTACTTATTTTGACAACCTTTGCGCGTCCCGGCTATTTTGAACGGGCATTGAAGGCAGGCGCACATGGTTACCTGCTGAAGGACAGCCCGAGCGAGGAACTGGCTTTCTCCATCCGCAGCATCATGGCCGGGCGAAGAATATACGCTCCCGAGCTAGTGGATGGAGCATTTGGAGAGGAGAATCCGCTGACCGAAAGGGAGAAGGAAGTGCTGCTGATGATTGCCGAGGGCAAGACGACCAAAGAGATTGCCGGCGCGCTGTATCTTACGGCCGGCACGGTCCGCAATTATATTTCGGTGATCCTCGACAAGCTCAATGTCAGCAACCGGATCGAGGCCGTTACCCGCTTTAAGGATAATGGCTGGTTTAAATAAAAGATGCCGTCTTTCGAATACAAGGCGGCATCTTTTACTTGTTCTTAAAACTTAATAAATCTCCAACTCATTAATACGGACATATCCAAGTTGATGACTCGGCCCTTTGCGCGCGACCACCCGGATTTGGGATGTCTGGACTGTAGGGAAGGAATGGGACCTGTACTCATTCGTGTTGCCTGTAACTGCGGCCAGATTTACCCATGACGAGCCATTCCAGTATTGGAAGTCATAATCGGCCATTGGATAGCCGGTGGATGTATAAAGCTCGATCCTGCTGATGGCTGCGGGCTGGCTAAAAGAGACGACAACATGCTGCGGCAGAGGCGAGCCGTAATTGTTGGCCCAGCTGTAAGCCTCACCGACTGTGGTGTTGCGGTCACCGTCATTGATTCTGGCAACAGAGTAACCAGGAAAGGTCGTATCCGCTGTAATGGAAGCAGACCGGGCTACGTTCACCGCTCCGTAAATCTCCAACTCATTAATACGGACATAACCAAGCTGATGGGAAGGCCCTTTGCGGGCGACCACCCGCACCTTGGAGGTCTGTACGCCTGCGAATGAATGGGTTCTGTACGTTTCCGTATTGCCGGTGATCTTCACGAGGCTGGCCCAGGCTGAGCCGTTCCAGTACTCGAGATCGTAATCGGCCAGGGGATATCCGGAAGAAGTATACAGATCAATCCGGTTAATGCTGGCTGCCTTGAGCATTTCAACTGTTACATATTGAGGCAGAGGCGTCCTGTTATCATTGGCCCAGCTATAAGCCTCGCCAACCGTCGTGTTGCGGTCACCGTCATTGATCCTGGTTACCGAATATCCGGGATAGGTGGAATCGGCGGTAATTGTTGCCCCCAATGCCAGATTGGTTGAACTGCCGGATGACGGCTCTTTTCTCAGATTCACCAGGTTCCAGCGGAATTCAAACAGATCAAAATTTTTGCCGATAGCAGTAGCGTCCCCCTCTACCAGCGCGTCAATCGTCAAAGTCATGGTATATGGAACATTGAGGCTGCTTGTCCAGGCTCCCTTACCCTCGATTCCCGCAAACACTTTGACCCCCACAAGACTGATACCGAGCACCTCTAAACCCACTTCCGCCTGTGCGCCCGCTCTGGCGGTTAATGTGCCTTCAATCTGGTGTGTAACGTTTAAATGCCTGTCCACACTGCTGTAAGGCTTAATCGTGCCAAGCCGAGGGATGTATAAGAAGTTTTTTCCTTTCACTCCTGCTTCAAGGGAATAACCCTGGTCGACAACAAATTCAAAGCTGACGTTTCCATCAATGCCGATGACAAGGAAGATGCCAACCGTCGCCTTCCCCACTTTTCCGGCATCCAGCTCCAGTCCGTAAAGCGGCACTTTAATTTCCTTTTCAAACTGTGCCTTGCCTTTAACGTACACATTGGCGCTTTCACCTGCAGTAAATTTCAGATCAAATTTATTATGTTTGTAAGTTCCCTTGAGCTTTGGGGCTTTGAGGGTCAGCGTTCCGCCCGCTTCCACGAGAGTTTCCTTGCCGCCGCTCTTTTGGTTGATCAGCTCTTTTTTGAAATTACAGACGAAGTCAGAGCCGGATTTGCTGCAGGATATGAAATCATCGGCACCGAATGTAACCATGTCCGTGTACACAGATGTGGGGACATCCGAATAGACCGCTGATGGAACGTCATTATAGACGGAGGACAAGACATCTGAAAAGGAGACAATGGAGCCGCCGGATGGATAGACCAGGTTGCTCTGATCAAACGTGACGGTTTGTTCAGGAATGCTGTAATATTCAAATAATTCTTCAAATTGGGGGATGGCGTACTCGACAACATAGCCGGATGAAGTAAGGATGGCAGCCACCTTGGTAATTTTAATGGATTGGTCGGTCGCTTCATCCAGGTAAATTTGATTGGTTACAAGTGTGGACGAAAGCTGTGCGTACTCAGCTGCAGTAATCGAGAAGCTGCCGGTTGCAGGGATTTCAGTAAACATATCTCCTGTAATGCCTATTTTCTGCCTGATCAGGCTTGGCATAGGAATGTTGCTTTTAAGCTTATATTGCACATTGGCGAATTCGCCTACGTTTGTAATCGGATTACTGATATCAAGACCATCGTCAGACACCGTGAACTCCATGCGGAAATAGGCCTCTTTAACCGAAGGATTATTGTAGGTATCTCCTATCCAGATCCAGCGGGCGGATGTATTGTCCGGCATTCCAGTCACAGACTTGTTCCAGGGAGACATCCCGTACATTCCGAAATCCGTTGCGTGCTGCCAGGAAGTATCATCAAAATTGGTTTGCTCCCACCCCGCGGTATGGGTTGCCGTCGTTTTCCAGTTAAAATCGGAAACGATGCTTTCTTCCTGATATACAAGATCTGCGAGAAGACCCGCCTGCATTTCAAGATTGGTTGCCTTGACGGCGATCACATTTTTGCCCTGCTGCAGGTCTAACTTAAAAGTGTTAGCCTGCGTCCACTGATTTCCTGAGCCTACCAGGGTACCATTGTGATAAAGGGTATATTCATTATCGGCTGTTAATGTAATCGTTGCGTTGGATGCCGCTGCGGATGCGGACTGCGTGATGATATTATTGCCTATACTTGTTGTTAGGAGAAGTGTGATGAGAAATATCGGGAAAAATTTGCGGATGCCAGCTTTGGTCATGGTTACATATACCTCCTGTTTTAAATTTAAAACGATTGGAGGTCAGACTTTCGCCGTAAGAAGCGTTTTAGCCTAGGCCGGTTACAATTTCCGGATTTCGCTGGACGCCGCGCGTTATGTACCAAGGGGAGGGCTCAAGAGTTCTGACTCCGGTTGGCAGACTGAATTAAGAAATTATGTATCATACCTCCTTTCAAAACTATCATAATAGCCAGTATGGAAAATATCAACACAAATCTATGATTTTGACAGAAAACATAGAAAGACGCCGAAAGACGTCGTCATACTTTCACCCTGTTCGTAAAAATAAGGATAGGTAATCTGCGCGGCAACGGGCAATGTCATGCAGGCGCTGCTGATGGCTGACCATCATAAAGGCTACAGCCAGCCGATCGGCGGTGTAGTCGCTTATGAGGGACAAATTTCCCCGTCAGGCGTGGGGTATGATATCGCATGCGGCAAGGCAACAAGGCGGTGCGGACACATTTGACGGCAGACGAGGTGCTGCCGCGCATCGGAAAGATCATGGACGAAATTGCCCGCCAGATTTCATTCGGTATGGGCCGGGTCAATGGCGTATATTGTGAAAGGAAAAGACACGGCGGAGAACCAGGACGCTTTTTACAGCACGGTTCATGGAGCAGGCCGCATTATGAGCCGTACCCGGGCAGCTGGAAAAATGAACTGGAAGACCCGCACCCGAACCGGGGGTGAAATTACGGTTTCCCAGATGGAAACGGCGGTCCGCAATTACGGTGTCGAGCTGCGCGGAGCAGGAACGGATGAAAGCCCGTTCGTGTACCGCAAGCTGCAGGAGGTGCTGGATGCGCACAAGGAGACGCTGGAGGTGCTGCATGTGCTGAAGCCCATCGGTGTATGCATGGCCGGGGCCAACGAATTCGACCCATATAAAGACTAAGCCATTTTCCTCCAAAAATGAAAATAGAAAAGTATAGAAGAACATGTGATTAACAATCAGCAAGAGGTGTGATATTATTTAGTAAAGGTTGTATATACTAAAAAAGAGTGAAGGATGCTGGTAACATCCCCACTCTTGGCAACAGCCGCTTTGAAGAGCGGTAGGCTGTGTGTTCAAAGTTTGGGTCCGAGAAATAGACCGTCAACCCTTCCACTGGGACGGTCTATTTCTTTTTGCTTTGGTTCAGAGCAATCACGATCGTAATGACCACACCAATAAGCGTTACAATTAACGCTCCGAATGCAATCATCAATGATATCGCTTGATAAACCTCCACGGGCCTCACCTCCCTTCCGGGAGACTAGCCGACCACCCATCCAAGCCATTCTGTTGTTAGGCATATTATACCATGTGTTATAGCTGGTTGATAGATGAAAGATAGTTCGTATAAAGTCAGTCATAAGCACCATAGGTTGAGCGCAGGGGGGAAGTACACCTGCGATCGACCTTTTTTAAAATAGAAATCGGAGAAGCTTCACGAGCAAACCTGTACCCTGTCGAGCCAATAATCCGTAGCCATGGCAATCAGCTCTTTTGCCGCATTGCTCAAGTAGCTGTCCTTTTTATAACTGGCCGTTACTTCCCACACCGGGTTCTGACGAATGGAAAAATAGGATACCGCAGAGCTTGGCTTTGCATAAGTAATGGGAAATACGGAGCAGCAAATGCCCTGAGCAACCATTTCAAATAAAGTATGACAGCTTCTGGTTTCCAATAAAATATGAGGGCTTATGTTTTCTTCATTGATCAAATGATTAAAGATTTCCCTGAGGGTGGAGCCTGTTTGCATGACAGCAAAAGAATCGTTTTCCAGAAGCTTCAGACTGATTTCCGGAAGGGGCTCGCCGAGTTTTCCGCCCACTTGTGCAAGGGGATGAGCAGAGGGAACACCTAAAATAATGCTTTCAAAGCATAAATGGATGTAGTTATCATTCGTTTTTTGAAAATCCTGCAGAGTTAAAAAACCGATGTCGATGTTCCCCTGCAAAATTTCAACCTGCTGTTTTTTGACGGGCATTTCGATCAGGTCAATTTTTACCTTTGGGAACTTTTTGTAGAAAGTTGGATAGATCGCGGCAAACATTTGCGTACCGCGTTCCGGCGTTAACCCGATAACTAAATTTCCTTCCCTTGTTTCAAGAATATCGTTGATCTGGTTATACGTATCTTTTTTGATTCTGAGTATATTTTTAGCGTTTTCTACATAAATTTTGCCGGCTTGTGTCAGGTGCCAATTATTCCTTGAACGGACAAATAGCTGTGTGCCTAGCTCTTTCTCAAGCTTTAAAAGCTGCTGGTTTAATGCGGATTGGGTAATGAATAGCTTTTCCGAGGCTTTCGTGATATTGTTCTCTTCTGCAATGTGGATGATATATTCCAGCTGCTTTAAGTCCATGATCAGAATTCCCCTTCCTTGCTCTTAAATTTATTAAGAGAAAACTAAGATTTATGACTTTTACTTCTTGTATGCTTACAGATTACGATGGTTTTGGAAAAAGAACAAGATATTGAGGAGGTGTTTTGAAAGCGTTTTATTCAACTCACGGGTGAGCATGTAATACTAAAACATTTTAGGGAGGGCTACTGAAGCATGGCTATACACAGTCCGAAGGTTTCAAACCAAGTTTCTCCTGGGGTAGAGTATGGAAAGAAAACCCGTGTCCGCTACATGATTTTATTTATACTGTTTGTCATCACGACGATTAACTATGCCGACCGTGCAACGATATCGATCGCCGGGACCCCCATGTCGCAAGAGCTTGGCCTGGATCCGGTTCTTATGGGATATGTATTTTCGGCTTTTTCGTGGGCATACGTGCTGGGTCAGCTGCCCGGAGGATGGTTTCTTGACCGCTTTGGCTCGAAAAAGATCTATACCTTCAGCATTTTTTTCTGGTCACTGTTTACGTTATTGCAGGGTTTCGTAGGATTCTTTAGCGCAGGGTTGACGATCGTGATGTTATTTGTGCTTCGTTTTATGGTGGGTTTGGCGGAGGCTCCGTCGTTTCCGGCGAACAGCCGAATCGTATCGGCCTGGTTTCCGACCAAGGAACGCGGCATGGCATCGGCTATTTTTAATTCAGCCCAATATTTTGCAACAGTCATCTTTGCTCCCATTATGGCCTGGCTCACAAGCTCTTTCGGATGGAAATTCGTGTTTATCATTATGGGCCTTGTCGGTATGGCCATGTGCGGTGTATGGGTGAAGACGGTATATGGCCCGAAAGATCATCCCAAAGTAAATAAAGCGGAACTGGAATATATTGAGGAAGGCGGTGCCCTTGTTCATCTGGATCAGGCTAAGGAGGGAAGTCAACAAAGCACGCCCAAATGGGGTTACTTAAAGCAGCTGCTTACCAATCGTATGACACTGGGAATCTATATTGCGCAATATTGTTTGAATACGCTTACTTATTTCTTTCTGACCTGGTTTCCTGTCTATCTTGTTACCGAGCGCGGAATGTCCATTCTGAAAGCCGGCTTTGTTGCTTCACTGCCCGCCCTTTGCGGATTTGCAGGCGGAATTTTGGGAGGGATCATTTCCGATTTCCTGCTAAGAAGAGGAAAGTCCTTGTCAGCAGCGAGAAAAATCCCAATCGTCATTGGCATGCTTCTGTCGACCTCCATGGTGATCTGCAATTATGTAGAAGTGGATTGGCTGGTCGTTTCCATTATGGCTTTGGCTTTCTTCGGGAAAGGCATAGGCGCATTGGGATGGGCGGTTGTATCGGATACTTCTCCCAAAGAGATGGGGGGACTGAGCGGCGGAATGTTCAATACGTTTGGCAATCTCGCAGGGATTACGACACCCATCGTGATCGGGTATATTCTGCAGGCAACGGGCTCTTTTAATGGGGCGCTCATTTTTGTCGGGGCCAATGCCTTTATGGTAATCATTTGTTATTTGTTTATCGTTGGAGAGATTAAACGTTTTGAGTTAAAGCAAATCTGATTTTCTGGAATCTCGTACGGATAGGAGATAACCGACATGACTATAAAACAGACCGAAAGTGAAGAACCCCTATATATAAAAGTGAATCCGCAAGATAATATTGCCATTATCGTTAATACAGGCGGGCTGCCTAAAGGGACGAAATTTCCTTGCGGTCTCGAGCTGATCAGTAAAGTACCCCAGGGGCATAAAGTAGCGCTGCATGATATTAGTGAAGGTGAGCCCATTATTCGTTATGGTGAAATGATCGGCTTTGCATTGAAAACGATTGCAAAAGGCAGCTGGGTCGAGGAGGCTTTGATCCAAATGCCGACCCCTCCCCGTCTGGAGGAACTGTCGATTGCAACCCATGTGCCGAAGCGGCTCCCCCCATTGGAAGGTTACACGTTTGAGGGATATCGCAATGAGGATGGCAGTGCCGGAACGAAAAATATACTGGGGATTACGACCAGTGTGCAATGCGTTGTCGGAGTGCTGGAATATGCCGTAAAGAAAATAAAAGAAGAGCTCCTGCCCAAATATCCAAATGTCGAGGACGTCGTAGCATTAACCCATAATTATGGCTGCGGGGTTGCGATTAATGCGCCGGATGCGGTGATTCCCATTCGAACGATTCAAAACCTGGCTCAGAATCCGAACTTCGGCGGGGAGCTTATGGTTGTCGGGTTAGGCTGTGAGAAGCTGGTTCCCGAAAGATTGGTGCCGGACGGGGATATGGGCAAAATCGTATCCCTACAGCAGCATGCCGGATTTATTCCCATGGTCAAGTCCATTATGGAGATGGCTGAAGCCCGGCTGGATAAGCTGAATCGGCGTCAGCGTGTCACATGCCCCGCTTCCGATCTGGTAGTCGGTCTGCAGTGCGGGGGGAGTGATGCCTTTTCCGGGGTGACCGCTAATCCGGCAGTAGGTTTTGCCGCTGATTTATTGGTACGCGCAGGCGCGACGGTTATGTTTTCAGAGGTAACGGAAGTCAGGGATGCCGTTCATTTATTAACTCCCCGCGCAGCCAGTGAAGAGGTCGGCCGGGCCCTGATTCGGGAGATGCAGTGGTATGACGAATATTTACAGCGCGGTCAGGCAGACCGGAGCGCCAATCCCTCACCCGGGAATAAAAAGGGCGGGCTCGCCAATGTGGTGGAAAAATCGCTCGGATCCATTGTTAAATCAGGCACCAGCCCCATTGTTGGCGTTTTATCTCCCGGGGAAAGGGCTGCAGAAAAGGGATTGATTTTTGCGGCAACACCTGCCAGCGACTTTGTATGCGGAACTTTGCAGCTAGCCTCCGGCATCAATTTACAGGTGTTCACTACGGGCAGAGGGACGCCATACGGCTTGGCTGTAGCTCCTGTGATTAAGGTTTCCACCAGAAATTCTTTGGCTGAGCAATGGCATGATCTCATTGATCTGAATGCAGGCCGAATTGCAACCGGAGAAGCGACCATAGAAGACGTGGGCTGGGAATTATTCCACCTGATCCTGGATGTCGCCAGTGGGCGCAAGAAGACATGGGCGGATCACTGGGGGATCCACAACGATTTGGCATTATTTAACCCTGCACCTGTAACCTGAGAATGCTGACAAAAACAATTTGTGAGAGGAGAGTGCACATGGATACAACCTGGATTCGGGGAGTCATCCCCCCTATTGTGACACCGGTAGACGAAAATGAACTTGTGGATGAGCAAGGGCTTCGCAACGTGGTGGAGCACGTTCTTGCCGGAGGGGTACACGGGATTTTATCGCTTGGCAGCAATGGAGAGTTTTATGGATTGGACCGTGAGCAGCAGGAGAGAGCCGTTCGTACTACCATTGATCAGGTTAACGGAAGAGTTCCCGTATACATGGGAATTGGTGCGATTACGACGAAGGAATGTGTGACGCTGGCAAAAATGGGGGAAGCCCTGGGGGCCCAGGCATTGACGATCCTGCCCCCTATGTTCCTCACACCCACGGAGGAAGAATTGTACCAGCATTTTCGCAAAATAGTGGAAGCAACATCTCTCCCTGTTCTTCTCTATAACAATCCGGATCGCGTCGGAAATAACATTTCCGCGAACCTTATTGAAAGATTGGCTGATATCCCAAACCTGGTTGGTATGAAAGACAGCAGCGGGGACATGACCTTGACTGCAGAATATATACGCAGGACCCGAAGCAAAGACTTTAAAGTGATGGCCGGCAGAGATGTCATGATTTTGGCTTCATTGGTCTATGGAGCTGTGGGCTGTGTGGCATCAACCGCTAACATCGTACCGGCTCTCGTCGTTGAAATATATGACAAATATATCAATGGAGATTTGCAGGGAGCGCTGGAAGCACAATTTAAACTGGCGCCGCTCCGGATGGCGTTTAATCTGGCCAGCTTTCCTGTGGTCACAAAAGAAGCCATGAATCTGATTGGTGTCCCTGTAGGTGCCTCGATTCTTCCAAATACAGCCGCCTCTGAGGTGAATCGAACGAAACTGAAAAGTATTTTGCAGGACATGGGCGCTCTCTGATATTCATTTTTTAAAACTTTGGAGGGATAGGATATGAAAATAGGATTTATTGGCCTTGGAATTATGGGTAAACCGATGAGCAAAAATTTGATCAAAGCAGGTTATGAGCTGGTCGTGCTTGAGACCAATAAAGCGGCGGCAGAGTTGGTGGCAGCAGGCGCCACGGCTGCATCTTCGCCCAAGCGCGTAGCGGAGCTGACGGATATCGTGATTACCATGCTGCCCAACTCACCCCAGGTGAAAGATGTTGTGCTTGGCAGAGACGGAATATTCGAAGGAGCCAAGCCGGGCACGGTGGTGATCGACATGAGCTCCATTGCTCCTTTGACCAGTCAGGAGATTGCGGCAGCACTGGCGGAGAAAGGCATTGAAATGCTTGATGCTCCAGTCAGCGGGGGAGAGCCAAAGGCGATTGAGGGTACGCTTTCCGTCATGGTCGGGGGAAAACAGGAAGTTTTTGATCAATGTTATGATGTGATGAAGGCGATGGCCGCCTCGGTCGTTCGTACAGGTGATATTGGAGCGGGGAATGTCACCAAACTTGCGAACCAGATCATTGTGGCTATTAATATTGCGGCGATGTCGGAGGCTTTTGTGCTGGCAAGTAAAGTCGGTGTTCAACCTGAGCTCGTATATCAGGCTATTCGCGGGGGGCTTGCAGGCAGCACGGTATTGGATGCCAAAGCGCCGCTTGTGATGGAGCGCAAATTTGATCCCGGTTTCCGGATTAATCTGCATATCAAGGATTTAAGCAATGTTTTGGAAACGTCCCATGAAGTAGGTGTGCCCTTGCCGCTGACGGCCAGCGTCATGGAAATGATGCAGGCATTGAAGGTGGATGGCTTTGGAGACAGCGACCATGGCAGCCTGGTTCAGTATTATGAAAAACTGGCCAAGGTTGAAGTGAGCAAATAGAATCAGTGGATCAAAAGTAATCACAGAAAAGACCCGGCTCGATATCAGCCTGCACTATACGCTGATGCGGTCCGGGTTTGTTTATTCGTTAAACGATCTTTAAAATGAATATAACAGCTCTATAACATCGTAAAACAACGTTTTATCATCATTAATGTGTGTTTTTTTGCAATTTCCGTCCGGCAAAAGAAATGGCATATACAGGATTTGTATGGACAGGTACATGCGCAAGTGAGAAAATAGTCATCATGATAACTATTCGTGAAAGGAATGAGATGTTTTGATACGATTCGGCATCATCGGAACTAACTGGATTACGGAGCGCTTCATTCAGGGGGCGCTTGAAACCGAGCAGTTCGCTTTGACCGCTGTATACTCCCGCACGGAAGAGAAGGGCAGAGCCTTTGCCGCTCAATACAATATGCCTGAGGTTTTCACGGATTTGCAGGAAATGCTTGAGCAGGGCAGCCTGGATGCCGTCTATATCGCAAGTCCGAATTCGCTTCATGCGGAGCAGGCGATCCTGTGCATGAATCATGGCAAGCATGTCCTGTGCGAGAAGCCGATGGCTTCGAATGCGCGCGAGGTGAGGGAGATGATCGCCGCAGCGGAAAAGAACAACGTGGTGCTGATGGAAGCCCTCAAATCTACGCTCATGCCGAACTTTAAAGTAATACAGGAAAATCTTTTCAAGCTTGGCCCGATCCGCCGCTATTTTGCCGGCTACTGTCAATATTCCTCCCGTTACGATGCTTATAAAGAAGGAAAACTGCTGAATGCGTTCAATCCTCAATTTTCCAACGGTTCGTTGATGGACCTGGGCATTTACTGTCTTTATCCAATGGTCACACTGTTTGGAAAGCCTGACTTGGTGAAAGCTACCGGTGTCATGCTGGCTTCCGGCGTGGACGGGGAAGGAAGCATGGTCATGCGTTACCCGGATATGGAGGGTGTGGTGATGCACTCCAAAATCTCCAACTCCTATCTTCCTGCGGAAATCCAGGGCGAGCTTGGGACGATGGTCATTGACAAGATCAACCAGCCGTACGATGTGAAAATTCATTATCGGGACGGCAATGTGGAAGACCTGACCAAACCGCAAATTCATGAGCCGATGTATTATGAAGCCCTTGAGTTTATCGATATGATCAAGTGTGGTGACCGGGACAGCAAGATCAATTCCCATGCCAACTCGCTGGCGGTGGCCGAGGTGATGGAGGAAGCGAGACAGCAGATTGGGCTACGCTTTGCAGCCGACGAATCGTAAGGATATAATAGAGGATGTTCAAAAAGTCATCTTTTGATCACGAAGTAAATCAGGAAGTGGACTCGACATCGAATCTTGAATTCAGCCGGGCCCTCCGGTGCTCACGTACCCTAAGTACGCTCCGCTCCTCAGTCCCAGGCTTCATTCAACCTTCTCGGTGCTGAAAACCTGACTTTTTGAACACGCAATATTAAGGGAAAACGTGGAGCAGCAGGCCGCAGAAGGCCTGCTTTCTTGCTTTGCACGGCGGCAATCCTGTGTGCTGAAATGGACTATACATATCTGCAGAGGTGAAAAAAACCGTGTTTGATCCCACCGTATTTGATAATTTAAAAGTGGCTATAGAGAACCAGATCTATGATCTGGATAATATTGATGGCGTGATTCGTGTCACCGGGCGTGATGACAGGCTGGAGATGTCGGTGATGGCGAGAGAATTCGCCATCCGGTTCCAGGTGTCCGGGGATGAGAGGATTACGGCCGAGATTCGTCTGGAGGCTTCCCTGCGCGAGCTGGCTGCGGAGATTCTGGAGCAGGAGGGAGAGGAGCCGGGCTGCCGTCTGCAATTGCGGTTTATGCTGCCTGTCCGGGATGTGTCAGCTGAATGTCCGCGGCTGGAAGAGGCCGTGCGCGGAATTTGGGGGCAGACCACGGATCTGGCGCAGCGGATCAGTTATATTTACGGGCAGAAAGCGGAGTCATTCCTGAATACGATGCAGCTAGATTTCCGCCGCAAAATCAACGAAGAACAGATGGAGGATCTTCCGGAGCTGATCGATCATGTGCTGCGGACGCTTGTAGAGCTGAGAGCGGCCGTTGTAGATTAATAATAGACGAAGACATGCCAAAGGAGCAGAGACGATGTACAAAACAGTCCAGGTAAAAAACGTGGTCATCGGAGAAGGAGAGCCCAAGATATGCGTGCCGATCACGGGGGAGACTCTGTCCAGGCTGATTGCAGAAGTTGAGCAGCTGCGTACGCTTGATCTTGATATCGTGGAGTGGCGTGTCGATTTTTACGAGCATGCGGATGATATCGAAAGGGTGAAGAAAGCGCTGAACGAGCTGCGCGTGCAGCTCGGAGAGGTTCCGCTGCTGTTTACTTTCCGGACCGCTGATGAGGGAGGGCAGCGGCCCATTGCTCCTGCCGATTATGTGGCTTTGAATAAAGCGGCTGCAGCCACGGGGCAGGCAGACATGATCGATGTCGAGTGGTTCAACAAGGAGCAGTATGTGTCAGAGTTGGTTGAAGCCGCTCATGCGTCCGGGGTGGCGGTCATTTTGTCCAATCATGATTTTGACAAAACCCCTCCGGCAGAAGAGATTGTATCCAGGCTGTGCAGAGCCCAGGAGCTGGGTGGGGATATCGTTAAAATGGCAGTCATGCCGGAAAGCACGGCTGACGTTCTCACATTGCTGGAGGCTACGCGCATCATGAGAGAGCAGCATGCCGATCGCCCGCTCATTACGATGTCCATGACAGGACGAGGGGTGATCAGCCGCCTGGCCGGCGAACTGTTCGGTTCGGCTGTCACCTTCGGCTCGGCCGGCCGTTCGTCCGCTCCGGGGCAGCTTCCGGTCGGAGAACTGCGGGGCGTATTGTCGCTGCTCCATCGTGAGCTTGCCAAGGGATAATGCAGCCGGAGGCCCATGGATAGCAGGGAGGAACTAGGGAATGAACGAGTGCATACTGATCGTCGAGGATGAGAAGAAGATCGCAAGGCTGCTTGAAATCGAACTCGAATGTGAGGGCTACCGTGTACTTAAGGCCGATAATGGTCTGGATGCTCTGGAAGTATACCGTGCAGGCGGTGTCGATTTGATCCTGCTGGATGTCATGTTGCCAGGCATGAGCGGTATTGAGCTGCTGCGGCGCATCCGGACCCAGGATTCGCAGACGGCCATTCTGCTGCTGACCGCCAAGGGATCTGTCGAGGATAAAGTATCCGGCCTGGATCTCGGGGCGAACGATTACATAACTAAGCCGTTTCAGATAGAGGAGCTGCTGGCCCGTATCCGTGCCGCTCTCCGGCTGCGCGCTGCGTCAGCAGGCGGCGTGAATACGGAAGCCTGGCTGACGGCATCCGACCTGAGGGTTAACGAAAGCACTCGGGAGGTTATTCGCGGGGATGATCCCGTGGAGCTTACGCCCCGTGAATTCGATCTGCTGGTCTATCTGCTGCGTAATAAGAGGCAGGTTCTAAATCGTGATCAGATTTTGGCGGCGGTGTGGGGATATGACTATGCCGGTGAGACTAATGTCGTCGACGTGTATATTCGCTATGTCCGTAAAAAAATCGATTTTAACCGTGAGCCGGAGCTGATCCATACCGTACGCGGCGTCGGTTACGTCCTGCGGGAGGCGCCGTGAGACTGCGCAGCAAAATCCATCTGTACTCGTCCGTCCTTTTCACCGTTCTGCTCATCGTCATGAATCTTTCCATTTATTATACGTTCAGCTCCCTGTCCGACAGCAGCCAGATGCAGCGGGCGGAAGCGGAAGGGGCGAGAATAGCGGCGGGCATGCGCCAGGCCTCCGGCCAGATCGCCGTAGAGGAGCTGCTGCGCGCGTATGTTCCTGTTGACGGCATGTTGAGGCTCGTGCGGCAGCAGGGGAAGGGACCGGCCCCGGTAACCTCCCCGTCTGCCTCACAGCTGAGCCGAATGGAAGCCGTTTATAATCCGAATCTGTCCGTGAAAAGAATAAAATTTGAGGGCCACAGCTATATTCTGGTCTCCGTTCCCGTCATCTGGACGAACGGTGAAATTATGAACGTACAGCTGACGGAGAGCATGCAGGCTGTCATGGACACCCTTGCGGCCCTGCGGCTGGTACTGATCGGAGTTACGGCGGCGGCGCTGGTGCCTGTGCTCATATCCAGCCGGGTGCTGGCACGCCTGATCATGCAGCCGATCAAAGGCATGACGTCCACGATGAAGGAGATCCGGAGAAGCGGGAGGTTTCGACGGATGGAGCTGGATACCCGGTCAAGGGATGAACTGGTCGATATGGGCGTCACCTTTAACGAAATGATCGACCTGCTTCAGAGCAACTATGAGAAGCAGGAAAAATTCGTATCCAATGCTTCCCATGAGCTGAAAACGCCGATTACGATTATCGAAAGTTATGCGAGCCTTTTGAAAAGGCGAGGGATGGAGCGTCCCGAGCTGTTTCAGGAATCCGTGGATGCTATTCATTCCGAAGCCGTGCGGATGAAGGAAATGACGGAGCAGCTTCTGCTGCTGGCCAGTCCCAAGGAGCAGTGGAATGTCACGAAGGGGAAGATCGACCTGTTCCGGCTGGCGGCGGAATCTGCCAAGGCGTTCCGCAACGCTTACGGCCGTGAAGTCGAGGTGGAAGCGGCGGGAAGCCGGGCGGCTTATGCATACTCCGATGAAAAGAAGCTGAAGCAGCTGTTGTTTATCTTTTTGGATAACGCGCGCAAGTACAGCGAGGATCAGATCACCCTAACGGTGGGCGAATCGGATGCGGAGCGCTTCATCCGCATCACCGACCGCGGAGTTGGTATTCCCAAAGAACATTTAACTAAGGTGTTCGACCGGTTTTACAGAGTGGATGAGGCAAGAAAGAGAACAAGCGGCGGAGCCGGGCTGGGGCTTGCCCTTGCCGCTGAGATTGCCGAGGCTACAGACATCCGGCTGGAACTTGACAGCCTGGAGGGAGTCGGGACGACTGCCGTCATTTGGATTAAGGCAAGCCCGGAGGAGTAAGCCGGGCAGTCCAAGTTCTCATCCAATTTTAATGTGGCCGTAGTATGCTGCGGGAATAGCAATGAACCCGAGGTGATGACTCAATGAAACCTATCCTGTGGAGCCTATGTGCGGTGCTGCTGATTGCAGGCATCATAAGCATCGGCACGGTATGGAATGCGCAGAAGAACAAGGCCGCTGCTTTGTCGGAGGAAGAGGCGGTATCGGCAGTGCTGGCCCAGTATCCCGGTGAAGTGCTGGATGTCTCGCTGCAAAGCGATGCTTACCTGCTTCAGATGAAGTCCCACACAGGCCTGTATGAGCTGAAAGTGGATGCGGAGCAAGGCAGTATACTATCGATTGAGCGGCTGGACGGCGAGCTTTCACAGGAGCAGCTGGCTGCCGCATTTCCGACAGAACAGCAAGGGGAGAGCCAGTCAGCAGACGAAGCGGCTCAGCAGACTCAGATGAAGAATGGGAAGGGAGCAGAGGCGGAGGCAAGCACCGATACGCAGATTACTTCAGATTCAGTTTCAGCCGGCAAGCAGGATGAGGGGAAAGAGAAGCTGGAAGAGGATGCCGAGCCTGTCAGAACGGCTCGTATTGTAACAGACAAAGAAGCCAAAAACATCGCCCTGCAGCAGGTACAGGGTAAAGTGGAAGATGTGGACTTCAGGACTGAAGGAGGAGTGCGGTACTATCTTGTTGAGATTGATACCCCCGATGAGCGCGAAGCTATCGTGCAGGTGAACGCCATATCCGGGGTAATTATGTCGGTAGCCTGGGATGAAGAGGATGACCCGGAGGAGGATGACGAATAGCACCGGAACGAAGATGAGGCGGGTGACGCTGATTTTTAGCGTTTTCTCATCAAATTTTAATTTAGCTTTCCTTATGTTCTCATTTTGCTCCGTTATATTGATAACGTAAGCAGCTGGAAACATGAGGAGGACAATCGACATGATGACAACAAAACGGAAACTGGGAATCGGCATACTGGCTGGAGCCCTTCTGCTTGGCGGCATCTACGGTGCTGACGCCCTGCTTGGCCAGGCGAATGCGTCTTCGGCAACCTACGGTCAGAATACCAAGCAGCGAATTGGGGTTGCTATGGCAAGCCAGCAGGCATTGGCTGTTGTGCAGGGAACCGTGGAAAGCGTGGAACTGGAAAGAAACCGCAGCGGCGCTCTATACTATGAGGTAGAGATCGAGAAGAGCAGCGGTCAGGATGTCGATGTGCTGATCGATGCTTATACAGGCAAGTCGCTGGGTGTAAGGACGGATGATGATGCCGGTGATGACGATTATAAAGCGGCGGACGAAACCGAAGCTTCCACGGCTTCCGCTGCGGCAGCGAAGGTAAGTAGACAGGAAGCGGTAAAGATTGCCCTCAAAGCGGCTGGGGGCAGTAAAGTGCTGGAACTGGACCTTGACCGGGATGGCGGCCGCCTAGAATATGAGGTTGAAGTGAGCATCAGCGGCGGTAAGGCCGATGTGGAGATTGATGCCAATACCGGCAAAGTCCTCTCCGTGGATAAAGACCATGATGATCATGATTGGGATGACGACGACGGGGACGACGACTAAATCAAATCCCCTATTAAATATGTAATTTCACACAAGAAGGATGAAGTTGGCATAATGGGCTCGTCCTTCTTTTAAGTTACGGAATAACAATACTGGCGGCCAGGATGAACGATCCGCATAATGCCATGAATCAAAAAAAGAGCATCCCGGAATAAAATCGAACGGGAATGCTCTTTTTTGCGTAATCCTTCCGCATTCAGTAGCGGATATATTGGCGTCTGCCCACGGCGGCCGTGATCGCGCCTTCGCCCGCTTCGATCCGTTGCGGTGTTGTATCCGCAGCTGTGTTGTAGCCTGGTGCGAAACGGGACAAATAATTGAAATCCGGATAAAGGACCTGATCTGTTAAATAGGCCGATACCGTGCTGCCGGGACGGCGGTGGCTATTCAGTGTCTGGATAATTCCTTCTGCGGAACGGATGCCGATTCCGTGGCCGTAGTATAAATCATCACCAAGCTTGATGGCATTTTCCCCTTTCCATTCAGGTGTAAAGGGCGACACATCCGGATTTTTAAAATAAAGGATGTCCCCCGGAACGGAGCGACTGCTGCCCTGCACCTCAATCAGGCGCAAATCACTGTCATAATGCCAGTCATACAGCAGCATGCCTGCAAACAGGCGATTGAACTCGCTCTCCACGATGGAATCCAGCACCGCCTTGTACAGCACTATCACCATGGCGGTGGCGCATTCAAACCCGTATTTTCGGCCCTCCAAAAATATATTGCGTATCCCGTCAGCAGGAGTAACCTCCGGTCTGATCTGGAATCCGCCCCTGGAGGTCAGAATCCAGAAACGCTGGTTGCAGTAAGCACGTTCAAAGGTGGCGAAAGAGACACCGCTGCGGTTCAACGCTTGCGCCGCCGCAACGATTGCGCTGCGCAAGGACGTTTCAAATGATAATCTTGCCATCTGTATGTTCTGCCCCCGATCCGTTAGTTTCCAGATGTTTTTCTTACATCCTATGTAGGCGGATGCCGGGATGTGAGGAAAAGCTGATTTTTGGCAGGGGCAGACTTTTTTAGCTCTTGGCGTTTAACTTCTTCCGGGTTTCCTTGATTAGCCTTGTCATTTGGGCATAACCTTCTTCATAAAGCTGCTTGCTGCGCTGATCCTTGGCATTGGCAGTTTGCTTTTTATACTCGTCCTGACAGGACTCAAGCGCGGCCAACAGCGTATTGGGCTGTGCAGGCTGGCCGGACTGCAGTTTGTCATCATATAGGTCAAGGTGCAGGCGGCCGTCTGATTCTACCTGTGCATGAAACACATCACTCAGCTCTACGCCGCGTTTGCCCAGCTCGGACTGCAGCCATTTTTTATCCTTTTTCGCTTCAGATAGTTCTTTCTCCTGGATCTGGCCGTCCACCACAACGCTTTGCGGTTCCTTCTCGGCAGGCAGGGTAAGCCCGATCATTTTTGCCGTAAGAGGCTGATTCTCTTTGGTCAGCAAAATGTTGATTTCGCCGCTATTCTCCATCACTGCAAATTCCACATCCGCGGCTTTGAAGGCTCCTTTGCTGCGCAGCTGGCTCATCAGCTCTTCCATGGATACACGTTCTTTTCTCAAATTGTCCTCCAGCACTTTTCCTTCCTTGATGAGGACCGTTCCCGTTCCATCCACCATGTTTCTGAATTTTTGACTTTTGATCTGGAAGTATTCGATGGCCAGAGAAACAAGGCTCCATACAACCAGCGAGAGGACACCGAGGTACCAGGTATCAGGGCTTTCCAGCGGGATGTATGCGGCAAGGCTACCGATCGTAATCCCTGTTATATATTCGAACAGGGAGAGCTGTGACACCTGTCTTTTCCCGAGCAGCTTGGTGATGACGAACAGTACCAGAATGGCAACAAGCGTATGTAAAATGACCAGAGCCCACTGCGGCATTTCATCAGCGCCTCCTTTGTTAATCCTCAATGTAAAATTTAGAATGTCCAGGGGAATAGAGGATTAAACGTAAGCTTTGGCGACCGTATGTTACAGGAGAATTCAACCTCTTGGGAGCTTGACATAGACTGGGGCGACCATGAATAAAATTCCCACACTTCCCCGCTTCTATAGATGAATCCCCTTCCTCTGTGCCGAGATCGACCAGAGGAAGGGGATTTTGTTTTCTTATGCTTAAGCGCCGAGGTGATGACGCCGTTTTTTCTTGATTTTAATCAGTTCCTCCTGGACAAAACGATGTGCGGCCACGAGCCGTCCTTTTGCGTTCTTACCCCATCCGGACACCAGCACACGGGGGCTGTCTGTTTTGATTTGAACCTCAAATTGCAGTAAATTTGCAACATTCAAAGCCCGAAAATTAGAGGATTGGGCGGGGAGTGTGAAGGTTCTGGTTTCCACAAGCACCTTGGAGCCATTCAAACGGTATAACAAAATTTTTACTCTAGCTGCTTTGTGTCCGTTATTTAACGCTTTGACAAAAAAGGTTCTGGATTCCCCTGGAGCACCGACGTTACCAACGGCATTTTCGACAGGGCCGGTAGAATACTTGTTAATAGACAAATTTTATCAACCTCCTTTGAGTGATAATGCATGTTATGTATGAGTATTCAAAAGGAATGGATTGTTGTACGTGAACACTGAAAACAGGTGCTTTGACAGATGACAATTATTCCTAGAGGCGCCTCCGGTGAACTGGGTAATTAATTTTATCCGGAACGAGGGAGGGAACACGATGGATTACGGAATGATCGCTTTTAAACTGGCAATCAGTTTTGCCGGGTTATGGGTGCTGACCCGTTTTCTCGGAAAAAAAGAAATTTCCCAGCTGACGCCTTTTGATTTCGTCTCATCCCTGGTGCTTAGCGAGCTGGTTGGCAATACCATCTACCAGGACGATGTTCATTATCCCGAGCTGCTGTTTGCATTGATGCTGTGGGCGATATTGTCTTACGTTTTCGAGAAAATCACCCAGTATGTGAAGAGATTGCGCGGCCCGCTTGAAGGAGCGCCTTCCATCCTGATCAGGAATGGCAAGGTGAATCTGAAGGAGCTAAAGCGCAATCGTCTCGATTTGGAGCAGCTGCGCATGCTGCTGCGGCAGAAGGATGTGTTCGCGGTTAAGGAAGTCGCCTATGCGATCTTTGAAACCAACGGTTCAATTAGCATTTTGAAAAAGCCGCAGTACGACAATGTACAGCGCGGTGACTTGAAGCTGGAGGACAAGAAGCCGGATTATGCCCTGCGGATGCTGGAGGATGGCCAGATTGACGAAGAGAACCTGCGCAAGATCGGAAAGGATATAAATTGGCTGTTTGCCGAGCTGCACCGCATGGGCTATGACGACCGCGAGCAGCTCGCTTATGTAGAGTGGGAGGAGGATGAAGGGCTGTTTGTGCTGGAGCATGAAGGAGAGTAGCTTGCATCCGCCCAGCCTTAGCACAAGACAGAAAATGGCTAGGCTCCTTCATTTAATCAGTCATTTTTTCAAGCTCAAAAATAGTTGCCTCTGATAACAAGATAAGCCTACCGTTATTAACAACAAAAAAACTTACACTTACAGGTATGCTAAGTTTTGTAGATATGTCACTTATATCTACTGCTTTTACTACATCATTTATATTTAAGTCTGGGATATCTATTTTATACAATCTATAAAAAGAGTCAGAGTTATAGCATGTCGCTGTAATCTTATATATTGGATTTTTTAGTTCATATTGATATTCCTTATAGTTTTTTAGTCCTTTTGATGAAAAAAAGTCTTTTTTGATTATAATTTCATCTCCAATAAATTTTTGTCCTGTTGGATATTCAGAAGCATCATTATATGAATTTGCAAATCCTAAAAGCTTCTCAACTTTCCAAGTTCCATAGAAATATTTCTCAGTTTCACTATCCAAATTTATAACTTCTGTATTAAGACAATCGGCTGTGTTTTTTGGAATAATAGACTCTTCCGTTGCAGGTTTAGGCTCACTAGAGGTATTTGGATTTGATGTCGTCTCAACATTTCCACAAGCCGATGCTAACATCATCATTATCATGATACAAGCCAATAATATTTTTTTCATATTTCACACTCCCACGATAAAGTTATGTTTTCGCCTGTTTACTCGCTTGCTAACTGGAAAATTTGCTACTTCTGGTTAAAGCTGAAAAAGGACTTCCAAGTCTGCTGTCTGGAAGTCCCTCTCATTGTTAAAAATATAGTTAGGCTGAGCTGCCCAGCTTCACCGGCTGCTTGTCAGTGGAGTTCAGACGGCGTTCAAGCGCCAGGCTGGCAAGCGCTCCCGCCATCCCGGCCAGAGCAATGATCCCGGATACCCAAGGCAATTGCTGCAGCCCCATGTACGTAATGACCACACCGCCTAGAAAAGCGCCGCTGGCGTTGCCGAGGTTCAGCACGGAGTGGGTGCTGGTCGATGCGAGCAAAGGAGCTTCGGACGCCAGGTTCATGATGCGCACCTGCAGCCCGGGCATCATGCCAAACGCGGCGACTCCCCAAATAAAGACGGTGATGATCGCCAGGGCTTTGCTCTGGAGAGCAAAGGTCAGTACAGCCAGAATGACGGCCAGTACGCCAAAGTTGACGATCAGGGACGGCATCAGCTTCCAGTCGGCCAGCCGTCCTCCGACGATGTTTCCGATAGTTACCCCAATGCCAAAAAGAACGAGAATCCATGTGATGCTTGCCTCGGCAAAACCGCTGATATCCATCAGCAGTGGTGTAATGTAAGTAAATACCGCGAACAGGCTGGCACAAGCAAACGCCCCCGTAAGCAGCATCAGCAGCACTTGGGGATTCACAAGGCTCCGGATTTCCTGGGCAATGCTTGTATGCTGATCCTGTCGCATAACCGGGATAAAGCGTATGATTCCTACCAGGGAGATTAACCCCATAATGACAATGGCGGCGAAAGACGCACGCCACCCCAGCTGCTGTCCGATGAACGTACCGAACGGCACGCCAACAATGTTGGCGACGGTCAGTCCGGACAGAACCAGTGACACAGCCCCGGCCCTTTTTTCCGGACGGACAAGGCGGGCGGCCATCAGGGACCCGACTCCAAGGAAGGTGCCGTGAGCAAAGGCAGTTCCGATACGCGCAGCAATCAGAAAACCGTAGCTTGGCGCGATGACAGATAAGGCATTTCCAAGAATAAAAATGATCATCAGCAGACATAACAGCTTTTTCTGCGGAACCTTATGGGTGAGGATCGTCAGCACGGGCGCGCCGACAGCAACGCCGATGGCATAGCTGGTGATCAGCTGCCCGGCCTGGGGAATCGTCACCCCCAAATCCTGAGCCACATTGGGAAGCAGACCCATAATGACGAATTCGGTCATCCCGATGGCGAAGGCCCCAAGCGTCAGGCATAGCAAAGAGAAGGGAAAGCGGTCTTTTCCCTTTACATTGGGACTGCTAGTATTCATGAAGATTCATTCTCCTATCCTTATTTGTATGTATCTATCGGTTTCTGTTCAGTATAGCATTTGACAGCCTGTCATGGATAAAGGAAACGTAAAAATTTAAAAAACCTGCAGCGGCAGGTCTGCATACAGGCTGAAATTCGAAAGCTGAGCCAATCAATGATATGATAATTACATAATCGTTTGCCGCCTAATCAGCACGGATAAGATTTTGTACAGCTTTCCGTTACCAGGGCGCGCGCTTTACAAGCAAAGGAGATTCCGCATGGGTGAACAAGCACAGATAGAACAGTTTAAAAAGATTAAAACCGAGTTAACACGTTTTTTGATGATGTACAAATTTGCGCTCGATGAAATTGAAACCAAAGTGGAAATTCTCAAGGAAGAGTTTCAATCCCTGCATGATTACAGCCCCATTGAGCATACCAAATCCAGGTTGAAGTCTCCGGAAAGCATTATGAAAAAAATATACCGGAAAAACAGCGGAATATCGCTTCATGAGATCAAAAAAAACATTAAGGATATTGCCGGTCTCCGCATTACCTGCTCTTTTATTTCAGACATTTACAGGGTTAAGAGCATGCTTGAAAATCAGGATGATCTCACGATTCTGGAAATCAAGGATTACATCCGCTACCCCAAGCCGAACGGGTATAAAAGTCTGCATATGCTGGTGGAGGTGCCGGTGTTTATGTCGGACCGTCAGGAGCGGGTGTGCGTAGAAATCCAAATCCGCACCATCGCGATGGATTTCTGGGCCAGTCTTGAGCACAAAATATTTTACAAATACAATCAGTCCGTTCCGGAGCATCTCCTGCAGGAGTTGAAGGCTGCCGCTGATGCCGCGGATGAACTGGACCGCAAAATGGAACGCCTCCATACCGACATCAAGGAGATCAAGGAGAACAATGCACTGCAATCGGAGGACGAATTCAGCAGTATTCTCGTCAACAACCGGCAGTTCAGGCTGCCTGCGGCTTTTCTGGACCTGATCGGTGAGGGGGAGCGGGGGATCAAATGACAGCCAAAGTGGTTCAACATATAACTGAATTAATCGGGGATACCCCCTGTGTCCGGTTGGGCAGGCTGACAGGTCCGGAGGATGCCGATGTCTATGTCAAATTGGAGATGTTTAATCCGAGCGGCAGTGTGAAAGACCGGGCGGCCTATAATCTGATCGCCCAGGCGGAGAAGGACGGGCGCCTCCGTCCGGGCGGAACGATCATTGAGCCGACCAGCGGCAATACGGGAATCGGATTGGCCATGAATGCCGCCGCCAAGGGCTACCGGGCGATCCTGGTCATGCCGTCCAATATGACAAAAGAGCGGATTAACATCCTGAAGGCCTATGGAGCCGAGGTGGTGCTGACCCCGGCCGAGGAACGGATGCCGGGCGCCATCCGCAAAGCACAGGAACTGGGGGCGGAAATTGAAGGCAGCTTCATTCCGCAGCAGTTCGAAAATCCAGCGAATCCTGACATTCACCGCACCACGACCGCCCTGGAAATATTGGAGCAGATGGAAGGAAGGCTGGATGTATTTGTGGCGTCGTCCGGCACAGGAGGCACCATCACAGGCACTGGTGAGGTGCTGCGTGAACATCTGCCGGAGATCCGGATCGTGGTGGTCGAGCCGAAGGGCTCACCGGTATTGTCCGGAGGAAAGCCCGGTCCTCACAAGCTGGTGGGGACAAGCCCCGGCTTTATTCCAGA
Source organism: Paenibacillus terreus (assembly GCF_042138595.1). Classification (NCBI taxonomy): domain Bacteria; kingdom Bacillati; phylum Bacillota; class Bacilli; order Caryophanales; family Paenibacillaceae; genus Paenibacillus; species Paenibacillus terreus. Next base: position 32,852 of record NZ_JBHIRX010000008.1, on the reverse strand, counting down.
CATCCTGAACACCGGAGTTTATGATGAGATTATCCAGGTTGAGGATGAGGATGCGATCGCGACTGTGCGGGAGCTGGCCGTGAGGGAAGGGATTTTGATCGGCCCGTCCGGCGGGGCCGCCGTATGGACGGCGCTGCAGGAAGCGCGGCGTCTCGGCAAGGGTAAACGTGTGCTGTGCATCGCCCCTGATACTGGCGAGCGGTACATAAGCATGGGGATTTTTGGTTGAATATTTCAAATGTAAACGTTTCAATTAGTTCATGACAGCCTGCTCCGGTTGGGTGTAAGATAGAGTGGATCGTGAATCCATTCTATACTTATCCCAATCGGAGGAGGAACAGATGCACTATGAGAATCATGCCAATTGAGAAGCGGGGGATTACGGACAGCCGCCTGGTACTGGGATGCATGCCGTTTGGCGGGGGCTGGAACAGCGAGCCTATCACGCAGGATCATATAAAGGAAGCTGAAAAAGCGGTGGAAGCCGCACGCTCCATCGGCATTACAATGTTTGACCATGCTAACATCTACGCCAAAGGCAAAGCGGAGGAAACATTCGGGAAGGTTCTGAAAGCGCAGCCAGGCCTGCGGGAGCAGATTGTGATTCAATCCAAGTGCGGCATTCGTCTGGCAGAGGGGGAACTGCCGGGCATGTTTGATTTCTCCTATTCGCATATTCTTGAATCGGTAGAAGGGTCCCTTAAACGGCTGGGCACGGATTATCTGGACGTGCTGCTTCTTCATCGTCCAGATCCGCTGGTGGAGCCGGAAGAGGTGGCCGTTGCCTTCACAAAACTGAAGGAATCCGGCAAAGTCCGTCATTTCGGTGTCTCGAATATGAGTGCAGGGCAGATCCAGTTTCTGGAGCGCAGCCTGTCCATGCCGCTTGTCGTCAATCAGCTGGAGATGAGCCTGGCGCATCTGCACTTCCTTGATGAAACAGTACATGTCAACCAGCAGGCTGGCACGGCTGTGCGGTTTGCAGAAGGCTTAATGGAGTTTTGCCGCACGAAGGATATCCAGATCCAGGTCTGGGGGCCGCTCGCGCAGGGACGCTTCTCCGGCAGAGCGCTGGAGGATGAGCCTGAGCATATTGTGCGGACAGCAGAGCTGGTCAAGCGTTTGGCAGAGGAAAAGGGGACAACGCGGGAGGCGATTGTGCTCGCCTGGCTGATGAAGCATCCAGCCCTGATCCAGCCAGTCATCGGTACGGCCAATCCTGAACGCATTACTGCTTGTCAGGATGCGGAACGTCAGGCGGAGCTGATGACCCGGGAAGAATGGTACACCCTGTATGTCAGTGCAAGAGGGAAAGCTCTGCCATAATGCAGTCGGCTTTGAAACGGAGTACTTTACAAGGCTTATTGACCTGAGGCACCGTGCATGCCCAAACTAAATGAGGAAATCGGCAATCCTTTTTGATTTCCGATTTGACAAAAAAGTCGAGAACAGAAGAGCCTCTTGTTCTCGACTTTTTTAGCTTCATCCCCTCTTGCACAAGACAACTTGTAGTCCTGATAATGTACCTTGCCTGATGTGCTGCAACGCTAGTTTAACTGACAACGGGCCTGAGAAGAAAGCCTTCCAAAGCAGCGCATAAACACAGGGATTCTACTACGTGACACCGTAGCGAGCCAGAGCTTTGGAGGCCGTTTCTCTCAAGCGGGAGAGGAGGTATGAGCCTTCCACCACCTTGACCCTTTTGCCCAAAAACCGGATTTTGGACAGCACGTACTCAGATTCATCCGCCTGGTAAGTCACGGTCATGCGGTAGGTGTCTGTTTCGTCCAGGTAGACCACATCCTTCTCGAAGCAGGAGAAGGCGTACAGGATACGGGAGAGCTCGGGATTATATAAAGGAACAATTTCAAGGACGGCCTGCTCCCTCCGCGAATCTACAATGGAATCGATGCGTGCCGCCAGTTGGGCCGCCTGTTCCGGGTCAAGGGGCATCTCTCTGACTGAAACGATGTTCTCCAGCTTGGTGCACATGAAGGAACGATGCCTCATGTTATACCAGAGCAGGGACCAGTCCCGCTTGACCATGGAAAATTCCAGCTTGTAGGGAAAGCCATGCAAATCCTCATGCATCTTGCCGTTCCGCAGCCGAAAGGAAATGCGAATCCCGGCATGGTTCACAATACATGTGCGCAGCTCGGGGATCAGCGGATGAAAGACTGAAGCGGGCGGGAGGCCCGCTTTCTCGGCAAGGGCGGAGGCAGGATCAAGCGGTTCATCCTCTTCCAGCAGCGAACGCAACTTGGCGAGTGTTACCGGCAGAAACGCCTTCTCGGCAGCCGTGTCCGCCAGCATCGTGCGCAGCCACGACCGTTCCTGCGAAGTAGTGGCAAAAGCGCCGGATTCGTCGAGCCGTGAAATAAGCTGGTAGTTAAATATTTTCTCGAACAGGCTCATAGTACGCTTGAATCTCCTTCCATTCCGCAATGAATTCGCTGCGCAGGCGGGCAGGTTCGAGCACCTCGCAGCTTGAACCGAAGCTGCGCAGCCACGGCTTAATCTCCATTGTGCCGTTGACCGTGATCTCATAAATGAAGGAATCGCTGTCTTCTTCCGTGATGGTTCCCCACTGCCCCTGCAGGAGGACGCGTTCTTTAATGAAATTACGCTTCGCCCCCTCGGGCCGGAAGAAACGGGCCTTAATCTTCACGGGCTGCCCCGTATCGATCAGCCAACTGCAGCGTGTCCGCTCTTCCAGCACTTGCAGCTTGGCGGTGAATTCCTCCTCTGATACGGGTTCTTCCTCCTGAAGCTGTGTAATGCCCTCCATTCTGATCTTGACAATGCCCCGCCGGTCATATCCGAGCAAATACCAGCGGCCATACTGGTGATCATGGACGACCTGCAGCGGCAGCAGACGCTGAAGTCGGCCATCGGTTTCTTTGGCAAAAAGCGGATTGGTGTTCCGGGACCCGTACATGCTGCGCTTGCCTGCGGCAAAGTATAGGAACGAGACGCTGCGGCGCTGCCGGATGGCCTGCAGCAGCGGATGCAGATGCGCTTCGTCCAGAATGCGGGAATAATAGTGATATTTATAGAGAAAAGGCTCTGCAATGTCCCGCTCCGCAGAGAGGCGGCGCAGCGATTTCTTCAGATTGTCGCGCAGCAGGTACCCCTGCACCGAAGGAAGATGAGTGTTGGCCATAATATCCACAAAATCATACAACCTGTTAAGCTCTTCATCATCCAGCATAGTGATCAATTCATTCCGAACAGCATAACGGTACGGTCTTCCTCCAGGCTCCCTGCGGATGACCCCAGCCTCCTCCAGGTATTTCAGGTCAGAGCGCACGGTCTTCTCATCCGGCAGAGCGGCCTCGGGAGGCAGATCGCTGCAGCATTGATCCAGCAGCTCAAGCACGGTGAGCGGCTGCTCCTGCAGCGCAGTTACGATTTTACTGAGACGCACGCTTTCCGTCTCCTTGAGTGATTTGGCGCGGAACAGAAACAGCAGCAGCGGGTCTGTTGAATCATAATAGGTATAACGCAGCATTTCGGCAAAATCGTTACCTTGATCTTCCGGCAGCCTCCGCTGCACGGTTTGTACGATCTCCTTCAAGCGCCGCAATGTCTTGTCAAACGTATGTACAGAAATCCCGAGCCGCTCGGCAAACTGTTGACGGCCGTATGCGCCACTCGTTAATACGAGCATGCGCAGGAACTGGATTTCTTTGTCGAAGCTTTCTTTGGCCATATTCAGCCCCCCGTTTTCAAATAAAGCCCATTTCCACATTGTAACAGGAATTTTTAATCTTGGGGGGTCTCGTCATACTTTCACCGTTTTCAGGAGAAAAGGAATAGGAGATGATACAGGTACTAAACGGATGCAACGAGAGGAGAGAGAAGCACATGTCTGAAACTGAAATGAACACCAGAATATTGGAAGAACTGCGGCGTATTGAGCGGGAGGAGCAGGTCAGAATCATATATGCATGCGAATCCGGCAGCCGGGCGTGGGGATTTCCGTCCCGGGACAGCGATTATGACGTGCGGTTTATATATGTGCGGCCGGTGGAATGGTATCTGTCGCTCTTTGAGAAGAGGGATGTGATTGAGAAGCCCATAAGCGGCATGCTCGATATCAATGGCTGGGATTTGAAAAAGGCGTTGAAGCTGTTTCGCAAGTCAAATCCGCCGCTGCTGGAATGGCTGCAATCTCCACTGCCGTACTATGAAAAGTATTCTGTTGCCGAGCAAATCCGGGGTATTTCGCCCTTAACTTTTTCACCGAAGTCATGTATGTATCATTATCTGAACATGGCGAAGGGCAATTTCCGGGACTATTTGCAGGGCGAACAGGTGAAGATTAAAAAATACTTTTATGTCCTTCGCCCGCTGTTGGCCTGTGGCTGGATTGAAAATCATGACAGTATGCCGCCGATTTTATTCGATAAGCTGATCGAAGATCAGCTTCCGGCCGATTCCGTGCTGTATGACATCATTACAGAGCTGCTGGAGCGCAAGAAAGCCGGGGAGGAGCTGGATCTGGAGCCACAGCTTAAACCTTTGAATGCTTTTATTCAGGAGCGAATCGCCTATTACGAACAGACCGCTCCTTCGCTGAGGCAGGCTGAGGATGCATATGACCAGCAGTTGGATAAGCTCTTTCGTTCCGCACTGCAGGAAGTATGGAACGCTTAGCGAAGCAGGATCCTCGTAATTCCCAATAAACGAACCCCGGAGCGGCAAAATTTGCTGCTGACCGGGGTTCATTAACGAGGAAGTCTATGGCCTGGGTGCTATATCAGCTTGGCCCATATACGCCGAATTCATACAGGGAATATCCGTACGGTGTGCCTCTGGCTGTACCCAGCATGCGGACATAACGGGCATTTACAGCCTGGAAGTCAATTGTCTCGATGCCGCCTTGTCCGCTGGTCGTGGAATATACCGTCGTCAAATTGACAGGGTTGCCGCCGTCTGTAGACACCAGGATTTGGTAGCTGGTGGCATAGGCGGCTTCCCAGTTCAGGATGATCTTGTTGATGCTCCGTGTGCTCCCCAGATCCACGTAGAGCCATTGCGGGTCGATGCCTTCCGCGCTGGCCCAGCGGGTCGAGGTACTGCCATCGAAAGCGCGTGAAGGCTCAAAGCCGACTGCTTCCATAGAGCTTGCTTGTGCGTTCTTTCCCGCCGCCAGATTCGTGCCTGAAGCGGGAGGCGGCGTTCCACCGGAGCCGGGCTTCCACCAGTTGCCTGAAATGAACAGCATGCTGAGCAGGTTGTAGGAGTCGCTGAAGTAATTCTCGCGGTGGCTGACCATCCAGTCCCAGCCGGCATTGACCCAGGCCTGATGGCTGCTATCGGACACACCTGCCGCAACAAACGGGGCTACATACACGGCGGTAGCATATCCGCCAAACACCGTTCCATTAAGCTGGTAGCCGTCCCGGACATTGGCCGGATTGCCGCCGGTTTTGCCTTTGATCCAGCCGGCGATTTTGGTGGAGATCGTTTTACCCCGTTGGTCACCGTACAGCGCGTAGTCCATGACGATGCGCAGCGGAACACGGGCAGCGTTGTAGTAATAGGCTCCCGTATACTGGGATTCATCCAGGAACCACGGGCCGGCGGGCTGAGCGGGATTGCCCACGACAAAGTCGGAAATCAGGCCGGTAGCCGGTGAGTACGTGCTGCTGAACTGCGTATATTTGCTGTACAGGTTATTGATGACATTCAGCCAGGTCTGGTCGTTTGTGACCCCATAGAAGGCACGCAGATGGCTGAGCATCCAGTCGGACGGGCGCGTATTATAGGTCGTTTTGGAGTCCCAGTCGCCCAGATTAAGCCCGTTGTTGGTGGTCACGTAGCTGGATTTAATAGCATTGATCATATTGGTCGCTTCCTGCAAATAGTTGACTGCACCACCGGAGCCCCATTGGTAATGGGCCAGGATAAGGGAGTAGGCAATGTCAAGGTCTCCGTCTGTGGCTGAGCCAAAATGTCCCTGGGCTGCGGGGTCATCCGCAACCACCCATCCCATCAGGGCCGGATTGCCGGAGCTTTTGTAGGCCCGCGCCGTTTTGAACAAGCCGTTATAGATGGTCTGGGCATTCGGATCATGGCCAGCCATCAGGGCAGTGATGACCATGCCATAGCCCTGGCCTTCGGAGGTGCCAAGCGGCTCGAAGCCTTCCGCGTCGCCGGTGATGTCGCCTCTTACATAGTATCCTCCGGGCAGGGAGGACAGATCATTACGCAGGTAAGCCGACTTCCAATAATCGTAATAGGAAGCAACGGCCTGGTTCATGGACGCCTGGCTTACATGATTGGGTTTGATGACTCCCGAATAGCTGATCTGCTGCGGGAAAGGTTTTTGTTCTCCGGCTGCGCTCGCCTTGGGAGCCGGGCCGGTCAAGCCGAGTGCAGATACGGCAAGCGTCAGGCAGAGCAGCGGTGTACACCATAGGCGGCCCACTCTTTTGAAAGAACGAAGGCTGAATTTTAACATATCGATTCCTGCCTTTCTGAGTATGGAGTTTCAGAATGTTATGGAATGCACGGACAAATAAAGTCTGTTAGCAGAAGACTGATCGGTCTGGATACTAGTGGAGTAAAAGCGGAAGGAAGGTTCAGCGGTTTCATCAAATGGTCAACACTCTTTTACCTATAGGTTGGTAATGTGAGCTTGATGATGAATAACCTCCTTGTCTATGGGATTTGAAAGATATTTATCTTTCTACACATTTTTTAACAGAATTGATGATATTCGTCTATGGGTTTTAAGGCTCATTATATCTATGTTAGATGAATAATTTGCGCAAACAAGACAAGCCTGAGGATCACGGTGGGACATGTCCTCAGACTTGTTTGTCCGTGCTAGAATTGAAAGCTGAGCTGCTCCACTTCCGGACCGGTTTTAGAAACAGAAGGGGATAGAGCATGCTCAAAAGGGGTCATTGGACAGGAGCTTGCCTGGCTGATATACGCGGTCTGGGGAGTGGACGGTACATCGTCCTGCAGGGCGTATTGCACACGCAGGCTGCGGATTTCCGCTTTCTTCGCCTCCCTGTAATCGGAATCTGCATAAGCTCCTCTATATAGCTTCCTGTATGCGGGCAGAAGATGAGGGTAGTATTGCTCCAAGGCATGCAGAAACCATGCTTTTACGTCTGGTGTCAGCCTCAGTATGGAGGTCATCGCAAACGATGCCTTATGCTGCTGTGCAGCCAAGAACAGACCCTTCAGATCTTCGGCCGAATCGGTCAGATAGGGAAGAATGGGAGCGATGAACAATCCGGTTCGTATCCCTGCTGCAGACAGTTCTCCGACAGTCTCCAGCCGTTTGCCCGGCAGCGGGGCGGCAGGCTCCATCCTGCGGATAATCTCCGTGTGGAGTGTGCCCAGACTGATATTTACAGAGGTAATATTCATTTCCCGCAGCACGTCGAGGTCACGCAAAATCAAAGGGGAGCGTGTCGTAATGCTGGTGGGAATCCGGTATTTCGCAAGCACCTTTAGACATTCGCGCGTAATTTTCGTTTTACCTTCCACCGGCTGATAAGGATCGGTTGCGGTGCCGATGGCAACGTGGCCTATACGGTCCACCAATTCGCCGATATCATAGCTATATTTGCGCGCCATCCGGGACAGCTGGGCCTCCAGCGCCTCGGGTGCGTTCATTTTCATGAGAATATGGTTCTGAAACTCATCGTCCGCTTCTTTGCCGATATAGCTCTGGAAGGCTCTGGCATAACAGAAATGGCAGCCGTGCGCACAGCCGCGGTAAGGATTAATGGACCAGTCAAAAGGCATGCTTTCGGCCTTAACCCGGTTCAGGGTCTGCTTGGTCGTCGTCTGTTCATAGGTTTTTCGAGCCATGGGCAATGCCTCCTTGTGTAGGAACATTTGTTCGTTTTTTTATGAGTATACTACATTCCTATGAAGAGTGAAACCCTGTCTGAACCGGTAATGTATTCCGGGACTATTGCAGGCGGGATATTGTCAGCTTTGTAAATGTGGTGTACATTATTCATGATTCCAAAAAGAATCGGGAGCTTGATGAAGTCAGGCTGAGAGGGTGGCCGCATGCCGCCGACCGTGAAATCTGATCTGGGTAATGCCAGCGTAGAGAAGAACAAATGCAGTCAGTATGCATGCAACAGCCCTGCAGGCGGAAACGCCGCAGCTGATTGCCTGCTGTTTCCCGCAGTCTGCCCTGCCGGGATAACTGACAGCAAATGAATTCATACTGCGCAGCTGCCTGCCCGGATCGGGGCGGGCTTTTTTATTTTATTTTGAATGGGGGAGTTAGAGGATATGACAGCATTGAGTCCTAAAAGGGGAAGCAAGCTGAAACTGACCGATATTCTGGTCACCATTGTGATTGCGGTGGTATTCGGCATTGTGTACAAAATTTGGGGTCCGGCTTATGACATGGTTAAACCGCTGGGCCTGCATGCGGAGCAAATTACTTATGGAATGTGGTTTATGGCAGGAACGTTTGCCTATCTTATTATCCGCAAGCCGGGGGTGGCCGTTCTGGCGGAGGTGGCCGCTTCAACCGTCAGCGCTTTATTGGGCAGCGAATGGGGGATTTCCACATTGTATTACGGACTGCTGCAGGGGCTGGGGGCGGAGCTGTTTTTTGCCCTGTTCCTGTACCGGAAAAATAATCTGCTTGTAACGAGTCTGGCCGCAGTCGGCGCGGCAGCCGGATCGCTTATCCTTGATTTCTATTACGGCTACATTGAATCCTTGACGGCATGGAACTATACGTTGTTCATCGGCCTGCGTCTGCTCGGAAGTGTCGTGATTGCGGGTTTCTTCGCTTATTATCTCTCGAAAGCGCTAGAGCTGACAGGTGTGACTCAATCGCTGCGTCCCGTCTCTAGGGAAGATTATGAGGCGCTGGATTGAGCATGGGGCTTGATTTCTCTGCTGCGGCGGGTGTTACCAACCTGAGGCTGAAGTTCCCTGGAGAGCAAAACCTGCTCTTCCAAGAATTGTCCATTTCCGTCCGTAAAGGGGAGAAGCTGCTGCTGCTCGGACCGAGCGGCTGCGGCAAATCAACGCTGCTCCAGGTGCTGAGCGGCTTGATCCCCGCTGCTGTGGAGGTGCCGATGAAATGCGATGAAGTCATTGTCCCGGAACGTTCCGGAGTGGTGTTTCAGGACCCTGATACTCAGTTTTGCATGCCTTTTGCGGATGAAGAGCTGGCTTTTGTGCTGGAAAACCGCCGGATTCCGCGTGAGGAAATGCCCTTCCGCATCCGTGATTGCCTGGCACATGTCGGATTGGCAGAGGCAATAGCAGGCATGCCCATTCAGGAAATGTCACAGGGAATGAAGCAGCGACTTGCTGTTGCGACTGTGCTGGCAGCGGAAGCGGAGGTGCTGTTCCTGGATGAGCCGACAGCGCTGCTGGATGAAGAGGGGACCGCACAGGTTTGGGACACGATCCGCAACATATCGGCGGACAAGACGCTCATTATCGTGGAGCATAAGATCAGTGAAGTAATTCATGAGGTGGACCGGGTTGCAGTTCTGTCTCACACTGGAGAAATTATTGCCGACGGGACGCCTGATGAGGTGTTCTCCACACAGAGGGAAAGGTTAAGCGAGTATGGCATTTGGTACCCGGGGGTGTGGACGGAAGCGGCTTCTCCGCGTCTCCTGAGCACTGCATCGGCTGAGCCGGTTATAGGAGCGGTGTCCTGCTTAAAAGGGAGTTCATCCTGCCACGACGACGCTTCTCCGGTACTGGAGCTCAGCGGTTTTGCCGGAATGCGCGGCAGAACGGACGTCATTCGGGTCGGGGAAGCGAAGGTATTCCCAGGTCAATGGATCGGGATCACCGGTGCGAACGGAGCGGGCAAAAGCTCCCTGCTCCTGTCCATGATGGGCCTGCTCAAGACGGACGGCCGGTACGAGGTATGCGAACGGACTGCAGGCCGAACAGAACAGCTGGCCGAAAACATAGGATTTGTATTCCAGAATCCGGAGCTTCAGTTCGTCACCAATTCGGTATATGAAGAAGTGGAATATTCAATTTTCTTCGATTTCCCGGACGCGGAGCAGCGGAAGACGAAGGTGCGGCAGCTGCTTGACCGCTTCGGCTTGCTGAAGTTGGAGGACAGGCATCCTTATCAGCTCTCGCTCGGGCAGAAACGCCGTTTAAGCATCGCAACTGCCATCATCCGTGAGCCGAAAGTCCTTCTGCTGGATGAGCCCACCTTCGGCCAGGACGCCCGCAACACCTTTGCGATTCTGGACTTGCTCGAATCACTCCGCAGGGCGGGCACAGCGGTGATCATGGTTACCCATGATTCCGAAGTGGTCCGCCGTTACTGCACGGATGAATGGCGGGTACGGAATGGGAGGGTTGAGCTGTGCAGCTGACTTTTCCCCATCGCGAGACCTGGCTGCACCAGGTAAACCCGGGCTTGAAGCTTCTCTTGTTCGCCCTGCTGTTTCCGGCTGTGATATGGATTCATAATTTGAATATCATGATTAATCTTGCGGCGGGAATGCTGCTGCTGCTTACGGGGGCCGGGCATCCGTGGAAACGGCTGCTGTTATACGCTTCCCCGTTTATCCTGATCTTTATCTCCACTTCGACAGGAATGATGTTTTTCGGAAAAGGAGAAACGACATGGTGGAAATGGGGGCTGGTGCATATTACGGAGGAAAGCTTTTACCGGGGGCTGCACCTGGGCTGCCGAGCCATCTGCATGGCCGCTGCAGGCCTGCTGTTCGGACTTACGACCCGGCCGGTGAAGCTGTTTTATTCCCTGATGCAGCAGTGGCGGCTTCCTCCGAAATATGCATACAGCTTTCTTGCGGCAATGCGGATGATACCCATCCTGGTCGAGGAATTCCAGACGCTCCGGCATGCACTGGCCATCCGGGGAGCGCAGCGTCATGTCGGCCGCTGGAATCTGTATGCCAGAATCAAAATGTATGCCATCCCGCTGCTTGCGCAAAGCATCCGCCGCGCGCAGCGCATTGCTGTTGCGATGGAAGCCAAAGGATTTTCGGATGCGAAGCGTACGTATTATTATGTGATCGGGTACTCACGGGCGGATGCTTGGCTGATGGTTTATTTTATAGGGATGTTTGCTGCTGCCGGATGGGCAGGGAGCATGTATCCGTACTTCGATGCACTGGACGTACGGTAGCTGTACGGATGGCTAACGGGTTGACAATCAGGGTATAGTTTTATACAGATAGATATAACCGGAGTGAACCGAGCTCCTGAAACTCGTAATAGGAGGAGAAGCAGATGCAGAACAAAGCCGACCGTCTTAAGGCGGCCCGGGTGCCGGAGCGTCCCGAACTGGATGCGGAGCGGGCGCGCCGCCTGCCGCCCGGACAGACGCTCACCGAGAGCTTTCCCATCCTGCATGAAGGAGCGGTGCCCGAATACGATTTGGCCGCATGGGATTTGCGTATTTTCGGAGAGGTGGAGGAGGAGCGAACGTTTACTTTTGATGAGCTGCAGGCGCTGCCTGTAACCCGTACGGTCAGCGACATTCATTGTGTGACCCGCTGGTCCAAGTTCGATACCCCTTGGGAGGGTGTGCGTTTTTCGGATCTGATGAAGGAAATCAAGGTCAAGCCTGAAGCGAAATATGTCATGATTCATGCTGATCCGGATTATGAAACCAATCTGAAGCTGGCGGATTTGCTGAAGGACGATGTGCTGCTGGCCTGGAACTATGACGGCAAGCCGCTGACCGCCAAGCATGGCTGGCCGCTGCGTCTGGTCGTACCTGCTTTTTATTTCTGGAAAAGCGCCAAATGGATTCGCGGGATTGAATTCATGAAGGAAGACCGTCCGGGATTCTGGGAGAGCAATGGCTTTCATAATACAGCCGATCCGTTCAAGGAGCAGCGCTTCTCGTCAGATGAATATTACATGCCTGAAGATGAATGGAAGTATGTGGAGGCGGATTAAGCCACGTTAGATAGAGCGGACAGATGAAAAAAAGGTGATGCCTTAAAGGATTAAGAAGGCATCACCTTTTTTTGCGTACGTGGTTTTGCTAAAATGGAAAAGAAATCGATTACATATCTGTGGACAGCTTGCGGCAAGTGTGGATGATCACTTTGAGGAGGCGGAGAGATGGGACAGAATGATGGGAAGAAAGTGAAATGGGGCATTATCAGCACAGGCTGGATTGCCGGCAAATTTGCGGCTGATTTTGCTCATGTGGCGAATGGGGAGCTGTATGCAGTCGGCTCCAGATCAATCGAAAGCGCCAACGAATTTGCGGGGAAGTATCAGATTCCCCATGCCTATGGGAGCTATGAGGAACTGTTAAGCGATCCCGAAGTGGATGCCGTGTATATCGGGACACCTCATCCTTTCCACAAGGAAGCTGTGCTGGCCGCCCTGAATGCGGGTAAAGCTGTGTTGTGTGAAAAGCCTTTTACGATTAATAGCGGTGAGCTGGAGGAACTGATCAAGCTTGCCAGGGAAAAAAATCTGTTCCTCATGGAGGCCATGTGGACCCGCTTCCTGCCAGCGATCCGCAAAGTGCGGGAATGGCTGGATGCCGGCAAGATCGGCGAGGTGCGCCTGCTGAAGGCCGAGTTCGGCTTCCGTTCAGGCTGGAATCCGGAGGGCAGACTGTTGAACCTCGAACTGGGGGGCGGGGCGCTGCTTGATGCGGGAATCTACCCGGTTTCCTTCGCTTCCATGATCTTTGGTTATGAGCCGGAGGATATATACAGCAAGGCACATATCGGGGAGACGGGTGTCGATGAGGAGTTCTCGATCATGCTGACCTACAGCGGCGGCCGGTCAGCGATGCTGAACGGAGCGGTGCGTCTCGGTCTGACCAATGACGCCTATATCCATGGAACCGAGGGTTATATTCATATTCCGTCCTTCTTGAATTCCAATACGGCGGTACTGCATATCGGAGGCCAAGAGGCGGAGACCTTCAACGATGACCGTGTTTCGACCGGCTACGCCTTCGAGGCGGAGGAAGTAGGCCGCTGCCTGAGCGAAGGCCTTACGGAGAGCCCAACGATTACACTGGAGGAATCGCTGGGCATTATGAAGCTGCTGGATGCATGCCGCAGCCAGTGGGGACTTCGCTACCCGGGAGAGAGCTGAACCGTATTCCAGCCCTATGTCTCAAACAAGCCGTGCCTGTTTCCGATGGCAGTGAGGTTGCCGTGTAACCGAATGAGGTCTGCGGTTCTGAATATGCTGCTGCATTAAAATCAACGACGCCAAACGGGTCACCGGGCTTAAGCTGAAGCCAGGTTTGATCGTGAGATAATTGACGGCGGCAAGAGTATAAATGTAAATAACCTGCCCCCGGAAGCTGAGTTCCTCTAGGGGCAGGTTATTTTTATGGGGAAGCCTCTTTTTGGGTGCTTGTTATCTATAATTGCCCTCGCGGACTGGAGAGACTCTAATTGTAAAAAGAAGCGGCATTTGATCAACCTTTCGGACGACACGGACCTTATCGGTCAAGATCTGAGTCTAATTGGCCGAAAAATGTACAGATAACTGCACCTCTGTCCGATAAAAGCGAAAAAGGCTGAATTTTGCAGCAATAAGAGCTTTCCGGTCCGAACCCCATCCATAACACGGATCGGGTGGGCATAAGGTGTAAAAGAGGTCGAGAATAGGGGGGCTTACACCTGTTCTCGACCTTTGCCGTTTTAGAAATCGCAGCGGTCGCCATTGGCCCGGAGGGTCAACAGCGATTGTAGGAATGCTTCGTTCTCGGAGCGTCTCGTTGCAGGCGCCGTTACCCCTTCACGGCCCCCGCGACCATTCCCTTCATAATCTGCTCCTGGAAAATCAGATAAATCACGATGGTAGGCACCACGGCAATCGCCATGGCGGCCATGGTCAGCCCGTAGTCTGTCCCGAATCCGTCGGAAAAGATGGACAGGCTCAGCGGCAGTGTCTTGAGCGCCTGTGAGTTGATGAACACGAGGGCAAAGGCGAACTCGTTCCAGTAACGGAGGAAAGCGAGAATCGCTACCGTCGCCATGCCGGGGACGGACAGAGGCAGAATGATGCGTAAGAACAACCCCCAATAGCCCATACCGTCGATCAGTGCTGCTTCCTCAACCTCTTTCGGAATGGAGGTCATATAGGCGGCAATCAGGAAGATGGCAAGGGAAAGCTCGAAGGCCGTATAAGGCAGGATCAGCGCCCAATGCGTATTGAGCATGCCGATGTTCTTCAGCATGATGAACAGCGGGACGAGCGTGCTGTGAATCGGGATGAGCATGCCCAGCAGGAAGTAAGCCATGATGGCGCCCTGCAGCCGGAATCTGAAGCGCGAAAGAGCAAATGCGCACATCGCTCCAAGGATCAGCGTTAGAATCATAGCCAATACGGTCACGATGGCAGAATTCATCATGGCCTGCCCCATGCCCGCCAGCTTCCACGCGCGGATCATATTGTCGAAGGACGGGGCCTGCGGCAGTGAGAAAGGGCGTGTGAAAAATTCTTCATTGGTCTTAAAGGCGCTGATAAAAAGCCAATACAACGGATAAAGAGTCAACAGCGCATAGAATGCCAACAGGGCATTCCTTATCCAAAGCGAAACCGGCTGCCGTTTCCTGCTGCCCCCTTGCCGGGCGAACGGCAGTCCGGAGATAAGATCAGGTTGTTGTTTCATCAGGCATCAGCCCTCCTTCAGCTTGTTTCGGTTCATAAGGATCTGGCTGAGCAGGATCAGAAGCGCGCTGAGCACAACAATCAAGGTTGAAATCGCCGAACCGTAGCCATAGCGGTACACGGCGAAAGTGCTGTTGTACATATAAGTCGCAAGCAGCTCGGTCGTGTGAGCCGGGCCACCGTGTGTCATGACGAATACCTGGTCGAACGCCTTCAGGCTGCCCGCGATGCACATGATCACGGCTACCTTGATCGTATTCCAGATCATCGGCAGCGTAATGTAGAACAGCTTCTTCGGCCCTGTGGCCCCTTCAAGCAGTGCGGCTTCCTCTACCTCGGAGGGCAGATTTTGAATGGCAGCGATAAAAATAATCAGATACGGACCGATGTTGGCCCAGATGATCGGCACGGAGAGTGCGTACATATTGATATCCGGATCGGACAGCCAGGGCTGCGCCCAGGACTTCAAGCCCACCGAATTCAGCAGCAGGTTCAAGATACCGATTTGCGGGTGATAGATATACTTCCAGATCAGTCCAATGACGACGGTGGACAGCACCATCGGCATGAACACAGCGGAGCGAATGACACGATAGAACCAGCGGTTGCGAAGCAGCAGCAGCGACAGCACCAGGGCGATGGGAACCTGTCCGAACACCGATGCGCAGACGATGATAATGTTGTTCTTGAACGAGCGCCAGAACAGCGGGTCCTGTATTACCGCAATGTAATTGGACCAGCCGGCAAACTTGGCTGTACCGATCCCGCTCCAGTCAAAGAAGCCATAGTAGGCTGACCAGATGATAGGAACGATGACGAAAAATCCATAGAGAACAATGGAAGGCACCAGACAGAGTAAAAGAAAGCCTCTTAAACGTGCGGCGGCAGTGCTCATAACCTCCTCCTCCTTTTTCTGCTGTACCAAATGCGCGGCATTTGGCCGGTCAAGTGGAAGCCGCACCCAATGGGTGCGGGCCGATGATTTGTATTTTCAAAAAAAGTTACTTGCCTGCAGCAGCTGCTTGTGTGGTTTGCAGCTTCTCTGCCACGGAGGCGGGTTCTCCGCCCAGCATAATTTCCTGCAGTCCGTTGTTGATGCCCTCACCGCCTGCGGCGGACAGATACAGATCATATACAGGGCTGAATTTGAGTGTCTTAACGAGATTAAATGCTGTATAGAACAAAGGAGTTACTTTGGATTCATCAATGTCCACGTTGTACATGACCATGGAGTTGCTTTCCGCAATCGCCTTTTGCGCATCCGCATTGCTCAGCTTGTAGAACAGCTCTTTTGCCAGCTCCAGCTTTTCTCCTTCGAGATTGGCGTTAAGCACGAAGCCGCCGCCGGGACCGCCGGTAATGGTGTTGGCTTCGCCAAGACCGTTCGGCATGGCAGGGAATACCGTAATGCCTACCTTGTTCATTTGCTCTTCGGAGGCGGCTGCGGCCCAGTTGCTGATGGACCATGCGCCGTTCATGATCATGGCGGCATTGCCCTGAATGAACTGCTGCTCAGCCTGCGTATTATCCAGGCTGTTGGCGCCTTCCGGGAATGCACCTGAATCTACCAACTGCTTAAAGTAATTTAAAGACTCCAGGAACTGCGGGTCCGTGAAGGAGGCTCCATTGCCGTCCTTGGCGTTCATGAACCAGTCACTGCCCGTTACACGGTCAGCCAGTACGCTGAACAGGGTCGATTGCGCCACCCATGGAGCCTGGTTGCCAAGCTCGATTGGCGTAATGCCTGCCTTTTTGAACGTTTCGATGGCTGCCAGCAGCTCTTCCCATGTCGCAGGGACTTTGACGCCATTTTGTTCAAAAAGTTCTTTGTTATAAAAAAGGAAGGAGGTTGCAGACATGGCGACAGGGACGGAATAAATATCGCCATCATAATTGTAGATATCGGTTGCCCCTGGCAGGAATCCGTCGGCCCAGTCCTTGTGTTCTTCCAGCACCGATGTAATCGGCTGAATCAGACCTGCTTTCTGGAATTCATCCGTGAAGCTGCCCGCATAGGTAAGGAACAGATCCGGCATTTCCTTGGCAGCTGCCACCGTTTGAATGCGTTGGCGGTAGGCGTCGGTAGGGATAGGCTGCGAATCCACCGTCACATCCGGATGCTCCTGCTGAAACTCGTCGATCAGGCGGCGCATTGTTTGCGCACGGAGGTCGTCACCGGAATAGTTGTGCCAGATGGAAAGCGTTATTTTTTCACCGCTTCCGCCGCTTCCGGTATTTCCAGCGGCACCTGTGTCGCTGCCTCCGCCGCCCCCACAACCGGCCACGATCAGACACAGTGTAAGTGCAGTGATAAGAACTTTGAATGTTTTTGTCATGTTTTCTTACCTCCATCCGTAAATGTTTCTCCTATAATATAAAAACTCCCGCCCGCAGGTAAGGGGAGAGAGTTAAGGGGAGGGGGGATAAAATTCAGCAGTTGCTGCGGTATTCTGACGGAGTGAGTCCGGTATGGCGTTTGAAAAGCTGGGTGAAATATTTCATGTCCTCATAACCGACGTTTTTGGCGATTTCCTTAACACGAAGAGAGGTTCCAGAAAGGGCAGCCATGGCTCTTTCCATCCGTTCGGCAGTCACAAACTCAATATAGTTTCTTCCGGTTTCCCGTTTAAACAAATCGCTTAAATAATTCGGATGAACATGGATGTGGGCGGCAACCTGCTGCAGCGTGATGTTATGGACAAGATTGCCGCGGATAAAAGCGATGGCCTCTTTGATATACAAGTTGGTGCTGTCGGACCATGTCAGATAGATATTCATCATTTCCTCCAGATGGAGGGTAAACGCCCCTTCGGGATCGGCGAGCAGTGTTTCCAGTGACGGCATCCGCAGCCCGGACGCAGGCATTTCAGCACCGCTGTCCCGGGCGGAACGCTCCAGCCACCGGTAGCCTGTCATCAGCAGCAGCTGGATATAGGCGTGAAAGGATTCGGGAGTAGCCTGCGGATTGGCCCGAACCGCTGTGCATAAATCTTCCGACAACAGACGCAGCTCCCCCCGTTCCCCGCTCTTGAGCGCCCTTATGAGGCGGGCTTCATCCTCAGGGGAGCGGGCCAAATCGATTCCTTTCCGTCCCTGTATCTGGTCGAACGTCACCAGCCGGGCGCCGCCGGCAAACCAGCGGTAACCGTGGGTCTGCTTGGCCTGAATAAAGGAGGAATGGAGCTGGTGCAGGCTCTGAACAACTGACCCGGCAGAAATGAACAGGCGCAAGCCCAATTCTTGCTCGATATGCTCGACTGTCTCCAGGAGCCGTGCATTAGGATTCTGAACTTCGTGGAGATTGATGACAGCCAGCATTTTTTGCCCTTTCCGAAGGCAGGCGGCGGGGAACTTGCTATTCAGCTCCTGCTCCATTTTGGACACCGCGTCATCGGTCAGGTTGTCTTGCTGTCCGGAGAACAGCGATATCATCAGCACCTGCAGCGGCAGCAGGAGCTTGTCCGGGGACAGAGGCAGCCTGATTCCAGGCAGCAGGCTGTCCAGTTCGTTCAGCTCCCCGTTTTCGGACACGCGGCCGTTCAGCAGCATATCTTCAAGCATGCTGATTTGTAGCGTTTTTTTATCTGCATCCGGCTTGCTGCCTAATCTTTGTCCGGCTCTGCTCAGGATTCGGCTGCGCGCTTTTTCAGCGGCATTGATGATTTCCTCCGGGCTGCTCGTTTTTAATATATAATCAGCTACGCCGTAGCGGATCGCCTGCTGTGTAAATTGAAATTGGTCATGAACGGAGAGCACGACGATTTCCGTCTGCGGATAGGCTTCCTTAATTTCGGCGGTCATGTCCAGGCCGTTTTTGCCCGTCATCTGAATGTCGGTAAACACGATCTCGGGCTGCTCCCCCGGGAAACGGCTGAGCGCTTCTTCCGCTGAAGCGGCAGGCCTGAGAAGTGTAAAACCGTGATCTTTCCAGGGGATTACGGTGCTTAGCCCGTTGCGTATGATAACCTCATCGTCCACAATCAGCAGCTTCATAACGGCGCATGGACACACTCGACTTTAGCCGTGTGAGGAATTGTGCTCGGCATAAGGGCTACCATTGGTAGCTCGAAAGCCGAAAGGTCCATGCTTCCTCCTTTCGTCATGAGAATTTAACATCGTGTGCTATATTGAATGCAGTGAAAAGAGGTGAATCCGATACCGACCATTACAGCAAAAATCCAAATCGATGTCCCGCATGAGCATACAGAAATGCTCACCAAGACCATCCATACCTACCGCGAAGCATGTAACTATCTTTCTGCAATGATCTTTCAAACCAAAGAATTACGTCAGCGTGCACTCCATGACTTGTATTATCGAGAGCTGCGAAGTCGTTTTGGTTTGAAAAGCCAAATGGCGCAATCGGTGATCAGAACCGTTATCGCTCGCTATACCTCTGCCCGATCCAACGGACACGATTGGAGCCTGGTTCAATTCAAACGACCTGAATATGATCTGGTATGGAATCGAGATTATTCTTTGAACCAAGATCGGTTTAGCATAAACACACTGGACGGGCGAGTGAAGCTTCGTTACAAAAAACAAGGCATGCAGCACTTCTTTGACGGGACATGGAAATGGGGCACGGCCAAGCTCGTGTACAAACGCAAGAAGTGGTTTTTGCATATTTCCATGACCAAGGAGTTCCCTGAATTGGATCCTACAAAGGTCAATCACATCGTAGGAATTGACCTGGGAATTAACTTTCTTGCCACTACCTACGACACTCAAAGCCAGACGACGTTTTATCCTGGACGAACGGTGAAACACAAACGAGGCCAATATAAAGCCTTACGCAAACAACTTCAGATGAGACAAACCCCATCGGCTCGCAAACGACTCAAGCAGATCGGTTCAAGAGAAAACCGTTATGTTACGGATGTTAACCATCAAGTAACCAAGGCACTCGTTGAAACGTATCCGAAAGGCACTCTGTTTGTGATCGAAAATTTAAAGCATGTTCGTTCCGCAACAGAAAAAGTATGTGTTCGCCATCGGTATGTGTCGGTATCCTGGGCATTTCACCAGTTCCGTGAGATGTTGGAGTACAAGGCTCAACTGAATGGACAGGGTGTCATCGCAGTCGATCCCAAGTATACGTCCCAGACCTGCCCGAAATGCGGACATATGGAACGAGCCAATCGAAACAAAAAGATGCATGCTTTTGAATGCCGAAACTGCCACTATCGCTCGAACGATGACCGAATTGGCGCTATGAATCTGTACCGCAAAGGAATCGAGTACATCGGTACAGGTACAACAGGAGTATAGCTCTTGTTGTAGGGGCGAGGTCAACCGTCCTGATGTTCCAACACGCTAAGGTAGGAGCACGATAAGGTGCGTTCGCACTACCGGTTAGGAATAAGTCTAAAAGGCTTGTGCGAAGCGCAAGCACTGTCTACGAAGTAGGCAGAGACAAGCTCGTGACTTGAGTCATGAGTTGTTGACGCTTCATCTCCTCCAATGCAGGGAATGGTAAGAAAAACGTCTATCGATGTACATTCACAGAAGCCAGACCGCGTTTAGCGGAAGTTTTTCTTGCGCTTCCAGGAAGCTTATGCCAAGAAGTTTATACTTTCTGGAATCTTAAAGGAAACCCTGGTGCCGCGTCCTTGCTCGCTTTCGATATGAAGACCCGTATTTCCGGAATAGTGCATCGTGAGACGGCTGTGCACATTACGCAGCCCGTAGCTGCCGCTTCCGGAACGGGGCTGTGTTCCCATCGATAAAGAAGAACGGAGCTGCTCCAACACCTGTGGGCTCATGCCTGCCCCGTTATCCTGAACGGTAAACCTCATCTCATCGTCTGATGGTTCTACTTTGATACTTATGCGGCCATGCTCCCCGGTTTGCAGCACACCGTGCAGAATCGCGTTCTCGATCAAGGGCTGCAGCAGCAGCTTGAGCATTTTTTGGTGCCTGCAGCAGGGATCGACCTCGAAATCCACCGTAAATTGCTGCGGGTAGCGGATGGATTGAATCTGTACATAGCTTTCCACATGGGCGATCTCCTGCTGAACCTCGCAGAACTCCTCGCCCTGGTTCAAGCTGAACCGCAAGAAGCTGCTCAGCGAGTCCACCATCACGGCAATGCCGCTGTCCCTGTTCATCAAGGCCATCCAATGGACGGAGGCAAGCGTGTTGTAAAGAAAATGGGGATTGATCTGAGCCTGCAGCGCAAGCAAATCGGCTTCTTTTTTGCGGGCTTCGTTCTCCTTGACCTGTGCGGTCAGGCGCCGAATGCGGCGGCTTAAACGGTTATAGCTGATAATGAGCCGGCCAACCTCATCCACAGAGGGAACGGGGAGCTTGTCCTCCAGGTTGCCCTGCTTCAGGAATACGGACAGCCGGTGCAGCGGCCTGGTGATGGTGGAGATCAGAAAAAGGAGGATCGCCGCAATAATGAGGGCTGCGGCCGCAATGACCAGTGCGGTCAGCCGGAGCAAATACTGGTTCTCGCTGCTGTATTGAGCGAAAGGAATAACACCCACCAGCGTCCAATCCGTATTGGGCATCTTATAATACATCAGGGTTATTCGATCACTGCCCTTCCCGTAATTCAGGAAGCCGGAGGAAGTCTCCGACAGATGGATCCCCGGGAAGAGTGTGGCCAGATCCCTTGCGCCGGATACTTGCTCCTGTCCGGCTATAATGCGATTATCCCTGTCCAGCAGCAGCACATACCCGTCACCTTCCATGCCGGAATGATAGAGGTAGCGTGAAATGACCTTCTGATTCAGACTGATGGCGAGAAAACCGAGCGGCTGGTACGTATAGGTGCTGCGGATCGGTCGGGTCAGTGTAATCGTGTTTCCAGCGGCTGCCGCTTCTTCTCCGGAGGGGATGGACCAGAGCTTTTCGGAAGGAGCCTCTTCAGAGAGTGTGCTGTCCTCCGGCAGGGCAAATGAACGTCCTTGAAACTGTTTGGCTGAATAAGATATGACTTCTTTGCTGTCGTTCGGAATGATGCTGATGTTGGCGATATAATCTTTGGAGAAAACCAGATTGGTAAGAAAAACGATGATGGAGGTGCGCAGTACGACATTGCTGCGGGAAGCGCGCAGATACTGCTGTACGTCTTCATCGCCGATCAGAAAAACCGACATGCTTTCGACATCCTTAACCATCAGCTGGAGCTGGGTATCGAGCTGGCGCAGGATATTCATGCCTGTGAGCTTGGCTTTTTCTTCTGAGAGGGAGGATGCGGTAGCGTATGAAAAAAAGCCTAAAGATATAATCGGAATGATCATTGCCAGGATTAAAATAAAGGACAGCTTTCTCTTTAATGACCGGCCCAGCCATCTGTTCACTCGACCCCCTCCTTTAACCAACAAAGCAGTATAATAAATGATTTGTAATAAAACGTAACAACGATTTGTTAATGAGCTGCCGAGATGATTCCGAAAAATTGAATATGTCATGAATGATAACATTAATTTCGCATTTTTTGCAGAGAACAGTAAATAAAATATTCTTCAACTGGGGTTGTCATGTCTGATTTTTCACTGATGCGGGATGTCCTCCATTTCCGTGTGGGGATGAATAACGCCGAAATCACCCTGCCTGCGTTCTGATAACGAGGGAATAAGCCAATCCTTTCCCTTCATAGGATAGTGGCAGTGTTACCTTATGGTGAGGAGGGACCAGCATGCAGATTCATGTTGTCCAGGCCAATCAGACAATCTACAGCATTGCTGAAGCATACAGCATTCCTTATGAGAATATTGTCCAAGCGAATGAACTGCCGAACCCGGAGCGTCTCGTGATCGGACAAACTCTGGTGATTCCCATTGCGGGCAGCTATTATTGGGTCCGACGGGGCGATAGCCTATGGTCGATTGCCCGGCGGTTTGCTGTGACTTATCAGGAACTGGCACGTGTGAACGGGATTTCGCCAAACCAGACACTGTCGGTTGGATTTCGGCTGTACATCCCGCCCCGTTCCAGTGTGAACGCCGAATTTAACGCTTACGTGGAGCCGCATGGGACAGCGGTTGCTCCGGCGCTGGTGCGAGGAGCGCGGGAAGCCGCCCCGCATTTGACGTATTTGGCGCCATTCAGCTTTCAAGCGCTCAGGGACGGATCGTTAAAGGAGCCGCTGCTGAACGATTTTGCGCAGATCGCCGGTGCCAACCGGGTTGTGCTGATGATGGCCATTACGAATCAGGAGAACGGGCAGTTCAGCAATGAGCTTGGGCGCATTTTGCTAAATGATATTGCCGTTCAGAACCGGTTTTTGGACAATATTGTGAATACCGCCAACCGATATGGATTTCGGGATATCCATTTCGATTTCGAGTTTTTGCGGCCGGCCGACCGGGAGGCATACAACAATTTCTTGCGCAAAGCCAAAACGCGCTTTCGGCAGCAAGGCTGGCTGATGTCCACCGCACTCGCCCCCAAAACCAGCGCCACACAGGCCGGACCGTGGTATGAAGCCCATGACTATCGGTCACACGGGCAAATCGCCGATTTTGTCGTGATCATGACCTATGAGTGGGGGTACAGCGGTGGTCCGGCTCAGGCTGTTTCACCAATCGGTCCGGTAAGAAAGGTCATCGAGTATGCGCTGACGGAAATGCCCGCCTCCAAAATCATGATGGGGCAAAACCTGTACGGATACGACTGGACCCTGCCGTTTGTGCAGGGAACCGTTGCGAGGGCAGTCAGTCCGCAGCAGGCGATCAGGATCGCGGCCGACAATAACGTGGCGATTCAATACAGCACAAGGGCGCAGGCGCCGTTTTTCCGCTATACGACCGGGGAAGGCAGCGAGCATGAGGTATGGTTTGAAGATGCCCGTTCGATTCAGGCCAAATTCAATTTGGTCAAAGAACTGGGGCTGCGGGGGATGAGCTATTGGAAGCTGGGCCTCAGCTTTCCGCAAAACTGGCTGCTGATTGAAAATAATTTTGACGTGGTGAAAAGGGGTTGAGATTAAAAATAGTGACACAGATAAGTTCATGTCCTATAATTTACAGGTGCACAGACGATGTAACAGATTTATAAATAAGTAATACAGTGGGCCTGTTTGTCGGAAGGAGGAGTGGCTTATCGTCTCACTGGAGTATGTCAGCAAAACCTACCGCTTGCCAAAAGGTCAGTTGGAAGCGGTGCGGGACGTTACTCTTCATATTCCGAAAGGAACGATTCACGGCATTATCGGCGCCAGCGGAGCGGGCAAATCCACGCTGCTGCGCATGGTCAATCTTCTGGAGCGGCCGGATCGGGGCAAGGTCTTTGTCGGGGAGCAGGAGTTGACGGCTCTGTCCGCCCGACAGCTGCGGGAGGCCCGACGCTCAATCGGCATGATCTTTCAGCAATATAATCTTGTGCTGAACCGCACCGTCAGCCGAAATATTTCCATGGCCATGGAGCTTGCCGGGGTGCCGAAGCGGGAGCGGCTTGCACGCATCGAGGAATGCCTGAAATTCGTAGGGCTGGAGGATAAGGCAGAGCAATATCCCTCCCGGCTGAGCGGCGGACAGAAGCAGCGGGTGGCGATTGCCAGAGCACTGGCCAACGGTCCGAAGGTGCTGCTCTGCGATGAGCCGACGTCTGCGCTGGACCCGCAGACGACCGCGGACATTCTGGAGGTGCTGCGCCATGTGAACCAAACCTATGGCGTGACCATTCTCATCGTGACCCATGATATGAACGTCGTAAAGAAGATATGCAGACGGGTGACTATCATGGAGCAGGGGCAGATTGTGCGGACGGTAGCGGCGGATGAACTGGAGGGAATGGGTGATGCTTGATCAGATGATGGCGGATGTTATGAAATATCAGTCCGAGATCTGGCAGGCCATCGGCGAAACCTTTGTCATGGTCGGTATTTCCATACTGGCTGCGCTGCTCGTCGGTCTTCCGCTGGGGACCGTTTTGTTTTTGTGCAGAAAGGGACAACCCTACGCGAATCGCCTGCTGTTCACGGTTCTGGACACCTTCGTAAACATTGTCCGCTCATTTCCGTTTCTGCTGCTGGTCGTGTTTTTGATTCCATTTACACGTCTGATCGTCGGAACCGCGCTGGGCACACTGGCTGCGGCCGTTCCTTTGGCGGTTGTGGCGATTGCCTACTACGCGAGACTGGTGGAGCAATCCCTGCTGGACGTTCCGCGTGGGGTGATGGAAGCCGCCTCTTCCATGGGCGCGTCGACAATCCAGATGATTGTGAAATTCCTGTATGTGGAGGCGCGCTCCGGGCTCGTACTGGGACTGACCACGGCAACGATCAGCTTCATCTCTTATTCCACGGTTATGGGGGTTGTCGGCGGCGGTGGCGTGGGGGACTTTGCCATCCGGTACGGCTATCAGCGTTTTGAGACAGAAATTATGGTATTTACGATTATCATTATGATTATCCTGGTACAACTCATCCAGTTTGCCGGCAGCGCGCTGTCCAGGCTATTGGATAAACGGTAACCGGGAGGCTTTTACCTGAATTAGAAAAAAATAAACAGACGGGGGTTATTCCATGCGAAATATGAAAAATAAAATGCTGATGCTGCTGCTTGCGGCCATGTTGCTGATCGCAGCAGGCTGCGGACAGCAATCCGGCCAATCGGGGACTGCAGGGGAGAATGCCGATCAGGCCGCGGGAGCCAAGGAAGAAACGACGCTGAAGGTCGCGACGCTGATTCCGCCGATGACGGATGTGCTTAAGCTGGTGAAGCCACTGCTCAAAGAGGACGGCATTAATCTGGAGATTGTAGTTCTGTCCGATAATGTACAGCCGAATACGGCGCTGGCCAGCGGTGAAGTGGACGCTAACTTCTTCCAGCACGTTCCTTACATGGAACAATATAATGAAGCAAACGATTCACATCTGGTAGGGATACAGCCGATCTATCACGCGATTTACGGCGGATATTCCAAGCGTTACAAGAAAATCGAGGACCTGCCGGAAGGCGCGACCATCGCCATGGCGAATGACCCCTCCAATATCGGACGTTCGCTGGTTATGTTCGAGAAGAACGGCCTGATTAAGCTGAAGGAAGGCGCAGGCATCAACGCCACCCAGGCGGATATTGTGGAAAATCCGAAGCACTTCAAGTTCAAGGAAGTCGACCTGCTGATGCTGGCCCGTACGCTGGATGACGTTGATCTGGTGGCGATGACTCCCGCCTATGCCGCACCGCTTGGCCTGACGCCGAAAAAGGATGCCCTGATCAAAGAGGATGTTGACTCCAAATTTGCGATTACGCTGGTAGCGCGAGAAGACAACAAGGATTCTGCGGCAATCCGCAAGCTGGCGGAGCGCATGAGCGGTCCGGAAGTGAAGAAATTTTTTGAGGATAACTACGCCGATATTGCGCTTCCTGCATTTTAATTTATATCGTCCATAACGTACGTCCGCCGCGAAAGCCGAACCTGGCTTTTGCGGCGGATTTTTTTAAATGAAGAAACGAATAACCTAACTTATACAGACAATACAGTAAAATGAAGGAAAATTGGGACCGGGTACAAAAGCTCATTTTTAACTTCTATTATCCAAAAGATACAAAGTTGTTACTTTTTCTTAAACATTTTGTTACAAGAATCATAAAGCGATTTCATTCTGGTCCTAATATCTTTTGTTGCCCTCACTTTCCAGTATGTGGCTAGTGCATTCGGTTGCTGTATCGGCTAGTGTGTTAAGGGGTTCAGCCGGCCTGCCTGTTTGAGAGGGGGGCAGGCTGGCTGCTGCCCGGCAGCATATCCTTGCTCGGGTGTGCAAATACATATTGGGAAGGTGAACAACGAGTGAGAGTGAAACCGCTGGTAATTCGTTTGACTGTTGTGGCAGTCATGATCGCCATGGTGATGGCACCGTTCAACACAAGCTCTGCGGAAGGGGCCGCCGTCGACAAGCCGTGGATGAATGCGTCGTTATCCGCAAAGGAGCGTACGGCCTTGCTGCTCAAATCCATGACGCTGGAAGAGAAAGTAGATTTCGTAACCGGTGACGTGAATAATAATTACGGTTTTTATAACGAAGGCATAGAGAGATTGGGAATTCCGGCTCTAAAAATGGCTGACGGGCCGGCTGGCATACGTGTTGCCAATCCGGACGTCCAGGATAAGCAGGCGACGGCCCTGCCTGCACCGATTGCTTTGGCCGCTTCCTGGGATACGGAAGCAGCTTCACAGTACGGTGACCTGCTTGGCAAAGAGGCTTATAATACAACCCATAATGTATTTTTGGGCCCTGGACTTGATATCGCGCGTCTGCCGTGGGGTTCGCGCAACTTTGAATCGCTTGGCGAGGATCCGCTGCTGCAGTCCAAGCTGGGGGCGGCTTATGTGAAGGGGGTTCAGAGCAATCCGGTTATTGCTACGGCCAAGCATTACCTGCTGAACAACCAGGAAACCGAGCGTTTTACCACCAATGTTAAAGCGGATGAACGTACAATTCAGGAGGTATATCTGCGGCCGTTCGAATCGGCGGTACAAGCGGGTCTGGGTGCTGCCATGTGCTCTTTTAATAAAATCAATGGCGTGGCAGCCTGTGACAATGATGAGATGCTGAATGATGTCCTGAAAGGCCAAAAAGGCTTTGACGGCTTTATCATGAGCGATTACGGCGCCAACGTGAGTACCGCGACTTCCGCCAATGCGGGCCTCGATCTGGAAACACCGGGTGTTCCATATAATATGTGGGGAGACAAGCTTTTGGCCGCCGTTAAGAAGGGTGAAGTCAGCGAAGAACGCCTTGATGACATGGTAAGCCGCATTTTGCAGCAGATGTTTGAAAAAGGATTGTTTGATCATCCGGCCAAAAACAATCTGATTGATGCTAAAGCAGACGGCGCGTTGGCTCGCAAAATTGCCGAAGACAGCATGGTGCTGCTCCAGAACAATAACAACATGCTTCCGCTGTCTGCGGACAAGCTGAAATCGATTGCCGTAATTGGTCCGGACGCTGATAATGGTTCGGCAGCCGGAGGCGGCAGTTCCAAAGTCAATCCAACGTATTCGGTCAGTCCGCTCAAAGGCATTCGCGAGCGGGCGGGTAATGATGTGGATGTGAAATACGCGCCGGGCAGCGACCCGATCACGGCTGGTGATATCATTCCCGGACCGTCCGCAGTGCCTTCTTCTCTGCTCCATCCTGCTGTTCCTGAGGAGAAAGGCGCCAGCGTCGGATATGCCACTTACGATGAAGGGGAGAACGGCCTGCGCGGGGAATATTGGGATAATGCCGCCATGGAAGGAAGCCCTGGTTTTGTGCACACAGACAAACAAGTGAATATGAATCTGGGCTTTTATAATTTCGACTTCAATGCCAGATCCCCGAAGGTGGACCCTGTTCCGACAAAGTTCAACTCCATGATGTCGGCACGCTGGACGGGGGTCATCGCCGCCCCTGAAACAGGCGAATACAAGCTGTCGATCTCAAGCATGGGTTCAGGCAAGCTGTACCTTGACGGAGAACTGTTCATTGACAATAAAGGAACCAAACTGGAAACCACGGAAAAGAGCATTACCCTGAAGAAAGGTGAACAGCATAGCGTACGTATTGAGTACCGCACCGATTCGCCGAACTTCGACGACAGTGATTACGGCGGCATGATCCGCTTCGGCTGGGAGCCGCCGGCCGACGTGCAGGATAAGCTCATTAAAGATGCTGTTGAATTGGCCCGCAAGTCCGACGTTGCGGTCATTGTGACCCGTACGTATGACAGTGAAGGTTATGTGGACCGCTCTGACCTGGAGCTCCCGAACAATCAGGACCGGCTGATCAAAGCCGTTGCTGCTGTGAATCCGAAGACTATCGTGGTTCAGATGAGCGGCAGGGCGGTTGAAATGGACGGCTGGCAGCATGACGTACCGGCCATTATCCAGGCATGGTATGCCGGTCAGGAGCAGGGCAGCGCTCTTGCCCACATCCTGTTCGGTGATGTGAATCCGTCTGGCAAGCTTCCTGTCACTTTCCCTGTCAATGAAAAAGCGACACCTGTGTCCAGTGAAGCCCAGTTCCCTGGCATCAATGGCAACGGGGATTACTCCGAAGGTATTGATGTCGGTTACCGCGGCTACGAGAAGGAAGGCATCAAGCCCGCTTTCGCCTTCGGTTACGGATTGTCTTATACAACGTTTAACTACAGCAATCTGAAAACCAAAGCGGATAAGAGCGGGAAAAAGGAAAGCACCGTGGAGGTGTCCCTGAACCTGCGCAATACCGGTAAAGTGTCCGGCTCCGAGGTGGTTCAGGTGTATACAGGCAAGCTGCCCGCACCTGTGGATACGCCGCCCAAGCAGCTCGCGGGCTTTGCGAAAATCAAGCTTGAACCGGGTAAGCAGCAGCGTGTAACCATTCAGCTGGATAACAAAGCTTTGTCATACTGGGATGAAAAATCCGATCAATGGGTTATGCCATCCGGCGAGGTGCCGATTTACGTGGGAAGCTCATCTGCGGATATCCGTCTCGAAGGAAAGGTAACAATTCCAGAGGCCAAGAATGCCGGGAAGGGCAATCAGGATAAGAATTCCAAACAGGCAAAATAAGATCAACGGGTAAAGGAATCTTTTATCAGTCATACGGTTATACAAATGAAGTCGGGGCGTCTGCCCCGGCTCTTTTTTCATACGAAAAGGAGGCGGGGAGCATGCGGGATAACAGAGCGAAGATTTTCAAGTTTATGGCCAGAATCCTTCTTCCGCTGTTGGCGGTCATCGTGTGCGGTGTGCTCCTGTTTTGGGGAATTGGTGGCTTTTACGGGCACCAGGACCGGCAGCCGCCATCCCGGGAAGAGGATGCAAGCGTATGGTTGACTACGCCGGATCGTGTTAATCTGCTGACACCACAGACAGCACAGCATTTTTCGGAGCATGCAGCCAGCGGCAGCGATGAGCTGACGATTGATGTAAATCCGCAAATTGCCTATCAAACGATCGAGGGTTTTGGGGCGGCTGTAACGGGCTCATCAGCTTATTTGATCAATCATAGGATGTCTGAAACGCAAAGGGATGCGCTTTTAAATGACCTGTTTACTTCCCAGGGGATTAATATCCATTATATCCGGCATACCATCGGGGCCTCCGATTATTCGGTGGATGAGAACGGGCAGCCTGCGAGCTATACCTATGATGATACGGATTCAGGCGAGCCGGATTATGAACTGAACCGTTTCTCTGTCGCCAAGGATGCCGATGTCATGGAACTGCTGCAGAATATAATGAAGAAAAAGGAAGGCATCAAGCTGGTTGGGACTCCCTGGACCGCTCCGGCCTGGATGAAGTTTGGCGAAAAAACGCTGAACGGCTGGTATCTGAATTATACTGACCCGCGTGTGTATTCCGCATATGCGGAGTATTTTGTCCGCTATATTAAAGCTTACGAACAGGCGGGAATCCCTGTCGAGGCGGTGACGGTGCAGAATGAGCCCGAGTTCACGACCCCTGATTATCCAAGCATGAGCATGGGCGCGCTGGAGCAGGCAAAATTTATACGGGATTACCTTGGGCCTGCCTTTAAAGCAAACGGGCTGAATACGAAAATTATAGGCTTTGATCATAATTGGGATATTGGCGAGAATTACGCGGGTACCTTGCTTTCCGATGAAGGGGCCAGCCGGTATATTGACGGCACCGCCTACCACTGCTATTCGGGATCACCTGATGTCATGTCGCGAATGCATGACGCTTATCCTGATAAGCATATTTATTTGACGGAATGCAGCGGAGGGGCCTGGAGCACGGATTTCGGAGGCAACTTGAGCTGGCAATTGTCCAATTTGATTATCGGGGGAACCCGCAACTGGGCGCAAAATGTGCTGCTCTGGAATATGGCGCTTGATCCCGAGGGAGGCCCGATTAATGGCGGATGCAAGAACTGCCGCGGAGTCGTAACCATCGATCCGGCCACCGGAGCGGTGACGAAAAATGAAGAGTATTATGCCATCGGGCATGCGAGCAAATTTGTTCAGCCTGGCGCGGTGCGCATTGATTCAACGCAGCAGGCCGGCAGCATCGAAAACGCCGCCTTTCGCAATCCGGATGGAACGATAGTGCTGATTGCCGTCAACGTATCGGCGGACAGCCGGGAATTTACCGTAAGGCAGGGCACAAAATCCTTTGCCTACACGCTGCCCTCACACGCGGCCGTTACATTCACCTGGCAGCCGCAGGACTGAGTAAGGTTTGCTGCTTAAGTAGCTTTGAAATACTAACTTTGAAATACTAACAGACAGGCTTGAATGATGAAAATCACCATGGTAACGCACAGATGTGAAGGACAAATGGTCGAGAAATGGGATGCACTTCAGTTCCTGTTCTCGACTTTTTTATTACTCGACTTTCGCAGAGCACAAATCCAATTAAACCTTTGTAGCTGCTGGCTGGGTTCTGAGGAATTCGAATCCCCTCCTTGCAAGTTTGCCAGTTTCATGCTGCGAAAATTAAGTGAACTCATTTTATGGACTCCACCTAATCATCCGTGCTTGACAGTCAAGCTGCCCGTCGATCGTGGCAAGGCATGTGAACTCGCTGCCCGGAAGCCTTGCACGATTATCCCGTTGGATCAGGTAAAGAAAAACAGAAAACCGGGAACCGAAAAAAGACTTTAGGCGCGTTAAAGAAAATAACGGATCAAGTGTGGCACGAAAATGCCTGTTGTTACGCTATTCAAGACCATCGAATGGGTCTATTATTTTTTGATCGTGCCTTATGGAGAAGCAGATCGGTTCGAGATTATGAAGTGATCTTAGGAGAAAGCAGATCGGTTCAAGATTATGAGGTGATCTTAGGAGAAAGCAGATCGGTTCGAGATTATGAGGTGATCTTAGGAGAAAGCAGATCGGTTCGAGATTATGAGGTGATCTTAGCAGAAAGCAGAGCGTTTAGGTGATGTGAAACCGACCGCGAGAGAAGGAGTGGGAGCGGAGCAAAGCCCTGAAATAATAAAAGACTCTGTCTGGCCCTCGTTGCCGCTTGAACCTGAATTTTTTCGATGTCCTCGTTCATCCTAACCCACACCGTTCGAGCCACGCACATCATGCTCACCTTTCCTCGCTCAAGCCCTGTGATCAGGACGCAGCCGCAAGAGGCTGAAATGGTTGGCGCGCGATCAGTCGGCGGTAAGGGATCGCCGGAATCGCCACGCCCATGTACAACAACTTCTGCCACATCGTTTCTTCCCCTTCGGTCAGGCGCAGTCGTCGGCGTACGGTGTACTCATTGAGGTACGCCTGCAGGTATTTTGTTCCCAAGGCAACATATGTACTCTTCAGCGATGTCCACGCCTCACTCACGACTTTCCGCAAGGGTCTATACAGCCGAAAGGCTTGAGGGAACGACTGTACCGCCGATGCACGGACATATACCTGTTCATGGATAAACGCAGCGAGTTCGAGTCGATTCGCTCTGTTTCTATCTCCCCTCATCTGCGGGAACAGACGGATTTTGACCTGCTCCGGCTCGCCCGACTCCGTGACCGTGCATCCCGCTACGACTGCCGAAGCATGCGGATGAGGAAACTGTGGCCGGGCCGGATTACGCCCATACAGGTCGCTGTTCACCTTCACGTCTCCGCAGAGCAGCTCCCGGGCATCGAACTCCCCGATGGTCTGGCGGATGCGGTGCAGCATCAACCAGGCGGTCTTGTAGGTGACCTGGATCACCTGGCTCAGCCGCATCGCCGAGATGCCGTCGGGCAGCAGGAACAACTCCAGCGCCTGGAACCACTTGGTCAGGGGGAGATGGGTTCGTTCAAAAATCGTGCCCACCAAAGCCGACGTTTGATGCGCACACCTGGCGCACTCGAACAAGGGAATGCGCCGGGAAGTCAGACGACTGCAGCGGGTATGAGCGCAACGCGGGCAGACGAAGCCATTCGGCCACTTCATCGCGATCAATGCCTCCAAGCAGTCCTGCTCGTTGTGAAAACGGCTGCTAAAGGATTGAAGTTCCGTTTCCGCTTGGACTTCCATGTCTGCTCGCCCCCGAATCAACAAAATAAGAATATATGTTCTTATTGTCATTATGCCAAACATATGTTCCTATTTCAAGTCGAACATCCCACTAAAGCTGCCTCTTTTTTTCGTATCTCTTTTCTCTTTATTCCTTCCCTTAGGCTCCCCAACCCCCACATTCTGAGCAAACGGGATAATCATGCAAAGCTGTATGAAGAAGCAACAGGTAACAGGCATCAGACATCAGGTAACGAACACCAGACACCAAACACCAAACACCAAACACCAAACACCAAACACCAAACACCAAACACCAAACACCAAACACCAAACACCAAACACCAA